>JAVBTZ010000197.1:0-19908 GCA_031555915.1 Planctomycetota bacterium
CACCCAAGAGTGCCGCTATTTTGCCCTCAATCGAGGCGCGAGGAGGGCGCATCCTTGAATAGGCTGTAACCGACGAGCAACGAAGAGTGAGGGCAAAAGAGCGGCGCTATTGGGTGCTATATGTTTGTTAGAGCCGCTCTATACGTCATTCCGCAGTTAAGAGTGGTTCTCTGTGTTCTCTGTGGTAAAAATTATTTTAAATCATCGCTCCGCAAAAGTTTACCCTTATTTCAGCGCCATTCGGGACAGGTTACGAATTTTCAAGGAGTCGTCGGCATATTCGGATAATCCGGAAAATGCCGTTTTAAAAATACCTCCAGCAGCTTCACGTCGAACTCCTTCCCCTTCCCCTTGGTCAGCGCCCGGTACACCGCGTCTTGCGGCAAGGGATCCTTGTACTGGCGTTTACTCGACAAGGCGTCGTAAACGTCGGCGATTTTGATGATCCGCCCGGTCAAACTCAATTCCTGCCCCGTCAGCCGGTGCGGGTAACCCGCGCCGTCCGGGCGTTCGTGATGCTCGGCAATGCCGGAACGCACCGACGTCGGCAATTCGATTTTCCCCATGATCGACGCGCCGATATCGGGATGCTGGCGCATGACTTCCATGTCCTGGGCCGACAACTGTTCCGGATAATTGAGGATGCGGTCGGGGATGCCGATCTTGCCGATATCATGCAGGAGACCGGCGAAGTACACTTCATCCACTTCCCTTGGCGGCAGACCGAGGTCCCGCGCCAACCCCCGCGACAATTCCGCCACCCGCTCCGAATGCCCCGCCGTGGTCGGGTCCTTGGCGTCCATCGCGCCCATGATTAGCCGAATGACGTCCAGGAATAATTTCCGTCTGGCTTTGCCTTCTTCCCTTGCCTTGTAGTGCATCGCCGCCGAAAGCACCAGGGCGCTCACCCCTTTCACCGCCTCCGTGCTTTTCCGGCCCTTCCAGCCCAACACGGCGAAACGCGCCTCGCCGGATCGCGTTTCCGGTAGACGGAGGAGCAGGCGGTTTTCGTTATGCGAGGCGATCAGCGTCGCCGGCAGCGCCTCGTCCTGCCTGTCCGCCTTGCCCTTGCCCGCTTCGCCCTGGATGAACTGCACCGCCGGATTGTCCTTGCCCGCGCAGGGTTCGATCAGCCTTATCCCGCTCCACCGTTCCAGCAACTTCCAGCGCGAGGCCAGATAGTCGGGGAAGGACATCTCTTCGTGCTGTTCCGCCTCGCCGCCGCCCAGGGCCAGAAGCGATTCGATGGACAGCTGCGATACCTGCCACTCGCCGGAAACGGTCCGCAGCTGGATTATGGACGCGGTGACAAACGCGGCCAGGAGGCCGAGTAAAGGCATTACCGGCGGCAGCCACATCCGGCCGTAAAAGAAGGATAACGCCGCAAGGGTAAGCCAGAGGCAGGCAACGGCAACGGCCAACACCCAACCGCGCCGAAGCGACCGCGCCCAACCAATCCCCGCGCCAAACGCCGCCAACAGCCCCGCCGCCGCGACAATCAGCCAACGCGGCGCTTCGGCCGGTATCCAGCCGTGCAGGAGGGTAAGGAGGGTGTGGGCGTTGTACAGGGTCGCCGGCAGAACCCGTGAACGGCCGATGGGATAATGGTCGGTCGCGCCGACCGCGTTTACCCCGACAAAGACGACGGCATGGCGGAACGTTTCTTCCGGGTACTTTCCGCTGTAGACGTCGAAGTATTCGTACACGGGGATTTCCGGGCGGGGGTGGTGGATTTTGAAGGACAGGTCTTCTTTCAGGCGGACCGCGCCCGAAGGCAGATCGATGGCGGGACGGCCGCCCAGGCGGGAGAGGGCCGGCGACTTGTGGCCGGAGGCGTTCCAGACGGCGGTGGGGAAAGAGGGGACGAGGGCGCCGGAAATGTTCCAGTACAGATAGGCGTCCCGATAAATGCCGTTCGGTTCGTCGGGGAGATTGGTGACGCCGGTCCCGGCCAGCTTGGCCGCGAGGGCGGGGAAAGGCGGCACCAATTGATCCGCCTCCGGCGCGGTTGGAATGTGGTGCACGGCTTGCACGACCCGGCCATGCTTCGCGACCGCCTCGACGTACTTCGCGTCCTCGGCCGGGCTGGACAGGTCCGACATGGTGATGTCCATCGCCACCACATCCGCCAGGCGTAAACGGTCGAGCAGGACGGCGTGGATGCTGCGGGGCCACGGCCATTCCTGAATGGCGAACATGCTTTGTTCCGTCGCCAGCACGACGACGACTTTGCGGTTCAGGGGCGGCGGTTTGACTTGTCCCTGCAGATAATGGTCGAACACGGTCATGTCCAAGCGCTTGACGGCTTGGGGATTCAACCAGGCGGCGAGGCACGCCAGCCCGGCGGCGACCAGGCAGGCGAGAGTGATGTTTTTGTAAAGGGGCAACGCGGCAAACATGATTGCGACTCCATCTGCAAAAATTCAGGTCGCCTTGGTATACATGGCGTTTATTATAGCGTCTCCTCCGCCATTGCGCCATTGTGCAGCCGGCGGGATTTTGTAAAATGAAAAACCGCCGAATTTCAAAAAGAACCCGGCTCCGTAAAACGCGGGGTATGGGGTGGAAGGGGAAAGGAAGGTAACCGCTCATGCCTGCATCGGTACGCTTATACCAGGAAAGCCGGAGGATGTCTGTCGCCAGGGTAGTGCCCTGGCGGGAATATTTCCGCGAGGTCCTCCTGAAGGACACCGTGATGTGGTTGAGCCTCGCTTTGGGGCTGTGCTCGTGCCTGTTGGCGGTGCCGACGGCGGATTATATCGACTTCAAGACCCTGGCCTGCCTATTCTGCCTGATGACGGCTTCGGCCGGATTCATGACGGCGGGCATTTTCGACCGGGCCGCCGCCCTGATGGTGAATTCCTCCCATAACGTGCGGCAACTCGGCTTCATACTGGTCTTCGGAACCTTTTTCGCCTCCATGCTGATAACGAACGACGTCAGCCTGATTATCCTCGTGCCCCTGGCGCTCCTCGCTTATCAAAAAATCAACGCCGACCCCTGCCTGACCGTCATTTTGCAGACCGTGGCGGCCAACGTCGGCAGCGCGCTCTTGCCGATTGGCAATCCGCAAAACCTGTACCTGTTTTCCTTTTTCCAGATGCGTCTGACGGATTTCTTTCGGGCGGTATGGCCGGTGGTGTTGTCGGGGGCGGTGCTTCTGGCCGGCATTTGCCTGTTTTTCGGCAGGAGGGGGGCGGCGCATCCCACCGTGCCGGCTTCGCGCATGCGGTTGCGGACGGCGGTGCCTTTTGCGGTAATTTTTCTGGCCGCCATCATGGCGGTATTCAATCTGCTGGATTACCGCCTCGCCTTTGCCCTGGCTTTGGGGTTGGCGCTATACAAGGGGAGGAGCATTCTCCAGCAGGTGGACGTTGCTTTGCTCCTGACTTTCATCGGGTTTTTCATTTTTGTGGGGAATGTTTCGACTTTGCCGCGGGTGGCGGAGGAACTGCGGGGGTTGATGCACTGGGGGGCTTTTCCCACTGCCGTGGGCATGAGTCAGATCATCTCCAACGTGCCGGCGGCGGTGTTGTTGTCGCGGTTTACCGACAATGCGGCGGATTTGCTGGCCGGGGTCAGCGCCGGCGGCTGCGGCACGCTGATTGCTTCAATGGCGAGTTTGATTTCCTATAAGCTGTATGTGCAGAGGCGGGGCGACAGGAGGCGGTACCTGGTATGGTTCAGCTGGATCAATTTGCTTTTTCTGTTAGTGACCTCGCTGGCTTGGTGGTTGGGGCGGGGTTGAATTCGCGTTCCGCCGATACAATGCCGACTGGTTGAAAAGTTTATTTCAGTCCGCCGTCAGTACATCATCGCATTGCGGCGGCCAGGATGTACGCCGCCAATTTCGCGTCGAACGCGTTACCCCGTTCGCACTCGCGCCGATAAAAATCCCCCAAATCCTTCTCCGCCACAAACAGCGTCTCGATGCTTTCCGACGCGTCGAAAGCGGTCTCCGGCTCGCGGTTCTCCGCCGCCGTCTCGTCTATTTCCGCCAGCACCATGCTTACCGATTCGTTACTCATCCCCGGCGTCGTATACGCTTCGGGAAACAGCCGGATTTTCGCGGCCGCAAACCCGGTCTCCTCGCGGAGCTCCCGCAAGGCCGCCCCTTCCGGCGACTCGCCCTTATCCACCAGGCCGGCCGGAAATTCATACACGAAACAACGCGTCGGCGGCCGGTACTGGCGAATCAGCAACAACCGCCCGCTGGGAACCAGGCGGGGAATTATCAGCACCGCCCCCGACCACGACGCCCGCTCCGCCGCCTCCCAATCCCGCAGCTGACCCCGGGCGTCCCGCCAATGCAAAATTTTGGTGGTGAGAAAACGCCCCTGATGGACTAGCGATTCCGCGATTACGGTAGGTTCGGCCTGCATGGTGCTTCTCCTGAATTGCCCTTCTCTGTGTTCCCGGTGTCTCTGTGGTGAATTAAGGGTTTGCCCAAAATTAACTTTTACCCATTCAGAATTTGCCCAATGACCCAGAGGCATTTTCGACCAGGCGGTAAGGGCGAAAATGCCGTTCCAAACGAAACACCCGGGTTAAACTGGTAAAAGTTATTTTTGGGCAAACCCTAAAGCCGATCCCGCAGCCTCAGCCGCCGGCGCCGTCCCAGAACTTGCCGTCATCCTTGCCGCCCTTTTCCTTCCGTTCGCGTTTTTCCCTCTCGGCGCGTTCCGCTTCATTGACCAAATACTTGTCGTAGGCCTTGACGATATCCACCGCATCCGCACCCATGACATATTCCAGATTGTACTTCGTGGCGACAATCCCCTCACTCCGGCAGGCCCAATAGGCGATGCGCAATTTAGCCCGGTTGAGGTTTTCTTTATCCTCCCGGGACATGTATGTTTTGCCGCGCATCTTCTGGATGTACTTCGCCGCCTCCATGATGTCGTCCGGCGGGTCTGGTTGGTTGGCCATCTCCTACTTGTCTCCGAGTGGGCAAATTAATATAATCACAACCGGGTGAAAGATAGTACCCTATAATATAAACGAACTGCCGCCCAGGATCAACATGAAGGTTGGTTATGACCAGACCCCCACGACTTGAAGTAAACCGTCTCTCCGTCGCCTTCCGCCTCGGCGGAAACACGGAAGCCCTCGCCGTCGACGACATCTCCTTCACCGTCAGGGAAGGGGAGACCCTGGCCCTGGTCGGCGAATCCGGCTGCGGCAAATCGGTGACCTGTCTCGCCTTGATGCGGCTTTTGCCGGTGCCGCCGGCCCGAATCGTCGGCGGGGAGGCGATATTGTCGGGACGGGATTTGTTCAAACTCGGCGACAAGGAAATGTGCGGCGTGCGGGGAGCCGCGATGTCGATGATTTTCCAGGAACCGATGACCAGCTTCGACCCGGTCTACACCATGGGAGAGCAACTGGCGGAAGCGGTGGCGGCCCACTCGACCCCGGACAGTCCGGAGGAAATCGACGCCAAGGTGGCGGCGGCCATCGAGTCGGTGGGTCTGCCGAATCCGCGCGGCTTGATGGCGCGTTACCCGCACGAGCTTTCGGGCGGCATGAAGCAGCGGGCGATGATTGCCATGGCGTTGTTGGGGAATCCGGAAATCATTCTTTGCGACGAACCCACGACCGCCCTGGACGTCACCATCCAGGCGCAGATAATCGAGCTTCTCGAACGCATTCGCGGCGAACGCGGGATGTCGATGCTGTTCATCACCCATAATCTGGGGCTGGTGGCGGAACTGGCGCAGCGGGCGGCGGTGATGTATGCGGGGCGGATTGTCGAAATTGCCGAGGTGGGGGACATTTTCCGGCGGCCGATGCATCCGTACACTTCGGGATTGCTGGCGAGTATCCCGCGTTTGGGGGCCAAGGTGGAGCGTTTGCCGGCGATTGGCGGCAGTGTGCCGGGGTTGGCGTCGCGGCCGAAGGGGTGCAGGTTTTCGCCGCGTTGCCGTTTTGCCCAGAATATTTGCCGGGAAACGGAACCGCTCCTGACCGACAACGGCGGCGGGCAAAGTTCCGCCTGCCATTTCCCCGGGGTGGCGGACCGGTAAGGAAGAGGAGTTGGCTATGAAAACAGCCTCGAAACAAATGAAAAGTTATACCGTCACTGATGGTACATTGGTGCTGAACTTGGAATCCGACGGTGGGAAATGGCTGGTGGTCACCTGCCCGTTCGACCCGGAATTGGTCACTCAAGCCAGGACTATCGACGAGGCGTTCGCCATGGCTTACGATGCGAAGAAACTTCTTGATGCGTGCCGGATGGAAAATACTAGCGTAAAACAATCCACAACTGGCCGTAGTAATGTGGCTGAAAAAAATCGAGCCACTGGTCGGCGACAGAGATTGGTGAAAGCCTAATCATGAATCGCCGAAGATTCATACAGCATTTGTCTGAACATGGCTGTTCTCTTCGACGCCGAGGAGGTGAACACGACATCTGGCAGAACACCGACGGTGGGAAAAGTATGCCAGTCCCGAGGCATAATGATCTTTCGCTTGGCGTAGTCGCTAAAATATGCCGATATTTCAATATACCCGAACCGAAAGGTAAATGAGCCGCGCATGACCACAACCAGCGATAAACCCCAAGCCTCCCCCTCTTCGGCCAACGCGAGCGTTTCCGCCGTCCCGCCGCTGGTCGAATGCCGCCACCTCACCAAGCATTATCCCATAAAAAGCGGGGTTTTCGGCCGGGTCGCCGGTTATGTCCGCGCCGTCGACAACCTGTCCCTCCACATCGCGAAAGGCGAGACCTATTCCCTGGTCGGCGAGTCCGGCTGCGGCAAAAGCACCACCGGACGCCTGTTCCTCAATCTCGAGAAGCCGACTTCCGGTCAGGTTCTGATGCAGGGCCGGGACATCGCCGGGCTTCACGGCAAGGACCTGCGCCGCTTCCGCCGGCAAACCCAGGTGGTTTTCCAGGACCCCTTCTCCAGCCTGAACCCCCGCATGAGCGTCGGCGCCATCGTCGAGGAAGGCATGACCATCCATCAACCGAAGCTTACCCCGGCCGCCAAACGGGACCGGGCGGCGGAAATCCTCTCCCTCACCGGCCTTGGCCCCGACGCCCTGGACCGCTATCCGCACGAGTTCTCCGGCGGGCAGCGGCAACGCATCGGCCTCGCCCGGGCCTTGGCGACCGACCCCGGGTTTATCGTCGCCGACGAGGCGGTGTCGGCCCTGGACGTGTCGATTCAGGCGCAGATCATCAATCTGCTTCGCGATCTTCAGGATCGGTTGGGGCTGGCGTATGTGTTCATCGCCCACGATCTGGCGGTGGTGCGGCACTTGTCGCATCGGGTGGGGGTGATGTATTTGGGGAATCTGGTGGAGGAGGGGTCGGCGGAGCAGCTTTTCAACCAGCCGCTGCATCCTTACACCCAGGCGCTGCTTTCGGCCATCCCCGAACCGGATCCGCAGGTGGCGGAGAGGAAACGGCGAATCATCCTGAAGGGCGACGTCCCCCGGGCCGACAACCCTCCGCCGGGGTGTCGTTTTCATACCCGTTGCCCCAAAGCCATGCCGGAATGCCGCGAGGGGGAGATTCCGGAATACCGGCCGGTGGCGGGCAGGCGGGTGAAGTGCATACTCTACCGGGACGGGTCGGTCATCCACTCGATAGAAACGGCCAAGGGATGATATATGTCCGTGCCGCTTCCCTGGCGGATTTTTCCCTTGCTTGCCCCGACCCCCAACATATAATGTTTCTTTTTGCCGTCAACAAGGGCTCGAAGCCCAACCACGTTCGGCAAACGCCGTGGACCGTGTTTTTTTTGTCGCATTTTTGTCGCATTATTGCTTTAACCCGCCAGCACCGGGTCAGGAGGGTTTATCCGTGGGCTTTCTTCTCATGCTTGTCTTCTTCTTTGTGTCGTTCCTGATTGTCGGCATGGTTCTTTTGCAGGAGGGTAAGGGCGGCGGGCTCACCGGCATGTCCACCGGCATGGACGGCGTCATGGGCGCGAAGAATCCGCTTCGGCGCATGACCGCCTACCTCTTCACCCTGTTCGTGCTGATGTGCCTGACCATCAACTGGTATTTCCATCAACGCGTCGACACCAGCCTGCCGAGCGGCATGGCCCTCCCGCAGGTTGAGCGGACCGGCGAGGCGCCGTCGGCGGGGCCGTTGGTCGAGCCGGGCGCTTTGCGGCCGGAGGAAGCTCCGGCGCCGGACGCTTCGGGCGGACAGTCGGTGCGGCCGGACGGTGCGGCGGCGGCGGTGAATTCCGCCCATATGGCGCTGGACAACGCCGAAGGCAAAATTGAAAGCGCGGCGGCGGCGGTGGAGCGGTCGGTGTCGGCCGGGGCGGCGGCGCTCCGTCCTGAAGCGGCGGCGGAACCGGCGGCGGCGCCGTCGGTCAAACCGAACCAGGGCGAATGAGAGCGGGGCAAGCTTTTCGGTGAAATCGGGGGCGTCCAGCGAGTGGGCGCCCTTTTTCCTTTTACGCCGGGCGGTTTTGTTGTATCCTTGCCTGGGAATAGGGGTTGGAACGGACAAATCAGGAGGATTGAGCATGGCCAAGGATACGCCGTTTGTCGGGGTCAAGGTGAAGTGTCCCTTTTGCGCGGTGGAGTCGACGCAACGTTACATTAAATCGCGCATGTACAAGGAAGAGGGGATTGAAGAGGATTCGCATGTGTCGGTGTACACATGGGAGAACCCTGAATTCGGGGAGGTCAGGCCGAACTTCTATTATATTTGGCACTGCCCGAACTGTCATTACTGCGACGAAAAGGAAATATTCCGCGGCGAGGACAATTCGGGGGGCAAGCTGGAACTGATCAAGGAAAAGCTCCTGATTCATTCGCGCATGCCCAACAGCATCATCGCCAACATGGGCTCGAACATACATTTCGACGTGGACCGCTACCAGGTGGATTCGGCGATTCTGGCGCATTTGCTGGCGATTTACGCGCAGGAGTTGTTGTCGGTGAATATGCGGCAGTATCCGAAGCTGGCCAGGTTTTACTTGCGTTTGGCGTGGCTGTACCGGGAGAAGTCGCAGCTGGGTTTGCCGGACGAGAAGGTGCCGGACAAGTTTGAAACTTTCGAGGATTACCTGGAGAGTTTTCAGGATACCTGGCCGGGGATTCCCCTTGAGGAGACGGCGGCGATGACGGTGGCGCTGGCGCGTTACCAGGACATATTGAATCATGCGTCGACCGGGGACGTGAAGTACGAGATTAATGTGATGAACCTTATTATTGCGCTTTTGCGCCGTAGCGGCCGCAATGCCGACGCCCTGAAGATGGTGCGGGGGGTGTTTGGGGCGGCGACGAAGGCGCGTCAGACGAGCCGGGCGGCGATTCAGAAGGGGATCAATGTCGGGGCGAACCAGAACATTTTGAATTTTGCCGCGGGGGTGATTGACAAGGCGACGGAGTTGTCGGAACAGTTGCAGGATGTGGTGTTCAAGGACGAGTTGCCGGCGGCGAAGGAGGCGGTGATGAAGATGGGGCCGGTGGACGCGAAGACGGTGGTGGACAAGTTGCGGGAGATGAAGTTTTCGGAGGTCACTTGCCGGCGGATGGGGAAGATTTTCGAGAAGCAGGCCGGCAAATAGCGGATAGCGGTAAAAAAAGCGGTAATGGGCGAAGCCCAAAAAAGTGGTTAAATAAGTCCAGCGTGGCCGCTGGTTGCGGGGGTCCCAGGGGGGCGCAACCAGCCCCCCGGTCAAAATGCGGTTACATTTTTATAAGCAACAAAGTTGCGCCACTAAAAATAACCCTCTCCCCGGGGTGAGCGAAGCGACACCCCGGACGGATCGGAAAAGGAAGGCCGGCTTCTAATAATAACGTATACTGAAAATTAGCTCTACAACGCTAGATTTGCGGGAACCGCCCCGCAAATCTAGCATGAATAACCAGTTGTGGTGACCGTCGTTCTTTACCGCCAGCGCTGGAATTATTGTCTAACCCTATACTCATGCTACTTTTACGGAAGTGGTTCCCGTAAAAGTAGCGTTGTGGGATTAGGATGCATTACTTCCTGAGGCATCGTCACAAATCAACCTGGACAAGTTTATACTGCGTCACAACGCCCGCGTCCGCCATTTGTGCCTGAACCGCCGGCACAAATGGCTACCGCGAACGTTGTTCCTTGTCTAAACATGACCAGCTTATTTTGTGACAAGCCCTTATTCCGCGGAGATATCCCATGTTGGCCAAAATGACGCGTAAGAAAAAACGACTCACTCTCCCAAAGGCCATCGTTACCCAGTTAGGCGAGGTCGAGTATTTTGAGGTGGTAACCGAAGGCGAGCGTATTGTCCTGACCCCGGTTCATATCAATCCTGCGGGCAAAGTCCGAGAAAAATTAGCCGCGCTTAACATCACTGAGGATGATGTGGTGGATGCCATAGCGTGGGCGAGGCAGGATAAACCGTGAGTCGCTCGCGAGTGGTATTGGACACGAATTGCCTGGTGTCGGCATTACTGTTTGGCAAAGGGCGTTTGTCGGGATTGCGAACAGCCTGGCAGAAAGGACTGTTTGTTCCGGTGGTGTGCAAAGAAACCATAGAAGAATTCATTCGAGTTTTGGCGTATCCAAAATTCCATTTGGAAACAAACGATGTGAATGCATTTTTAGCCGAATTCCTGCCATATACCGAAACGTTTACATTATCCTACCCATCGGAGGAAATAGAAGGGTTGGTCGATAGCAAAGATGCGGTTTTCGTAACCCTTACGCGACAAGCGAAAGCGAGTTGGCTGGTGTCAGGGGATGCTCACTTGCTTGATTTGAAAGGAACATCCTTGAACATAAAGGTTATTTCTCCAGCCGATTTCCTCAGGTCACTCGATCTTGATGCCTGATGATCGGAGCCGTCCCTAAAACAACCGCTTTTCCGGGCACAGCCCCGCCATCCACTCCACCCAGCCCGCCACGGTCGAAGCGCGCCGCAAGTAAGTTTTTTTGCCATGCACCCGGTACAAGCCCGAGCGCTGCATGATTTCCACAATCGCCCCGCGATCCGGCATTTTTCCCCTGGCGCGAAATAGGAAATAAACCTCGCGAAACACCCCGTGCCGCAATATCCGCCCGCAAAACCCCAACTGCCGCTCCCGATAGCGCAATCTTAGCAGCGCCTCGCCCTCGGCCGTCAGGAAATGCCGCACGATGCCGTCGGCCTTTTCCTTCCGCAGCAAACCCAGATATCTGCCGGCGGCCGTGTGGTAGTCGGTCTGCCTGACGTCGAAATCATAGTTGGTGGTAATCCTGTCCCGGGTCATGCCGCCGTTCGGCAATAGCAGTTCGCAGAGATTGACCACGCGGTCGAAGGAATCGGCCTGGGGGAAGGGAATGGGGGGCTCGGGCTCAGGGGACACGGACTCCGCCACCCGGTCCAGGTCGGCTAGGGCGAGGGAGGTGTCCTCGACCGAATAACGCCGGCTGCGGATTAGACGCAGGGAATCGTAGAACCGGCTGTCGGCGACGGCGAATTCGCTTAGATGAAAAATTCCGTTCGAATGCACGAAATAAATCAACCTAAGCTTTTTGCCGATGCGGTTCTCCCAGGTTTTATAGGGATAGAACAACTGGCGGATGATGAAGTCGGCGGCCAGATCGCATTTCGCTTCGATCAGCGCCAGGCACTTGGCGCCTTCGAGGGCGGCGTCGATTTCTATTTGCGCATTGTCGACCCGTACCGGGACGTCGCGGCCGGATGCGCCGTCCCGCACGGCAAAGGAAAACGAACCCGAGCCCATGCGGCCGGAAACGGTGGGGACAAGCTTTTCCTCGGCAAGAAAATCGGCGAAAATTCCGGCTGCCAGGGCGCAATTCACCGCCACCGCTTCGCTCGTCAGGGCGCCGGCGTCGATACTCTCCAGCCCGGGTGGCAGCTTCATCCTGACGATGCCGCCAGTGGCGGGCAGGAGCGGCATGAAGCAGTCGAATGGCGCCAGCAGGTATTCGCCCCGCGACACGGGCAGGAGCGCCAGGCGGTTTTCCGCCAAGGGCTGCGGGAGCTGGAGGCGGTGATCGAACTTGGCCATCAGGCGCGGTTCGCGGAATTCCTTCATCTGCGCGGCCGAAATGCTGGCGTAGCCGTTGTCCCTCACCCGCGCGGGCAGGTCGAATTTCGCCAACAATTGGCGCCAGGCCGCGTCGTTTTTGCTTTCGCCGGAAGCCATGGCTTTACTCGTAATTGCGGACGACGATTTCGTCGACGTCGCCGCGTTTTGTCGAGACGGAATTGACGGCGCGTTTGGCCTTGATTATCCGGACGTTGTAGGCGGAGTAGAGATCGAGGATGAAGTCGGCGGCGGAATTGGAGAGCATGAAGCGGATGCCGCGGCGGTCGAGCTGATCGCAGGCATTTTTCAGGCGGATTTGCTCCTCCTGGTCGAAGCCGATTTTGGTGTAATTGGTGAAATTGGCGGATTTCGACACGGGGTAATAGGGGGGGTCGAGGTAAACGAAGGAGTCGGCCGGCAGCTTGGCGAGGACCTCGGCGTAATCGCGGGTGGTGAAGCGGAGGTCGGCCGCCTGGAAATAGCGGCTGACCGCCCGCAATAGGGGCGCGTTCTGGATGTTTGGCTGCTTGTGGCGGCCGAAGGGGGTGTTGAATTCGCCGGCGTTGTTCACCCGAAACAGGCCGTTGTAGCAGGTCTTGTTCAGGTAAATGATGCGGGCGGCGCGGCGAACGGGGGAGAGCCGGCCATAGGTGTCGGAGTCCCGGTCCCAGTCGCGCACTTCGTAGTATTGCTCTTCGTCGTTCCGGTATTTGCCGAGTTCGAGCACGAGTTTTTCGACGTCTTTCTTGATGACCTCGTAGACATTGATTAGTTCGGCGTTGATGTCATTGAGGAGGGCCCGGGCGGGCCGCTGGTGGAAGAGGAGGGCGCCGCCGCCGAGAAACGGTTCGCAATAGAGCCCGTACCGCTTGGGCACGAGGGGGGCGAGGACGCCCAACAGCTGGCGTTTGCCGCCGACCCACTTCACGACTGGGGCGACAGGGGCGGTTTTTTCCATATTGCCACGACAGATTTCCGCGAATATTTTTAGAGGTGCCCAATGGTCCATGAACAGAGCCGCAACGACGAAACCGCCCATTATAATGAACCTGGGCCGGAACGCCACTTTTTTACCGATAATACGGCCGGCAGGTCCGATAACACCGGAATAACGCGAGGCGGTTCTATTGTCCCCTCCCTGTTCGCGTAGGCAATAGAAGCTTTTTCCGCGCCAAGGGCGCACAAAGCATGGCCAAAAAATTCTTCGGTGACCAGCCCCAAGCCTACGAAAAGATCATAAAAACGGAAATTTCATAAACCCCAATCGGATTTTAAAAAGCTTGCGCAAGCGTTTTTTACGCCTTTTTTGACCGCTTGCGGCCTCTTTTTCGTAAAGCAATCTTCTTGACTCGCGGCGGCCGTTTCCGTTTACTAGTTTTTCATAACGAGGGCCTGGGGAGGTCCTCAAAAACAATTCGCCAACAAGCGATAATCAACAAGGGGAAACATAATGAAGACCATCAAGTTGCTGGGGATTTCCGCGGTTCTCATGGGCGTCCTGTTCGTCGCCGCCGGCTGCAGCTGCGGGGGCTCCTCCTGCCAGAACCTCACCGTCGACTGCGCGCCTGCCTGCACCACCCCCATCGTCAATTCCTGCAGCCCCTGCGGACGTTAAGACGAAGCGCGGAACCAACGCGGTATTTGGAAAACTTCTACAGCCAAGCCGGAGGCAATAACAGACCATAAGTAATACCGCCCTCTCTCGTGGCCTATCACTTATCGCTTGTTGCTTGAGACTGGATGCAGAGCCGAAAACAAGAAACAAGGGCGGGACGCCATTTCGCTGGCGTCCCGCCTCTGTGTTTCAGTAGCCCGCCCGGCCGATCAAATACAACGACAACACCCCGATTATCGCCCATAAACAAACCCCGAGGATGAGGGGCCGGATGCCGGTTCGCAGGATCTTGCGGATATCCGTATTCAAACCAATGCCCGACAACGCCACCACGATGAGGAACTTGCCCGCCGCATTCAGCCATCCCGCCCACTGCGGCGGCAAACCGCCCCAGGTGGCCAATACCGACATCAGGAGAAAGCCCAAAACAAACCCGGGAAACACCCGGCTGAACGAAAATTCCGCCCGGCCCTCTCCCGACGCGGCCCGCCGCGCCCGCCAGCCCGCCAATAACGAAAACCCCAGGGCGATGGGGACAATCATCACGGTGCGGGTCATTTTCACCAGGGTGGCGACCGGTACCGAGGCGTCGTTGTAAGCCAGCGAGGTGGCGAGTACCGAGGAGGTGTCGTTTACCGCCGTGCCGGCCCACATGCCGAAAGCGTGGGGATTGAGGTTCAGGGCGTGACCGAGAGCCGGAAAAATCACCACCGCCGCCAGGTTGAAGAGAAAGACGACGGAAATGGAGTAGCTGATTTCCTCATCCTTGGCGCCGATGACCGGTGCTACAGCGGCAATGGCGGAGCCGCCGCAGATGGCGGTGCCGGAAGCGATGAGGTCGCGGTTGTTGCCGGGGATGCGCAGGAAGCGGCCAATGAGGTAGCTGGCGATGAAAACGACGGAGATGGTGGCGAGCATGAGGAAGAGAGTGTCGAGGCCGGTGCGCCAGACGAGCGCGAGGTTGAGTCCGGCGCCGAGCAGGATGACGGCGAGCTGGAGGATTTGTTTGCTGCAGGCGGTCAGGCCGGGCTTGAGTTTTTTGGGGGTGGGGTTGCAGCTGGCGAGGACGACGCCGACGAGGATGCCGAGTCCGCCGCCGCCGAGCCAGGGGATTTTGGGACCAAGGTGATGGGCAAATACCGCCAGGGCCGAGGCAATCAGGACTCCGGGCCAGGCGTCTTTCCAAAAAGCACGGGTGAGTATGCGCATAGCAATTTCCTATTTCGTCATGCGGGTGGGATAAACGAAGCCCTTGGCCAGGACACTGCAACCGGTCATTACCATTAAGAGACTGCGTGGAGAACCGACCGGTTAATCCGCCAAATCATGCCGCAGCCGGTCAAAATCATCCCCTGGACCAATTCCCCGCGTAGCGTCTCGAAATACTTGGCCACCCCCGCGCTGCCGCCGCCGATGGCCGCAAGCGTCACCGGCCGGCCGACCCCCACCATATCCGCTCCCAGCGCCAGCATCTTGATGACATCGAAGCCGTTACGCACGCCGCCGTCGGCGACGATGGGAACCGCCCCGGCCACCGCCGCGGCGATTTCCGGCAGGACGCCGGCGGTCGCGGGAGCGGCCTGGAAGACCCGGCCGCCGTGATTCGACACGACGATGGCGTCGGCGCCGGCGTCGACGGCCAGGCGGGCGTCAAGCGGGGTCATGATTCCCTTGAGCATGAATTTGACCTTGCGGGCGTGGACTTTTTCGATGATGGCGGCAAGTTCGCGGGGCGTTTTCGGGCCGACCGGCTTCCCCATTTTTCGGAGGGTCACGAGGCCGGCCGCGTCGATGTCCATCCCCATTATGGCGCAGCCGGAGGAGAGGGCCATTTCCAGGCGGTCGTCCAGCATCTGTCCTTCCCAGGGTTTCACGAAGGGGATGCCGATGCCGCCGGCCTTCCTGATGGCTTCGACCCCGCCCCCGAGAATGTCCGGCGGGACGCCGTCGCCGGCGCAGCCGACGATGCCGGCCTGGCCGCAGCCGCCGATGACCGCTTCGGCGTATTCCTGTTCGGTGGTGGCTTTTTCCCAATTGAAGATGCCGCCAATCGGCGCGGCCAGGACCGGCATGGAAAAATCCAAGCCCAGGAAAGAAACGTTGGTGACGGGATTGACGACGTTATGGATGAGGCGCATGTTCAGGGTGATTTCCGCCAGGGCGCGGACGTTCCTCTGGAAGGCTTCGCCGTTCCCGAGCCCCCCCATGCCGGGGACTTGTCCGGCGCAGGCGCGGCCGTCGCAGATGGGGCAGACTTTGCAGGAATTTTTCATACGTTCCCTGGCGTTGTTGCGAATGGTTTGCATGACCCTCTCCCTTTTTTTTGGCGATCGAAAAATTGATAGTTAAGCCATCCTCACCCCCGTACCTGCCCCTCGCCCTCCACCAGCCACTTGTAAGTCGTCAAACCCTCCAGGCCCACCGGCCCCCGCGCGTGCAGCTTGTCGGTGGAGATGCCAATCTCCGCCCCCAGCCCGTATTCGAACCCGTCGGCGAAACGGGTCGAAACATTAACCATCACTGAGGCGCTGTCCACCGCCAATTTGAAAAATTCCGCCGAATTGATGTCGGAAGTGATAATCGCATCGGTATGCTTGGACCCGTAGGTATTGATATGCCCCACCGCCTCGCCCAGATTGGCGACCGTTTTTACCGAAAGGATGAGGTCGTTATACTCCGTCCGCCAGTCATCGTCGTTGGCGGCGCCAATTTTCAATTTGGCCCCGGCGCCAATTTCCCTGACCTTGGCGTCCCCCCGCAACTCCACCCCAGCCTCGCACAGCGCCGCCAGGCACGAGGGGAGGAAAGCCTCGGCAATGTCCCGATGCACCAGTAGCGTTTCGGTGGAATTGCAGGTCGAGGGGCGGTTCGTCTTGGCGTTCAGGACCACCCGCGTCGCCAATTCGAAATCGGCGGATTTGTCGACGTAAGTGTGACAAATGCCGTCCAAATGCTTGAGGACCGGTATCCCCGCATGCTGGCTGACCATTTCCACCAGCCCCTTGCCGCCCCTGGGGACAACCAAGTCGATTTTTCCCCGCATCCCCAAGAGCTCCGGCACCAGGTCCCGGTCAGGGGTGTCGATCACCTGCACCGCCCCGGCCGGCAAGCCCGTTTCTTCAAGGGCTTCCGTAATGACCCGTCCCAACTTCAAATTCGTGGCCAAAGCCTCCTTGCCGCCCCGCAGGATACAGGCGTTACCGGACTTCAGACACAAACTGGCCGCGTCAATGGTGACATTGGGCCGGGATTCATAAATGCTGAGAATGACCCCAAGGGGAGTACGCACCCGGCGGATACGCAGACCGTTGGGCCGGACCGTCCCGGAAATGGTCGCGCCGATGGGATCGGGGAGGGCGGCGACTTGCTTGACGCCGTCGGCCATATTGGCGACGGCTTTTTTGTTAAGGGCGAGGCGGTCCTGCATCGGTTTCGGCAGACCCGCCTTGCCGGCGGCGCCAAGGTCGATTTGGTTGGCGGTAAGGATATCGTCGGTCGCCTTGACGAGCCGATTGGCAAGCGCCAGCAGGGCGGCGTTACGGCGGCCGCCGTCGGCGGCGGCCAGGACCGGCGCGGCTTCGCCGGCGGCGAGGGCGAGGTTGAGGGCAAGGTCGTGGTAGTTCATGGTTTGGTTCCTTGGGTGGTTAACTATTAAAGGAAATCGAGCAAACCGCCGCTCGTTTTCCTTTAAAGTAGCTGCCAGGGGGGGAGTTGTCAATCATTACGGGAAGGAGGGGGGAAAATACGGTTGTATATGGCCGGGGGTTGGGTTATAATCGACAGACCGTTTCTGGCGGTTTTTTTGAAAGAATCCCGGTTTTCCAGATAATTAAGGGATGAACCATAGTTGGGCATCGCCCCAACCCGAAAATTAAAGGAATCGCCCGTGTCGCAGACGTTTTCGACCTTAACCACCGCATTCGCCCGCGCCGGCCAAGCCGGAGCGATGCCGGCCGTCCCGGCCGGGGTCGACGCGTCCGACGCACTCATGCGGCATTTCCGTGAGAACTACCCCATTCTCCTCGACGGCGCCCTGCCGAAAAGCGAAGATCAGAGCCACTTCATTCAAACCGCCCGCGCGTCCCTACGCCGGGGCAAGGTCGACCCGGATTTATTGCCTTCGTGCGTCCTTAGGGAAACGCTGGCCAGTCTAGCGGCCGCCCTGCCGCCCAGCGAGACCAAAGCCGGCCTGACCGCGGTCGGACCGAAAAACGCCCGGATTTGGTGGGACGAAACGGTAGTCGACAATCTTGACGACGTCATCGCCCAGTTGGAAAAACCCCGGGCGGTTCTGCGTTTTTATGATATCACCGGCCTTTCCGTCGACTCCGGCCGCTGGAACAGCACTTTCGACATCGACATCAAGCTGGAGGAGCGGGGGAAGAGCCTGTCCTTCTGGGCCGACGACCGGGTGTATATGGTCGATTTGGGTTATGTTTACGCCGACGGCCGTTTTCTCCGGCTGGCCCGCACCAATACGATCGCCCTGCCGCGCGGAGGCAAGGGCAGGGACAGCAGGGGCGAGAGGGTGAAGGTGCTGCTGCGCCACCGCGGGGTGAAGGTCGACGCTTTTCAGGAACCGGACGCCGAAGCCAGGGCCTGGGCCGAGGCGCGGGCCGGGGAGGACAGCGAACAGCGGGACCTGCGGGCGGAAATGCTCGTGCACATGCTTTACCGTTCGTTCCTGCGGGAGGGCCCCCGGGCGCTACGGCGGGCGCCGGAAATAACCCGCCGCGACCCGGTTGTTTTGCAGCGCGAATTTGCCCAGCGGGACAGCGAACGCCGGCGGCGTAAAATTCCCGCCAAACCGGAAGCGCCGGCGCTTCCCGTCCTGCTGGTGGCAAGGTTGGACCAGGCGCCGGCAGAACCTTTGCCGGCGGAAATTCGTTATCACTTGGTGCCGGCGGCGCATTGCGAGGCGGCGGCCGGGACGGTAACCCCGTTGTCCCGGGGGGAATTCACTTGGCACACCGGCTTGTTGGCGGCGGCGCGCATGGATGGGGCGAAAGCGGCTGCCCCAGTGGTCGAGGCGCGGGCGGCCGAGGCGCTGGCGGCCGAGGCACTGGCGGCCGAGGCGGATGCCGACGACACGCTGATCCCGGCGTCCCTGGTCCGTATGGTGCCGGAGGCGTTGCACAACGAAACGGTGATGCCGCTTAATTTGCTTTCGAGCCCGGTTTTTGCGGCGGCGCAGACCCTGCGGGACAGCCTGGCGGGAATGAGCGCCCTGGACACGCCGGAAGCGGACGACGCCGGCGAGGATGACTTGGCGGCGGGCGGCGATTACGCTTTCCGCAAGGACATCCTGGACGACAGCATGTTTGGGGGTTCGGAGGCGAAGCGTTTGGCCAAGGCGGGAGTGCAGATTACCCGAATGGCCTTGACGCTGGAGGGCAGGATGCGTCCCGGTGCGCGTTTGAAGGTGGCCGGTAAGCTGGTTTATGCCGACGCCAGCGGGCGGTTCCGTCTGGAATGCGTGTTGTCGGGCAAGCGGGCAAGCATACCGATGCGGGCGGGGACGTCGATAGGGGGGGAGGCGCGAAGTTTAATCAATGTGGAATGGGAGAAACGGGAGGGAAAGAAAGCGGTGAAGGCCTAACTTGCCGTTTTGTGGACTTGTGTAAATATATTCGCGTCAGCGTGTTGCTGACGCGTTCTTTTTTTGCGAAAGGGTGGGGGTTATGAACGACGTGAAGTTGGCGAATCCGGCGCCGTTGGGGTTGATGGGATTTGGGATGACGACGATAATTTTGAACATCCACAACGCCGGGTTTTTTCCGATTAGCGCGGTGATTTTGGCGATGGGGTTGGTGTTTGGCGGTTTGGCGCAGGTGATTGCGGGGATTTTGGAGTTCAGGAAGGGGAACACGTTTGGTTTGACCGCGTTTACTTCATACGGGTGTTTTTGGATTGTCCTGGTGTTGATTTGGGTGTTGCCGAAATTGGGTTTGGCGGAAGCGACGCCGCCGTTGTATTTCGGTTGGTTTTTGCTTCTCTGGGGGATTTTCACTTTCTTCATGTTTATTGGCACGTTCAGGGCCAACCGGGGGTTGCAGTTTGTGTTCTTTTCCTTGACGGTGTTGTTTTTCCTGTTGGCGTTGCATAATTTTCTGGGGAGCCGTGAGATCGGCCTGGCGGCGGGTTGGGTGGGGCTGGTTTGCGGGGGTAGCGCGTTTTATTTGGCGATGGCGGAAGTGCTGGCGGAGCAGTTCGGGCGGAAGGTGCTGCCGTTTTAGGGCGGTCTAGATTAGGGTTGCCGGCGTCATTTCCGCTTGGCGTAATTGGGTCCAGCGTCA
>JAVBTZ010000226.1:0-5206 GCA_031555915.1 Planctomycetota bacterium
CACAACCCTCTCACTCTCCTGCCCACCCCTCCGTCCCTCACACCACGCGCCCCTCGCGCCCCCCCCCCCCCCCCCCCACACGCCGCTAAAGTTTATTCCTAATGAAATGGCGGCCAGCGCCACGGTTGGATATAGCGTCAAAAGTAGAAGCGCCGATCGTTGGAACGAAGCGGCCGGGTTGGCGCTACCAGTGACGGTGGTGTTTATTCTTTGCCTGTCCTTACCGCAAATCGGCGGCTTCGCCGCCTGTGCCGGAGAAGAGGCGGGCAAACTCGCGCCGGCTCCATCCCAACCGCTTCCGGCAGGATACGAAGAAAAGAAGCCGCCAATGGTGTCGGCGATACGCAGTCTGGACCAGGCGAAAAACGCCTTCGAGCGCCAGGATTATGTCAGCGCCATGGAAGCGGTGGCAGCGGGTCTTGCGGCGAGTCCGTTTTATCCCCCCTTGTGGCTCATGAAGGGCAAGGCGGAAATGGCCCTGAAGAACTATGCCGCCGCCCGGGAGGCGTTCGGGGTGTGCGTCTTGGCCAATCCGGACAACGCCGAGGCGCGGGTCCTTGCCTTGAACGCGGTGCTGGAAAGTGACGACCTCGACAAAAAGCAAAAGCAAAACCTCCTTGGCCAGCGCATCGGGGCGGTTTCCCCCAGCCTCTTCGAAGCCATGCTCCAGGGCGCCATTCTCGACGCGCCGGACCTGGCGTTGAAATTGGAAACCTTCATGCCGATTTGGAACGAGTCCGGGGTTGGACCGGATTTGGCCCGGAAATTTTGCGAGCATTACCGCCAACAGGAATTCAGCGAAGCGGCTAAGCTACTCGCTTCCGCGGAGGCAGAAAGTCTGTCCCGCCCCTTGGGCGGGCGTCTCCATTTCATTATCGGCCGCGTTCTCCCCTGGGTTGACCAGGACGACGCGGCCCTCAGCCATTTGGCCCGGGCGCGGGAGCTTGGCTTCGAGGAAGCGGAGGCCGGCCGGCTGATGGGTATGATTCACCGATCGAACAATCGGCCAGGCCGGGCGGCCGAGGTGTGGGAGGAAGTGTGGCGGGGAACGGACAATCCGGCCAATGTGGCGCAGGATGCGGCAGAGGCTTACCGCCGGGACAACCGGCCGGAAAAAGCCCTAGAGCTGATTGACCGGGCCTGTTTGGCGTTTCCGAATCATGCCGGGCTTCAGGCGGAGAAATGGCTGTCCTTGCGGCTGTCGGGCGATGCCGATAGGCTCCGCTCCTACGAAGCGGAACTCGCCGCCAAGCCGGCGGGGCGGGCCGGCCTGGGTTACGCCCGGGCCTGTCTCGCCTGGGAGAGGGAGGATTACAAGACCTATTACGCCGAAGAGGCGGCGGTGAAGAAATACCTGGACAGCCGGGTCGGCTCCTACCTGACCTCGACCAATCTGGACACCTGGGTGCGTTTCGGCGATTGGCTGCACTCAAACGGGGACTTATCCGACTATCGACATTTGGGAGCATTAGCGGACGATCTGTGGCGATTGGGGAAATACGCCGACAGTTTGCTCTTGCGGGAGGCGGAGGTGTGGCTGGGCTCCAGCTATGCCAGCCAGGAAAGATTGTTCAACGCCGCGGCCACGCTGGCGAACGATGGCTTTCCCGCCCGGGCGGCGACGCTGATTCGCCGGGATCTCCCGCGTATGGACACGCTGGATCTGGCCGTCTACCTCTTTGCGGCAGGACAGCGGACGGCGGCGGCACCGCTCTTCGCCCAGTTGGATAGCGAAGGTTCGCGGAATCCCGAGTGGGTCAGGCTCTACCGGGCTGCCATAACCGTGCAAGCCGACGCCGGGGAAGATGCCGATGCTTTGCCCATTCTCGAAAAAGCTTGGCGGACACCGGTGGCGGACCGCCCCCTCAACGTCAGAAGCTTTGCCCGCGGCAACGAATATGTGGTCGGCAGCTACCCCCGCCGCTACTACGAATACCTGCTGGCCCAGGTGATGGAACAGACCATCGACGGCGGCAGGAAAGAAGCCTATGCTTCCCTGGTCCAATCGCCCGCCTTGTCGGGCGGCTTGGCGGGCGGTCTCGGGCGGGGTAAAGATCGGAAAAGGTTCGACCTCCTGGAAGCGGCCAAGCTGATGCTCGCTTCCGGGCAGGCGGAAGAGGGGCGTAACATTCTGGCGGTGGAACTGCGGGTTAATCCCGCCAGTCCGCGGGCGAACCTCTATCTGGCGGTTGACGCGTTCAGGGCCGGACAGCGCGGCAGGGCCGGGGAGTATCTGGCGGCGGCGAAGCCCGAAGGCGACCCTGTTGTCGACGCATATGTCGAGGCTTGGCGGGCGCGAATCAAGGTCGACCATGCGGCCATGGCGGAGCGTCTGCTAAAATGCGTGGAACTGGCGCCGAACGATTACGAGGTGCGGCAGGAGGCGTTGCAGGCGCTGGCGGGTGTTTACGACTACGGGACGGCGGCGCAGTTGCTGCGGGTTTTCGAAAAGGAATACGCCCGGAGGGACGCCGACATGGGGCCGTATTTGGCGATTGCCTATTCGACCCTGGGGAAGTATGACCGGTCGCTGCCGCTGTGGCGGGAGCTGATGCGGCGGTTCCCCAATTCGCTGGCGCCCTTGTCCGGTCTCGGCGCGGACTTGAACCGTAGCGAGCGGCCGGCGGAAACGATCCGCACCCTGACCGCCCTGACCCTGAAAAATAAAAATGTCGAACTGACCGCCCTCCTCGCCGAAGCGCATCTGGCTCTCGGCCAGGACCGGCAAGCCCTGGCCTGGGTCGATTCGGGCTTGCAATCGGCGCCAAAAAACACCATGCTTCTCCGAGACGGCGCCGGTGCGGCCGAGAACCTCAAGGATGACGTCCTGGCGGAATATTATTCACGGCGTTATATTGCCGTGAACGCGGAGTCGGCGGCCATGCAAGGGATTTTCGGCCAGGCTCTCCTCAATCAGAAGAAGTGGGAGGAACTCCGTTCCCACAACCGCGAACTCCTTAAAGCCAACCCCCTCAACCTGGGCGCGCTCGAACGCGAGGCCGAACGGGTAAAAGCCTGCGAGGACCCGAAAAAAGCCGCCCGCCACGGTTGGGAAATGGACCGCTACATCATCCGGCACTACTGGAACGATCCTTCCACCATTATCCGCGCCGCCATTTCCGCCGCCGGCCACGGCCGCTTCCGCCACGCCATCCCCACCCTGGAACGCATCATGCGCCTGGGCCCGAACAGCGTCACCCAGTCCATTATCTTCGGGCGTATCTCCACCGGAAAAGCCCTCGGGGCCATCAGCGTCGACGAAGCGAAGGGAAAGCTCCGCGCCCTGTACGAACGCCACCGCCACGCCGCCACCCAAGCCTACGCGGCCGGACCGAATCCGCGCTTGGACTGCCTGGAACGGATTCCCCTGGTGGTTTATGTCGGACGCTCCACGATGGAGGCCATTAGCCGGTTCGACCGGCATCTGGCCGAGGTCGGCGGCCGGGCGGTGCTGATTATCGGCGAGGAATCGCTCTCCGAGTGGACCGAACCCTGGCCGAACCTTTCCTTCCTCCACCAGCTGATTGACACCGGCCGCTGGGAATTCTTCCTCACCGACAACTCCCCGGCCGCCCTGCCGGGACCGACGGACGATCTCGCCGACGATTTTTGGCTGAAGAGCAAATGGCTGGGCGACCGATATGAAACGGAAACGGAACACCAGACGCGCATCTCCGCCGAGATGCTTCGCCTGAGGGGGAAGGCCGCCACCGCCGGCATCCCCATCGCCGGCTGGATGCATCCGTCCTGGGGCGATTACGGCCAACGGGCGGTGCGGCAGACGACGGGATCGCTTGTCGCCTACCGGGCGGCGGTGCGGGAGAATTTCCCCCTCGCCATCACCGTCGTCCCCTCCGGCTACAGCCTGCCCTGGACCGATTCCCAACGGATTCCGGTGCGGTCGGTCGGGTCGGGCCTGGACACGCAGGAATTCATCGACTCCGTGCATTGGTTCCATCCGACCCGGCGGGCGGTCCTGGAACTGGCCAAGGTCAAGAGTTGGCACGGCCAACTGCCCGCCGCCGAGACCTTGTTCCTGAGAGCCCGGCAAATGGGGTTGGACGCCAAGGAAATCGCCTACTTCCACGCCAGGAATTACCAATACGCGGGCGACGTCCCCAACGCCATCCGCGGTGCGCACGAAACCCGGCGGCTCGATCCGGAAAGGGAGCGTACTCCCGGCCTCATCCAGGACACCCATCGCCTGCTGCGGCCCCTGGTCCTGTTCGAACCGCGCTACACTTCGGATTCGGACGGCGAGAAATACGCCGGCCTGACCGCCGGCGTCGGCTTCCATGTCCGGCCGAACCTGGAACTGCGGGCCGCCGCCGGCTACCAACGCTGGTGGGACGACACCGGCAGCTTCAACGGCGTATCGGCCTTCGTGGGCGCCCGCTGGTATTTCAAGCGGCAGAACTGGCTTCTCGCCGAAGTCGGCGGCACCAAGGTCACCAGCGGCGTGGGCACGGCGCCGGAAGCCCGGGTGGCCTGGCACGGAGCCTACGACGTGTCGAAGCTGGCCTGCCTGAACGGCACTTTCGATTTACAGTACACCCGCAGCATGGTGAACACCAGGAAAGCCATGACGAAAGGCGGCATTTTCAGCGATTCGTTCAGCGCCGCGACCAGCGTGCGCATTGACGAATGGTGGGAAACGGACCTGCAAGCCGATTTAATCCGGCGTTCCGACGGCAACCAAACCTGGGATCTGTCTTTTCGGCCGACCTACCGCGTCAAGGACGCGCCGGTCATCCGAATCGGCTACTGGGGACGCATCTCCGACAGCAAATTCGATGCGCCCGAATACTACGCCCCCAGGGCTTACCAATCGCATTCCGCCGTCGTGATGTTCCGTTACAACCCGAAACCCAAGTTGACCGTGAATGGCCTCGCCTCATACGGCATCAGCCGTTCAAGCGGTAAGGGCTGGGGACCAATCAGCCGGGCCAACCTGAGCGTAAGCTATCGTCTTAACGATTGCGTGCAGATATCGGGAGGTTTTCAATACATGAAGTCGCCCGATTACACCCTGCGGCAATTCGGGGGATCGGTGGCGATCAGGTTCTAGAGCGGCTCTAACAAACATATAGCACCCAATAGCGCCGCTCTTTTGCCCTCACTCTTCGTTGCTCGTCGGTTACAGCCTATTCAAGGATGCGCCCTCCTCGCGCCTCGATTGAGGGCAAAATAGCGGCACTCTTGGGTG
>JAVBTZ010000082.1:0-9769 GCA_031555915.1 Planctomycetota bacterium
CGAGTGATAGAACTGCACTTCCTTTTACGCGGCCCTTTAACCGCATATTAAATAACCGCTCTAACCGCGCACCGCAACCGCTATTTGACTTTTTAATAACCGCATCCACGGGGGGCTGGTTGCGCCCCCCCGGCCCCCCCAACCAGCGTGACGCTGGACCCAATCGGCGCAAGCGGAAATGTTGCGCCCACACTCCACAGCATCCAATAAAGGGGAACCCCATGGTCGGACTCGTCCTCGTCTCCCACAGCCGCAACCTCGCCGCCGCCGCCAGCCAACTCGCCCAAGGCGTAAGCAAAGCCAACCTCCCCATCGCCCACGCCGGCGGCACCGGCGAAAACCACCAAGAACTCGGCACCGACGCCACCGACATCATGGAAGCCATCCAAAACGTCAACCAAAACGACGGCGTCCTGATCCTGATGGACTTGGGGAGCGCCGTCCTCAGTTCACGCATGGCGGCGGAATTGCTCGACGGCGAAGTCCCCAACATCCAACTCTGCCCCGCCCCCCTGGTCGAAGGCGCCGTCGCCGCAGCCATCCAAATCGCCACCGGCGCCGATATCGCCAACGTCATCGAAGAAGCCAAAACCGCCCTCGCTGCCAAAAACGCCGAAATGACCCCGGAAGAAGAACAGGCAACCGCCCAACCAAAAGCCGACGCCGACGAAATCCCCCCCGACGCCCTCCACTGCCGCTTCACCATCGCCGACCCAAACGGCATGCACACCCGCCCGGCCGCCATGCTCGCCAAAGGTCTGGCGCCATATAAAATGAACGCCCGCATCCGCAACTTCACCGCCGCCGGCCCCTACCGGAACGCCCGCAGCCTCAATCAAATCGCCCTCGCCGGCATCGGCCCCGGCGACAACGCCGAAATCGCCCTCTGGGGCGAAGACGCCGCCGCAGGACTAAAGGCGTTGCAGGATCTACTGGCGGGTGACTTGGCCGGCCAGGAAATTTCCCCGGAAACGCCGGCCGGCGTCGCCGCCGACCGGCCGGCCGAACCGGAACCGGCGCGCTTGATCGCGTTGGCGCCCGGGCTGGCCGCAGGCCGGCTTTACCTCTACGAAAGCCGCGCCGATACGCCCCCCAGAGAAACGAAAACCGACGACCCCGAAGGCGAAACGGCCAAATTGGACGCGGCCCTGACGGCAACCCGCGAACACTTTCTGGCGCAAAAGGAAACGTTCGCGGCGGCGGGGAAAACCGAAGCCGCCATCCTCTCGGCGCAACTCCTTATCCTGGACGACCCGGAACTACTCGGCGAAATCCGCGCCGACATCCGGCAAAACCGGCGGTCCGCCGCCAGCGCCTATCACGGCCATCTGGCCGCGTTGGCCGAGTCCTATCGCGGCCTCGCCAGCCCCTATCTCCGCGAACGGGCCGCCGACATTCGCGGCGTGGCGGAGCAGGTCCTGGCCCGTTTGGCCGGCAAAGGGGCGGTCGACCGGTCAGCCCTGCAGGAGGTGATAATTTACGCCGACGAAGTCACCCCCACCCAAATCGGCGAATGGGCGCCGGGGCAGCTCCGCGGCATCCTCACCCGCCAGGGCGGGACCACCTCGCACGTGGCGATCCTGGCCAAGGCCCTGGGCCTTCCGGCCCTGATGGGAGTGACCCTGCCGGACCAGGCCAAAGCGGGCGACCAGGTATTTCTCGACGCCAAGGCGGAAACGGTAAGCTTCAACCCCGGCCCAAGCGAAGCCGCAGCCTTTGCCGCCCGCCGGCAAATTTGGGCCGAAGCGGCGGCCCGGGACGCCCGGGACTGCCAGGGGCCGGCCATAAGCCGGGACGGAGTCGCAGTGCCGATTTACGCCAATGTCGGGGACGCGGCCACGGCCGCAGCGGCGGCGAAGGGCGGGGCGGAAGGGATTGGCTTATTGCGGACCGAATTCCTGTTTCTCGACCGGCGCACCGCGCCGACGGAGGATGAACAGGTCGAGCGGCTGGGTGAAATCATGCGGCATTTCCGCGAGCGGCCGGTGACGGTCCGCACCCTCGACGCCGGCGGCGACAAGCCGATGCCGTGGCTGAACCTGGCGCCGGAGGCGAATCCGTTCCTGGGCGTGCGGGGGGTGCGGTTGTCGATGGCGCACCGGGATCTGTTCAAAACGCAATTAAGGGCGATTCTCCGCGCCGGCGCGGCGGACAAGTGCCGCCTCGAAGTCATGACCCCGATGGTGGCGACGCTGGCGGAAGTGGAGTTTTTCCTGGACGCGCTGCAGGAGTGCCACGCCGAACTGGCCGGCGCGGGAGCGCCGCACGCCTGGCCGGTGAAGCGGGGGATAATGCTGGAGACGCCGGCGGCGGTGTTGCAGGCGGCGGTTCTGGCGGAACGGGTCGACTTCTTCAGTATCGGCTCGAATGATTTGACCCAGTACGTGATGTGCGCCGAGCGGGGCGGGGCGGGGGTTCTGGCCCTGTCGGACGGCATGCATCCGGCGGTATTGCGGGCGATTGAAATGATTTCCGCCGCGGCCAAAGGTGCGGGGAAAAGCGGCGGGGTGGAAGTGGCGGTGTGCGGCGAAATGGCGGCGGACCCGGTGTCGGCGCAGGCGCTCCTGGCCTTGGGGGTGGATGTTCTAAGCCTGAACGCGCCGGCGATTGCCGCGGTGAAGCGGACGGTGCGGGGGAGTTCGCTGGCGGAGTTGCGGAAGCGTGCGGAACGCATTGGCGGCTGCGACCGGGCCGAACAAACGCGGGAGCTTTTCACCGCCGATTGAAATGAAACATTATATGAAAGGAAAACCACCGTGTTGACCGTTGCCTATGTTGCCAATGGAAAATCTGGCGGGATTGCGTCGTTCTTGCTGGAGCCAAACGGAAAGCTGACGCCAAGAGGCGCTTATCTGGCTGATATGGGAGTCTCTCCCTTGGCGGTCAGTCCGAACCGGCGTTTCCTTTATGCCGCGGTGCGGAGCGGTCCCGCCGGTCCCGCCGTCGCCGCCTTGCTTATTGACGCGTCTTCGGGCGAGCTGCATCCACTCAATATGGTCGGCATACCGGACACGGCGAATTATCTGACTGTCGACGCGAGCGGGCGTTTTCTCCTGGCCGCGTCATACAGGGGCAATTTCGTCATGGTCCTGCCGCTAGGCCGGGAGGGCTTGGTGCAACCGGAACCGGTTTGCCTGTTGCGGCCGGGGAGAAATCCGCACTGCGTCCTGCTTGACGCCGCCAACCGTTACGCCTATGTGCCGGTCCTCGGCAGCGACCAGATTGCGCAGTATCGTTTTGACCCGAACAACGGCGGGTTGACGCCCTGTACGCCGGCCTTCGTCGCGACCGACCGAGAAGCGGGGCCAAGGCATCTGGCGATCAGTCCCGACAACCGTTTTGTGCACGTCCTTACCGAAATGGGCGGCGAGATCCTCACTTTCGCCATAGACCCGGCGAACGGCATTTTGACGCCCATGCATTCCGTGCCGATTCTACCGGGTGAGCGGGCCTTGCCGAAAGGTTCCTACACGCCGCCGGTAAACGGAACGGGCGGGGCCAATTCGCCGCAGCCGGTGATGTGGACGGCGGAAATAAGGATTACGCCGGACAACCGCTTTCTGTATGCCAGTGAAAGGACCAATTCCACTCTCTCCTCTTTTCGCATCGATCCCGTCAGCGCCAGACTGGATTGGCTGGGGGTGACGGAAACGGAGGAAAGGCCAAGAGGATTTTGCCTGGATCCCTTCGGCCGGCATCTTCTGGCGGCAGGCGAGAAATCGGCTCATGTGTCGGTCTATGCGATTGACCCGAAGACGGGAGCGCTGGGCCGCACAGACCGGAAAGGGGTGGGGGAGGAGCCGACGTGGGTGGAGACGGTCATACTGGGTTAGGAACCGGGCAGAAACAAATTGGCTGGTTTTATCCAACCACAGAGACACAAAGGACACAGAGAACCACAATCACAAACCACCTTTTATATACCGGTATATTAAATCTGCGGTTGTGGTTCTCTGTGTCCTTTGTGTCTCTGTGGTTAGATAAACCAGGTCAATTCATTTTTGCGCGGCGCCTTTGCGAAAGGAGCCGACATGTTGCTCTGCGACAAAACCATTATCGTGACCGGCGCGACCAAGGGCGTAGGCGAGACGCTGGCCCGCGGCGCGGGGCAGGAGGGGGCGCGGGTGGTGCTGTCGGGTAGAAACCGGGCCGATGGCGAGAGGCTGGAGCGGGAAATCAACGCCGGCCCGGGCCAGGCCGTTTTCGTCGCCGGCGACCTCACCCGCCCCGAGTCGTGCGAACAACTGGTGCAAACCGCCCTGGAACGTTTCGGCCGCCTGGACGGTTTGGTGAATTACGCCGGTTCGGGGAGCGGCCACGCCCCCTTTCCCCAAGTGAGCGAAGAGGAATTCGCTTTGATGCTGGACGTGAATTTCAAATCCGCCTTCTTCACCACCCAGGCGGCGGTGAAAGCCATGGCCGACCACGGCGGCAGCATCATCTTCATGGGCTCCCTGCACGCCTACGACGGCCAAATCGACCGCCCCGCCTATGCCTGCGCCAAAGGGGCGATGTACACCCTGTTTCGCCACGTGGCGAAAAACTACGCCCGGCAAAAAATACGCAGCAACTGGATTACCGTCGGCTGGGTCGCCACGCCCGGGGAACAGCAACTCCGCCGCACCATGGGCCACAACGCCAATTGGCAGGATGAGGCGGGGCAGGACCTCATGCCCATGGGACGACTGCAAATCGGCGAGGATTATCTCGGCGCGGTCCTGTATCTCCTTGGCGACAGCGCCAGCCAGACGACCGGTTCGGAATTGTTCATCACCGGCGGGCTGACCATCTGAAGGGCAGCTCTAAAAAAATGGGGGCGCCCTCCAGAGGCGCCCCCTCCAGGCCACGCTTCCCACTACAACCGCTCTAAGGCATCGCCGAAAAACAACGTTGGTTGTTTTTCGCCAAGCCCTAACCCGCGAACGCACACAGCGCCTTTCCAAACGCCTTGCATTCCTCCAACGCCTGGTCATCCGGCGTCTCATGCGCGATCAATCCGTCGTTAAGCAGCTTGCAGCCGCAATCCCGCATACGCTCGACCCAATTACGCATCCACTCGCCGTCACCCCAACCGTAGGAACCGAACAACCCCACTTTTTTCCCACTCGCCCCACGGCAGAAAGCCTCGACAAACGGCTCCATCTCCCCTTCCTCCAGGACCTCCGCCCCCATCGACGGACAACCCAACGCCACCGCCTCCCACTTCAACGCCTCCTCCGCCGCCAAGCCGGAAACGCTCCGGCATTCCGCCGTCCCCCCCGCCTCCGCCACCCCGGCGGCAATGGCCTCGGCCATTTTTTCCGTATTGCCCGTACCCGACCAATAGGTTATCAGAATCCTGCTCATTCCGTTTCCTTTCCTAAGGATTTTGGCTTCACCGCGGCGGGGCCGCGTAGAAAAAACACGCGGGACAACGCCGGCGCCAGACTCAGGCCGTGTCGCCCCGCAATAAACATTCACACGACGTCTCCATGGCAAAACCGTTGGCGACCAACGCCTTCGCCGCCCGCAGCTTCGCGTCCAGGCAACGCTGGTGGCAGGCCAGGGCCGTCTCCGCATGCCGCGCCGTCCGCCAACCGGCGGCGGAACAACCGGCGCAACGATTGGTTCCATGGATAAAATCCCGCACGTCGGCCGGGGGATAACCCAAGAGCAAACCCACTTCATGCGGAAACGCCGGCCCGCCGCAACGCGCGGCCAATTCGCCAATCAGCCCCGCAAGATGCAACGGCCGGGCATGCGCGTAACCTCCCTCCTCCAGGAGACGCACCGCCTCGGGATGACCCAAACAGCGCTCCACCAAGCCGGGGTGGTAAATAAGCAGCAGCATGCTGGTGTCCGACTCGGCCAGACAGGCGAGCTTCACCCCGCAACGCCGCTGCAAGAAAGCGCCAACCGCCGGAAGCTCCGACAGCAAATCCCGTGCCGCAAAAGGCGGCCGGGTCAGAACCGCCGGCTTGACCCGCCGCAAAGTCGGCGCGCCATGATAAAGCAGCAAACCGGTCAGATATTGGCGATCCTCAAGACTGGCGATGCCCCGCAGCAGAACCGGAAAAATCTCCCCTAGGGACGCATCGGCAAAAACGGCGGTGGAGGCCTTCATAAAGTTTTATCCATCAAACTCGGAGGAAGGAAAAATCCGCGTCGCATAACGGCGCGGATCGAAGAGGAGTGTGAAGCAAGCATCACGACTAATGTTTTACAACTAAAACAATATTTTGTCAACACCCTTTTTAAATTTTCCGCCGTTTTTAAAAACGGCCGCCGCCTTCACTCCTCCTCCAGCCGCTCCGGGGTAAAGGCCGCGGCGGTGACAGTGCCGAACAGCCGCAGGCGTTGACGCAGCTTGTCCGCGATGAGGTTCAGCTCCCGGGCGTCCCCGTCCGGCAGCCCGTCCAGCATCTGGTTGTACCGCGCCTGATCCTCCTCCAAAACCCGGGCCAAATCCGACCGCCCCAGCAGCCACGACAGGACCGCCACATACGTTCTCTCCATCACCTGCCGGAGGTCCGCGTTCCGGCGCCGGAGCGCCTCCGCCTCCTCTTCCGGCCTGGCCGCGGCCTTAAGTCCGGCCGCGCAGGCTTCCTCAATCCGCCGCACTTCCCAACGGCAAAAAGCGGGGATGTCGGCGCAAGGCTCGGCCGCGTCGGCGGCGGCCGCGTCGGCGGCGGACACGTCGGCCGTCGGCGAAGCATCCTCGGCGGCGGAAAGCGAACCGCCCCATAATAACGCGGCGGCTATAAGCGGCAGAAATAACGGCATGGCCATACTCCAATTCCCGCGTTCGCGGTTCAATTGCCTAAGGCGTCGAGGGTGTTGTCTTCGCCGGGATAAACTGCCCCCCTGATGATGAGTTCCCTTTCGAGGAAGGCGATGCGGTTTTTGGCCGCCCGCGCTTGCGCCGTATCGGCGTAGTCGCGGTTGGTGGCGATAAGCCGGAGGGCAAAAATGGCCCGGCGGATATTCCCCACCGTCGGCTCCTGTTCCGCCTTGATCATCAGGCGCATCGAGCTTTTCCACAGCCCGCGGATGTCGTCGGAGATATTCGGGGGGAGCACGCCCGCCTCGTGTGCCCGGTCCTCATGCACCAGGGAGGGCGGCATGGGACCGACCAGCTCCCGGCCGTGCAGCAGACCGTAACCGGCGATCAACACCAGAAACAGGAGGCAGGAATAAATCAGCCAACTCCAGCGTTTCTGCCAGATCATATGGTCGACCCGGTCGATGACGTCGTCGTCGCCGAAGGAGTTCCAGGCCGAGGCGTGGGGCTGGCTGGAGGAATTGGCCAGGTGCATTTTGGCGTGGATGGGACGTTTGCCTTCGGCCAGGCGTTCGAAGTCGGTGCGGAGCTCCTTGAAGGACTGGTAGCGGCCGTCCGGCGAGCGCGAGAGCATTTTGGCGAGCACGGCCGAAAAAGCTTTCGAGACTTTTTTCCGGCCGGTTTTCCAGGCCGGTTCCGGTTTTTCGAAAAACCGTTTCACCAGAATGTCCGAGACGCTGTTCCCCTGGAAGGGTTTGACGCCGGTTACCGCTTCGTAGAGGCTGGCGCCGAGGGAATACTGGTCGGTGCGCCAGTCCAGTTTGCCGCCTTCGACTTGTTCGGGGGCCATGTAATAGGGGGTGCCGACGGCTTTGCGGGAGGCTTCGGCGACGCCCGGGGAGTCGAGGATCATCGCCAGGCCGAAGTCGGTCAGTTTGGCCCAGCCGTCCTTGCAGACCATGATGTTGGCGGGTTTAACGTCAAGGTGAATCACGTGGTGGCGGTTGGCGTGTTCCAGGGCGGCGATGACCTGGGAGCCAATCGAGACGACGCGTTTTTCCTCCAGGGAAATCATTTCGGAGAGGGGTTGGCCGTCGACGAATTCCATGGCCAGGAAAAAGCGGGATTCGAATTCGCCGAAATCGATGGCGGAGACGATATTCGGGTGGTTGAGGCGGGCCGAGGCGCGGGCTTCGCGGAGAAAGCGTTCGACGAATTCCGGGTCGCCCGCCAGGGCGGGGGAAAGAATTTTCAGCGCCACCGGCCGGGCCATGGAGGTTTGCTCGGCCAGGTAGACGCTGGACATGGTGCCGCGGCCGAGCAGACGGATGACCCGGTAGGAGCCGCCTTCCGGGCTGGATACGGTGGGCTCCTGCGAGGTGACGATGATAGGGTCGGTTTTGCTGTGACGCTCGTATTTCATGGGGATTTCCCAGACTTCCTTAGGAATCGCGCAAAAATAAGTTGATTAGTTTTATTAAACCACAGAGACACAAAGGACACAGAGAACCACAACCGCAAAAAACATAATACCTGCAATAAAAGGTCGTTTGTGGTTGCGGTTCTCTGTGTCCTTTGTGTCTCTGTGGTTTAATAAAACAGGTCAATAAATTTCTGCGCGCTCCTTATTTGCCCTGCGCCGCTTTCGCCAGCGCGTTCAGGCGGTCGGCCATGCGCCGGGTCGCGCCGCGTTCCTTCAGTAGCGCCTCCCGCGCCCTTAAGCCCATCCGATCCGCCTCTTTGGGATCCTGTAGATATTTTTTCAGTTCCTCCGTCAATTCCTCCCCCGATTGCACCACCAGGATGCCTTTCTCCGCTTTCAACAGATCCATCGGTTCGAGAAAATTCCATACATTGGGGCCGACCAGGGTCGGCCGCGCCAAACCGCAGGGTTCCATGAAATTCTGTCCGCCGTGGGGGTGGAGCGTTCCCCCGACGAAGACGATATCACCGGCGGCGTAGATTTTCGCCAGTTCGCCCATGGTGTCCACCAAAACGATATCGGGGCGGTCGGGCTCCCTGGCCAGTTCGGGTTCGGGCAGTTGGCTGCGCCGGGCCACCTTGCCGAAGGCCCGCGCCATTTCCTCCACTTCGTTCAGGCGTTCGGGATGGCGCGGGGTCAGGACGGTGACGACCCGGCCGGGATAGCCGGCGTGGGCTTTCCGTACCGCTTCCAGCAGGGTTTTCTCTTCGGTGGGGTGGGTGCTGCCGCCGACGACGATGAGGTCGCCGCCGTTGACGAAGCGTCGTTCGCCGACCTGGAAGAGGCGGCGGTAGTAGCGGGCCAGGTCATCGTCCAAATCCATGGGCAGGGCGTCGTATTTGACCGAGCCGGTGACTTCGATGCGTTTTTCCGGCACGCCGAGGGAGAGGAGGCGTTGCTTGTAGGTTTCGCTTTGGGCGAGCCAGGTGTGGACGGACTCGGACATTTCGCGGGCGAGCCAGGGGACGAAACGCAGGCGTTTCAGCGAGCGTTCGGTAATGCGGGCGTTGGCGACGACGACGGGGATTTTCCGGCGTTTGGCTTCGGCGAGGAAGTTGGGCCAGATTTCCAGTTCCATGAGGACGATCAGGTTGGGTCGGATGGCGTCGAAGGCTTTTTTGACCATCCAGGAGAAGTCGAGGGGGTAGTAGAACACCGCTCTTTCGCCCCATTTTTTTTCGGCGATGGCGCGGCCGGTGGCGGTGGTGGTGGAGACCAATAGGTCCCAGCGGGGGTTTTCGCGGGCGAAGGTGTCGGCGAGGTCGCGGGCGGCGATGGTTTCGCCGACGGAGACGGCGTGGAGCCAGAGGCAGGGCGGGTCGGAGTAGGGGTTGGTGGAGCCGAGGGCGGCGGTTTTGGAGGTTTTGAAGCGGTCGGGGAGGAGGCCGGTTTTTTCCGGGGTTTTGGGGCCGTATTTTTTGCTGATGTGGCGGTGGTAGAGGTAGTGGGGGGCGAGGGTGAGGGTGTAGGCGAAGTCGAGGAGATTCATGGAGGGCCTCTGGGCGGTAGAACAGTGGTTAAAAAAG
>JAVBTZ010000163.1:0-36987 GCA_031555915.1 Planctomycetota bacterium
TTTGCATGCCGTCAAGGTTTTGCCCCCTGGATTCCGGCTAAACCGCCCGTTAGGGATGCAGCAGCCGTTTAAGACGCCGGAATGACGTGCGGGGAGGGGACAGCGTAACAGGGCACGGAAGAATGTTTTGCCCTTATTTCAGCGCCATTCGTACCTGTCCCAGAATTACAAAATCACCATTTCAAGCCGATACCGGTATAATTAACCCACCAGGGGGATTCAAGGAAACTTGAATCCCCCTTGGCTTTGGCAGCGCCGTAGTTTGTTTAAATAACCTGTTTTTTGTGCATATTATGGATAAAAATCGCGTTGCGAAATGTGCTTTTTTTATTTGACAATGCCGATTTCGGAGCATATAGTACAAGTATGCTATATTGCAATTTTTATATATAATAATATTGGCATATTTACTTTGCCGGCATCGGGGATGAATCACTATGGCCAACGATGAAAATTTGCTTCCGGACGATTACCTTGCTGACGTGTCGGACAAGTTGAAGGCTATCAGCCATCCTTTGCGTTTACGCATTGCCGAGACCCTGGAGAAACAGGACGAGGTGAAGGTTGGGGATATCGCGGGGGTGTGCGGCGAGAACCAGCCTTTGGTGTCCCAGCACCTTACCCAGATGCGGCGGGCGGGCATCGTATCGACCCGGCGTAAGGGCACCCAGGTGTTTTATCGCTTGTCCAACGATAATTTCAAGAAAATCCTGGGTTGTCTCCGTGACGATTACCAGGATACCCAGCAAAAACCGCCAGCCCCAATCCCTGACGTGGAGAAAGACAGCCCCGAGCCGGATGTTCTCCCCGACTCTTCCACGCACACGAATATGTAAGAACAGCCCTTGCCATATCTTTTTCGCCGCCAGCCGTCAGCCGGGCTTGCCCGCCAGGTTGAGCGGGCGCGGCATGGGCGCTTCCAAGCCGATTCGCAAAACCCATGGCGGTAAGGGTTTGCCCAAAATTAACTTTTACCCATTCAGAATTTGCCCAATGACCCAGAGGCATTTTCGACCAGGCGGTAAGGGCGAACATGCCGATCCAAACGAAACACCCGGGGTAACCTGGTAAAAGTTATTTTTGGGCAAAGCCTAACAGCGTACGCTCCAAGGCGCGTTGCGCCTTATGCGTTGTCAATAATTCGGAAAATGGCCAACATGAAGGCAAGGTACCCCATTCTCACCGCCTCCATCCTCCCCTTCCTGGTCTTCAGCTTTACGCTGCATTCCGTGCGAACCTGCGTCCTCATGCAACAAATCAGCCGCAACGCCCCCTCATCCCTGCCAACCATATCCTGCCTCCTGATCGCTTGCATCGTGGCGGGGCTGGTCCTGCCGAAATTGCTCCGCCTCTTTCACGACGGCCGCCGCCGTTTGCCGAGTCTCGCCGGCGTCCTGTCGATTCTCCCCCTGGCGGCCATTTTCCTGGCGCCGTCGCTGGCGCTGCTGTTCGACGTCGACGCCTGGTTTGGCAACCAGGGAATATGCCTGGCGGCGTGCGTTTCCTACGGCTTCATGATTACCGCTTCCCTGATGGTCATGTTCGCCAAGGTTCCGGCCCGCCAGCGGGGCATGTGGCTGGGGATTTCTTGCGGCAGCGGCGTGTTATTCGGCAAAGAGCTGAGCTACCAGTTCTATCGGCATATGGGCATGCTGGGACTGACCGGGCAAATCACCCTCGCCACCCAATCGGTGGTGAATTTTCTCCTGTCGGTATTGGTGTTCGCCGCCTTGACCCGGGCCGAGACCACCCGCTACGAACCCTACTTCAACCGCTCCCCGGGTGAATTGGCTGTTCCGGCGGGTCAGAAAAACTATCTGCTGCTGGCTTTTCTGGCCCTGGTTCTCATGAACGGGTTCTTGGACGTGATTCTCATACCCGTGTTCACCCCCGCCAATTTCAGACCTTGGCAATATCTGCCCCTGGCTTTCGGGCTGGTCTGCCCGATCGTCGGACTGGTCGTCGATAGCGCCCCAAATTTCTGGGTGCCGCGGATTTTAATTTGGTGCGGGGCGTTTTTTCTCATGGCGCCGTCCTTGCTGGTCCTTGGGAAAGACACGTGGGTCTTCACCGCCCTGCATACGGCGGGGGCCTTGGGGCAGAAGCTGGTTATGGTGGTGATGGCGGTGACGTTGTCGGGGCTGGTGAAAAGCGCCGCCGCCTACTACGCGGCCCTGCTGTTTGGAATCAGGATAATATCCCTGTATATGCAGCGGTTTTTGGAATATTTCCCCGACTTGGCGACAGGAATAAAGGTCCTCGCCGCGACCACGATGACGGGAGTTTATTTTTACATGCTCCACCGCACCTGGTTCGTTGGGGAACGCCGGCCGCCACCAGGAAAACCGGGCTTGGCGGCGGCCTTGCGCATGCTGGGGGTGACGCTGGCGGAGCCGGAAACGGGCAAGGGCGGGATGGGGGAGGGGTTGGAGCCGGCGACGGCCCGGGCGGCGGTTGGGCCGGGTGGAGAAGAAGAGGAGGGGACGGCTCCGGCCCCAAGGGCCGAAACCGGCCGGGACGACCCCGAAGACCCCGCCATGAACGAAGAGGACGCGGCCCTGACCGCGGCGGCGGCGGCTTGGCCCCTGGATACGGTGGACCTGCCCCTGGCGTTTACGCACTACCTGGAATCGGTGGCCTTGACCCCCCGCGAACGGGAAATCGCCAAGGAGCTGCTGTGCGGCCGCACCACCCGCGCCATTTCCCAGAATCTGGGCATTTCCGAAAACACGGTGAATTACCACATCAAAAACATTCTGGACAAATACAAGGTCGCCAGCCGCTACGCGTTTCTGGCCCGCTTCATCAACACGCGGAGCGATGTGTGAACCGAAGGGGTTTACTCGCCGCCCCTACCCCCGCATCTCCTGCAGGAGCGCCATCGCCCCGTCGTAATCGAATTCCTCGACTTTTTCGCACACCCGGGTCAAACCGGCCTTTATCTCGGCGCCGAAATTTTTTCCCTTTAGGTCGGTCAAAATTTCCATGGCCGGGTCTGCCTCGAAGGCGTCGAGGAGATTCTGAACTTCTTCAAGCTTATGTTTCAATTCCTCGGGATCGCCCTGCTTGGCGCCCCCCGGTTCCGCCGGTTTTTCCGCCGCCGGTTCGGCTATGGCTGCGGCCAGCTTCTCTCCCAGCGCCTGCACCGCCGGAATGAAGTCCGGCAGTCCTTCCTCGCATAGGGCGGTATTGTTTTCCTTGGCGGCGAACTCCAGTTCCTCGGCGGCGTCCCCCAGGGGGGCGGCGCCGATGCTCCTTAGCGACCCCTTGAGGCCGTGAACTTCGATGGCGAAGCCTTTGCTGTCGCCGTCGGCAAGGAAGGAGGTCAGGCGGCGCAGGGTCTCGGGCAGGCGGCGCACGAAAATCCCCAAGGTTTTGGCGTAGGCGTCGTGCATGCCGCCCATGCGGTCCAGGGCGGACTGGACTTCGAGGCCGGGGATTTTTTCGATGCGGCCGATGAGGGGCGGTTTGGGTTTGTCGGCGGCGGGGGTCGTGGCGCCGGCCGCTTTCAGGTGGACTTTTTCCGGCGGGAGCCACTTCCGCAGGATATGGGTGAGGTATTTGTTGTCGATGGGTTTGGAGAGGAAATCGTTCATGCCGGCGGCCATGAGCATTTCCTTGGTGCCGCCGACGGCGTTGGCGGTGAGGGCGATGATGACCAGGTCATCGGGGGAGTGCGTTTCCCTGAGGAGGCGGGTCGTTTCCACTCCGTCCATTTCCGGCATCATGTGGTCCATGAACACCACGTCGTATTGGTTGCCCTCGGAGTCGATTTTGCGAATCGCCTCCCAGCCGGAAAGGGCGGTGTCGCAGGTGATGCTGGCCATTTCCATCAGGCCCGAGGCGACGTCGAGGTTGACTTCGTTGTCGTCGACGACCAGGACTTTGGCGGTGGGGGCTTCGATGGAATCGAAGGAGCGGGTTTTGTTGTCCCTGGCTTTTTGGGCGTCGCCGGGGATGAGGGGGATTTCGAGGTGGAAGGTGGTGCCTTGGCCGTAGACGCTTTCCACCCAGATGCGCCCCTGCATGAGGCGGATGAGGGAATAGGTGATGGAGAGCCCGAGGCCGGTGCCGGCGATGTTGCGGTTGTTGCGGGCGTCGAGCTGGCCGAATTCCTCGAAGATGCTGTGGAGTTCCTCCTCCTTTATGCCGATGCCGGTGTCGGCGACGTCGAAGAAGAGCCGGTCGTCTTCGGCATGGACGGCGAGGGTGACGCCGCCTTCCTTGGTGAATTTGATGGCGTTGCCGATGACGTTGACCAGGGCTTGGCGGAGGCGGATGTCGTCGCCGAAGAGGTGGTCGGGGAGTTTGGACTGGATGTCGAGGTAGAAGTAGAGGTTTTTCTTTTCGGCGGCGAAGGTGAACATGGAGTCGAGGTTGTCGATAAGTTCCACCAGGCTGTAGTCGATGGGGATGAGGCTGAGTTTGCCGGCTTCGATTTTGGAGAAGTCGAGGATGTCGTTGATGATGCCGAGAAGCGAGGTGCCGGAGATTTTGATGTCGTTCAGATAATGCCGCTGGCGCTCGGTAAGCTTGTCGTTCAGGAGGATTTCGGTCATGCCGATGATGGCGTTCATGGGGGTGCGGATTTCGTGGGACATGTTGGAGAGGAACTGGGATTTGGAGCGGCTGGCGTTTTCCGCCTCCTCGATGGCGTTCTTGAGGTCGGTGACGTCGGTGGAGTGCTGCATGTGGACCAGGCGGCCGTCGGTCCAGGCGATGACCGAGTCGACGTTCTTGTAATGCCGGTGGGTGACGGTGTTGTGTTCCTCCCAGACGACCTCCTGCAGGGGGTCGACTTCGAGCTTGAAATTGGGGCAGAAGGAGCAGCGTTCGGTGAAACCGCTTTGCAGCACTTTCCAGCAGGTTTGGCCGACCACGTCCTCCCCCAGGCCGAAAACCTCGCGCATGGATTTGTTGATGAAGAGGATTTCGTCGGTGGCCATGTCGGAGACGTAGATGTAGGCGGACATGCCGTTCAGGATATTTTTGAGGATTTCGATGGAGCGGTCGGCTTCGCGCTGGGAGGCTTTGATGTCGGTGATGTCGATGGAGAATTGCAGGTGGGCCTTTTTGCCGTTGATCCATTCGATGACCGAATCGGTATTTTTATAGTAGCGGCGGTTGAGGGTGTTGCGGGATTCCCAGACCACCGGGGTGTCGGGGGCGTCGATGAGCCGGTGTATCTGGCAAAAGGGGCAGCGTTCGGTGAAGCCCTTTTGCATGGTTTCCCAACAGAGGCGGCCGACGACGTTGTGGTCGCGGCCGAAGATGTCCTGCATTTTCTGGTTGACGAAGAGGATTTCGTCGGTTTCGAGGTCGGTGACGTAGACGAAGGCGTCGAGCTGGTCGAGGATGGTTATCAGGGCTTCCTTCATGGCGGACGTCTCCGTGGGGGTGGGGGGGGGAGGTTGCTACAATGAACCGATGGTTCAGAGGACCAGGGTTGCCGCGCAGTAGACAAGCAGCAGGGCCATGACGGTGTTGAGAGTCTGGCGGTGACGCAGAAAGACCCCTTGGAAGGCGCTGCCGAAGAAGGCCCAGAGCAGATTCGAGACCGAGGAGCAGGCGATGAGGATTAGGCCGAACAGGGCAATCGCCCCCAGGGTGGCGTAGTGGGGGAGAATGAAGGTGGAGAGGGCGGTGAGGACGTAGAAGATGTATTTGGCGTTGACGCACTGGAGGAACATGCCGCTCAGGAACCCGGCGGGGCGGCTGGGGTCGGCGGCGGCGTTGGGGGCGGCGTCCTGCCGGGGGGCATGGGGCCGCGAGCGGTAGAGGGTGTAGGCGAGGTAAAGGATATAGAGGGCGCCGATGCAACGCATGGGTTTTTCCACCGCGGGGAGGTGCCGGTAAAGGAAGGCGGTGGAGAGGGCGCAGAAAGAGGTGACGAGGAAAAATCCGGCCAGCATGCCGGCGCAGAGGGGCAGGGTTTTCCTGAAGCCCTGTTGAATGGCGGCGGACATGCAGAGAAGGTTGTTCGGCCCGGGGGAGAAGGCGGTAAGGAGCACGAAGGAGGCGAAGGCGGCAATCGACATGGTTTTTCGGTCCGTTATAAAAGAATGCCGGGGTGTGGTTCGCGGGGCGTTACTCCCCCGGCCTTACGTATAAGGGGCAAATGATACGTAAAATTCCAGCCCCGGCAAGACGGAAATCGACGGCATTGACCCGCGGCGGAAACGGGGATACATTAGTGGCTGGCGCTGAAAAAAGGTTAATTCTTTGCGAGGCGGTGTTTTACCCTTATTTCAGCGCTGTGCAATGCCGTAGCCCGTTTATGCCAAGGAGCCTGCCATGCCCAACCCGATGCCGACCAGTTACAGCAGCAGACGCATTTCCTCCAGTGTCGATGTGGAAAGCCTGGCCCGCGAGAACGTCCCCCCGCCGGAACGGGCGGCAGCGGGCGATCCCGCCAAAACCCTGGAACAACTCCGGGCCAAAAGCGCCTTCATTTGCGATATGGACGGCGTGATTTACCACGGCTCGCGACTCCTGGACGGCGTGACCGAATTTGTCGAATGGCTGCGGCGGGAAAACAAACGCTTCCTCTTCCTGACCAACTCCAGCGAACGGAGCCCGCGCGAACTCCGGCAGAAGCTGCTGCGCATGAACCTCGACGTCGACGAATCCCACTTCTATACCAGCGCCCTCGCCACCGCCGCCTTTATCGCCAGCCAACGGCCAAGCGCCGGTGTTTACGTCATCGGCGATTCCGGCCTCCTCAACGCCTGTTACGAGGTCGGCTTAATCATGAACGACATCGACCCGGATTTTGTGGTGGTCGGGGAAACGCGCACCATCAACTTCGAAAAAGTCGAACGGGCCGTCCACCTCATCCTCACCAAAGGCGCCAGGCTCGTCGCCACCAATCCCGACGTCAACGGTCCCGGCGAAAACGGCATCGTCCCCGCCTGCGGCGCCATGGTCGCCCCCATCGAAAAAGCCGCCAACATCCAGGCCTACTTCGTCGGCAAACCCAACCCCCTCATGATGCGCCACGCCCAGTCCCGCCTGGAAACGCGCCGCGAAGACACCGTAATCATCGGCGACCGCATGGACACGGACATCGTCGCCGGGGTCGAATCCGGCATGGAAACGGTCCTGGTGCTGTCCGGGGTAACCAAACCGGACGACCTCATTAATTTCGCCTACCGTCCCGGCTACGTCCTGCCAGGGGTGGGGAGCATACCAACAGCGTAATGAAATTGCGATACCGGTATAAAAGCATTTCCCCAATTTCTCAGCGTTTCCCCCGCACCGCCAGCGCCAACACCCCGCCCGGCAACAGCCGGTCCGGCAATGTATCCGTTCCGGCAAAATCAGCTGCTGGAGTATTATTTTTTCAACCGGGCTTTGGCAGGTATTGTCAGGCGAGGGCAAAAGGTCTAAGATAGGCCATTCGTGTTTGTGCCCCGCCGGCGGTGAATCGTTCTTTTGAAGGCGTTCTCGGCGCAACATGACGGGTGGTCGACATCTTTTACAGGAGAAGGAAATGCAAAAGTGGCTAAAGTTCGGCGCGGGCTGTCTCGCTTGCCTTATCATGCTGGCCGGTTCCGCCGCGGCGGGACAACCCATCAAAATCGGCGTCATGGGACCGGTGACCGGGGCGTGGGCGGCCGAAGGACAGAGCATGGTCAACGTGGTGGAAACGCTCGCCGAGGAAGTGAACGCCGCCGGCGGCGTGAACGGCCGGAAAATTCAAATCGAAATCGGCGACGACGGCGGCGACCCCCGCACCGCCGTACTGGCGGCCCAGCGCCTGGTCTCTTCCGGCGTGGTCGCGGTCGTGGGCACCTACGGCTCCGCCATCACCGAAGCCTCCCAGGGCATCTACGACGACGACGGCGTCCTGCAAATCGCCACCGGCTCCACCGCCATCCGCCTTTCGGAAAAGAAGCTCCGGCTCTTCTTCCGCACCTGCCCCCGCGACGACGACCAGGGAAAATACCTCTCCGGCAAGGTCGTCGGCATGGGCTTTAAGAAGGTCGCCCTCCTCCACGACAACAGCGCCTACGCCAAGGGCCTGGCCGAGGAATGCAAGGCCCTCTTCGAAAAAAGCGGGGTGAAAGTGGCCTTCTACGACGCCATCACCGCCGGCGACCGCGACTTCACCACCAGCCTCGTCTCCATGAAAGCCGCCCAACCCGACATGATCGTCTTCACCGGCTACTACCCCGAGGCCGCCATGCTTCTCCGCCAGAAAAAGGACATGGGCTGGGACGTCCCGATGATCGGCGGCGACGCCACCAACAACACCGCCCTCATTGAAATCTCCGGGAACGTTGCCGCCAAGGGCTACTACTTCGTCAGCCCCCCCGGTCCCCTGGACCTCACCGGCCCCGCCGCCAAGAAATTCATGGCCGAGTACGAGGCGAAGTACAAGTCCGTCCCCACTTCCGTGTGGTCGATTATGGCCGGAGACGCCTTCATGACCATCGTCGAAGCGCTGAAGCACCTCGACCAGCCCACTTCGGAAAACATCGGGGAATACCTGCACGATTCCCTGAAAAACTATCCCGGCTTCACCGGTGAAATTTCCTACAACGCCAAGGGCGACCGCATCGGCGACGTCTACCGGCTCTACCAGGTCGACGCCAACGGCGAGTTCAAGCTGGTGCCGTGACAGCATGGAAATCTTCATCCAACAACTCACCAACGGCCTCGCCGTCGGCGGCATCTACGCCCTCATCGCCCTCGGCTACACCATGGTCTACGGCGTGCTTAAACTCATCAACTTCGCCCACGGCGACCTCTTCGCCCTGGGGGCGTACCTGGGGTTTACCCTGCTGGTCTCGCTGGGCTTGGCGGGACATCTGGGAATACCCCTGGCGCTCCTCGTGATCGCCGTGATGGTCATGGGGGCGTCGGCGTTGACCGGTTACCTCCTGGAACGGGTCGCCTACCGGCCGCTAATGAATTCCGACCGGCTCTCGGCCGTGGTGTCGGCGCTGGGGGCCAGCATCTTCTTCCAGAACGCCATCATGCTCATTTGGGGCGCCCAATACCGCGCCTACCCCGCCGGCATCATCCCCAACTATACCGTCAGCCTGGCCGGGCAGGACATCCCCCTGATTCGCGTCTTTGTCCTCCTCTCCAGCTTCGTCGTCATGCTGGTCCTCTACTTCTTCATCAACCGCACCCGCATCGGCATGGCCATCCGCGCCTCCGCCATCGACCAGGGCGCGGCCAAACTCATGGGTATCGACGTCCGCCGGGTCATCAGCATCGTCTTCATGATTGGCCCGGCCCTGGGCGGCCTCGCCGGCATCATGGTCGGCATCTATTACGGGCAAATCAACTTCAACATGGGGCAAATGTACGGCCTGAAAGCCTTCACCGCCGCCATCATCGGCGGCATCGGCAACATCCCCGGCGCCATGCTCGGGGGGCTGCTTCTGGGTTTGGTCGAAGCCTTCGGCGCCGCCTACATCTCCCTCGCCTGGCGGGACGCCATCACCTTCATGGTCCTGATTCTCATCCTCGTCGTCCGACCCACCGGCTTACTACGCGAAAGGGTGGCAGAAAAACTATGACCCCCGCCACACGCGCCCTCGTCGGCGCCCCCATCGTCCTGGCCTTTTTCCTGCTCCCCTGCGTTTTGGGTTCATACGGCCTGGGCGTCCTGAACCAGGTCGGCATCTACGCCGTCCTCGCCCTCTCCCTCAATATCATCCTCGGCCACGCCGGCATGTACCACATGGGCCACGCCGCCTTCTTCGCCATCGGCGCCTACGTCACGGCGATTTTGAACACCGTCTACGAGGTGCCGGTCCTCGCCACCCTGCCCCTTTCTGGCCTCGCCGCCGGGCTCTTCGCCCTGGCGGTGGCGTCGCCGATTATCCATCTCCGCGGGGACTACCTCCTGATGGTCACCATCGGCATCGTCGAAATCGTCCGCATCGCCCTGATTAACGACGTCTTCGGCCTCACCGGCGGCGCCAACGGCATCGTCGGCATCCAGCGGCCATCTTTTTTCGGTTATCGAATGACCAAGCCCTGGCAGTTCTTCTACCTCATCTGGGGCTTCACCGGGATTTCGATGCTCCTGTTCAATTACCTGGAGCACTCGCGTTTCGGCCGCGCCCTCAAGTTCATCCGCGAGGACGTCACCGCCGCCGAAGGGGTCGGCGTCAACACCGCCCGCTGCAAACTTATCGCCTTCGTGATTGGCGCCGTCTGGGCCGGCTTCACCGGCACCATCTTCGCCACGCAAATGCGCACCATTTCCCCGGGCTCCTTCAGCTATTGGGAGTCGGTCGTCCTGTTCATGATTGTCATCCTGGGAGGGCGGGGGAGTCAGCGGGGGGTCTTGCTGGGGGCGTTTTTGGTCATCGGCCTCCCCGAACTCTTCCGCGACCTGCAGAACAGCCGCATGCTGGTTTTCGGGGCGGCTCTCATCGTCATGATGATTTTCCGCCCGCAGGGACTTTTCCCCGCCCGCAAGCGCGAGTACCGCCTGCCCCAGCCCTATTCGGACAAGTACGCATGATTTTTTTTTCGAAGGAAAACGAGCCAACCTCCGCTCGCTTTCCTTTAAAGTCTTCAGGTTTTTCATCCACCGCCGCGAAGTATCGAAAAGCTCGCCATGATTCTACTTTCCCTATCAAATCTCACCAAAAGCTTCGGCGGCCTGGTCGCCGTCGGGGGCGTCTCCTTCGAAGTCCTGCAGGGGGACGTCCTGGGGCTGATCGGCCCCACCGGCGCCGGCAAGACGACTGTCTTCAACCTGGTCACCGGCGTGACCCCGCCCGACAGCGGCGAAATCTTCTTCGCCCAACGCCGCCTGGCCAAACTCAAGCCGCATCAGGTCGTGGAACTGGGGCTGTCCCGCACTTTCCAAACCATCCGCCTCTTCCCGCATTTGTCCGTCCTGGAAAACGTCCTGTCCGGCCGGCATTGCCGGATGGAAACGGGCATTCTCGGCTCGATGCTGCCCCTGCCCGGTAAAGCCCTGGCCGAACGTAACGCCATCACCCGGGCCATGGAGGAACTGGAATTCGTCGGCCTGGCCGAACGCTGGAAGGAAACGGCCGGCGGCCTGTCCTACGGCGAACAGCGCCTTTTGGAAATCGCCCGCGCCCTCGCCACCGACCCCCGCATGGTGGTCTTGGATGAACCCGCCGGCGGCATGAACGACCAGGAAACGGTCGACCTCCGCGGCCTCATCGACCGCATCAAGGAACGGCGCATCACGGTAATGCTGATTGAACACGACATGGGCTTCGTCATGCGGGTCTGCAACCGGCTGGTGGTTTTGGAAAACGGCCTGGTCATCGCCAGGGGGACGCCGGAGGAAATCCAGAAGGACCCGCGGGTGATCGAAGCTTATTTGGGGGTTGACGATTAACATGCTGGAACTGAAAAATCTTACCGTATTCTACGGCCCGGTGGGGGCCTTGCACGACCTGAACATCAAGGTGGAAAAAGGCGAACTCGTCAGCATCCTCGGCGCCAACGGCGCCGGCAAAAGCACCACCCTGATGACCATCTCCGGCCTGGTCCGTCCCAAAGCCGGCGAAATCCACTTTGAAGGCCGGCGCATCGACACCCTGAAAAGCCACGAAGTCGTGCGTTTGGGTATTACCCAGTCGCCGGAGGGCCGGCGGGTGTTCGGCCCCCTCACCGTGCGGGAAAACCTGCTTCTGGGCGCTTTCACCCGGCAGGACCCCGCCCGTACCGACCAGCGCCTGGCTTGGGTTTACGACATGTTCCCCCGGCTGGAGGAGCGCCAGTCGCAGATGTCCGGCACTTTGTCCGGAGGTGAACAGCAGATGTTGGCGATTGGCCGGGCGCTGATGGCGGAGCCGCGCCTGCTGCTTTTGGATGAACCGAGTCTCGGCCTGGCGCCTTTGGTGGTGAAATCCATCTTCAACACCATCAAGGAAATCAACCGTTCCGGCGTGACGGTGATTCTGGTGGAACAAAACGCCAAGGCGGCCTTGAAATTGGCCGACCGGGCCTATGTCCTCGACGTGGGGCGCCTGGCGATGCAAGGGCCGGCGGCGGAACTCCTCAACGACCCGATGGTGCAGAAGACTTATCTGGGCGGGGGGTGAGGAATCGTGGCTCCCAGGGGAATTTTTTTCCTTTTCCCTGCAGAAAGCGCCGGTCAAGGCCGAATAAACCTGGGACCCAACCTTTCCGACCGGAATTGATTCAACCGAATTTAGCATGTAACTGGGTGGTAAACAAGGAGATATCAAGAGGAAACCCCCGACCTTTCCACATACCCCAGAAAAAAGGCATCCTGTTTGCATTAACCTCCGGCATTAAGGATTCTCTCGCTAGAGAGCCGGAAGTGACAAGGAGGCCAAACATGATTTCCCGCGCAACCAGCCAAATGACCAATGCCAACTCCCTCTTGTACATGCAGAGGAATTTCTCCAGCCTCTCCAAGGTTGAAGGCCAAATCGGCTCGTGGAAACAGGTCGTGGAAATCGACGACAACCCCCTCGCCGCCAACGTCGGCATCAAGCTGAACAGCGTCATCGCCAAGGTAAATCAGTACAACACTACTATCGGCACCACCGGCCTCCCCACCATGAAGTATAATGACGGCCTCCTGGCCTCCATGAAGGTCCAGGCCGACAAGATGTCATCCCTCGTCATCAACGCCGCCCAAAGCGCCACCTCCACCGCCGCCACCCGCGCCAACGACGCGGTGCAGATGAAGCAAATCCTCCAGTCCCTGGTCGCCTACGGCAACCAGAACGACGGCACCCGCTACGTCTTCGGCGGCACCCACTCCACCTCCACCCCCTTCAACATCGTGAACGGGAAATACGTCAATTACACCGGCAACTCCGACAATATCAACCTGCTGGTCGACAACGGCACCGCCGTACCGATCAACCTGACCGGCACCGACATCTTCGGCAACCTCGAAACCACCATCGCCTCCAAGAATATGAACCCCGGCGTCAACCTGACGACCGACCACTCCACCAAATTGTCCGACCTGAACGGCGGGCAGGGGATTCCCAAGGGGAAAATCACCATTTCCTATTCGGCTTACCCGAACGGCCTCGAAGTCGACTTGTCCAAGTGCGACTCCCTCGAAGACGTCAAGGACACGATTGAAAAGGCGACCCTCGAAGCCAGCAAGAACCTGAACCTCGCCGACTGCCCCTGGCTCAACCCCCAGAGCCTGGACTGGCACGACCTCCAGGACCGCTACGTCAAGGTAAGCGTCAACGCCGAAGGTAACGGCCTCTCCCTCCAGGAAATCGACCTCGGGGAAGAGCTCCCCCAGCCCTCCGCCCTGGAAAAGCGCCACGGCCTCAAGTACTCCGGCGAACCCGGCTACCCCCAGAACGGCGGCGGCCTGGGCGTTGCCGACGGTTCCGACAAGCCGGTGGTCGTCTACGACAAGAAGGTCACGAGCGGCGTCTACGCCAACCGTAACGCCATCACCGCCAACGACACCTACGCCGCCCTCAAGGTCGACGACAACGCCAACAACAAGGTCGCCGAAGGCTTGGGCATCAAGGGTTCGGCCAAGTCCTACAACCCCCTCGCCAAGGACCAGGTCCTGGACGGCAAAATCGAAGGCCGCGACCTGAACCCCAAGCTCTCCACCCGCACCCTCCTGGCGGACCTCGACGGCTACAACGACTCCGTCTACACTTTCACCAATGGCTCCAAAGACACCGGCTTCAACGTCACGGAAACCAGCAAGGACGTCAACAACGTTTTCAACGCCTGGAACCTCTCCGGCCTCGCCATCGGCCAGAACACCGGCAAGAACGGCGAACTCTACGCCAAGGCGGTCAACAAAGGAACTTACGCCGACCCGGACATCCACATCGAACTCTACACCCAACCCCTCGACAAGGCGCGTCCCAGCGACCTGGTCGCCTCCGGCACCTTCACCCAGAACGGCGCCGGCGGCACCGTCGTCCTCGAACAAGCCAACGCCTCCGGCCTCTCCGGCACGGTCGGGCTGGTCCTGTCGCCCTCGGTCGGCGAAGCCGAAATCAGCCTGAAGGTCGCGACCGCCGACAACATGACCGCCAGCGTCTACGTCCCCGCGTTCATTGAGGAAACGGAAAACGGCGTCTCGAAGGACGTCTTCAATATCGCCAGCGGCTGGAACCTGACCGGCCTCGACAAGCCGCCGGCCTCCGGCCACGACCTCAATCACGCCCCGTCCACGGACCTGGACGGCAACGTCTCCGTGAACTACCGTTACGATTCGACCTCGAACAGCTTCAGGGTCGAACTCTCGCGCCCGGCCTACGACAACGTCCCCGCCGCCTTGATTGCCACCGGCAGCATCAAGATGCCCGCCGGTTTCGACCCGACCCAGGGCCTCGACTCCACCCTCTCCGGCCGGATTCAGTTTGTCCCCGAAGAAGGCTTCGAGAACGTCGGCGGCTCGGTGTATATCGAACTCCCCGCCGGGACCTCCTTCGCCGACACGACCGTCGGCGCCGACAAGAATCACCCCACCACCAACACCTATGCCCTGACTTCCAGTATAGCCACCAACGCCATCATAACTCTCGGCGGCGCCATGGAACTGAAGAACGACCTCAACCTCGCCAACGGCGAAATCACCCTTTCCCAGGACACCACTTTCCTGAAAGGCCAAACCTTCACCGCCGACGTGCTGTTGCCCAACGGCGGCCGCATCGCCGCCAACACCCCGCTGGACCGCGACGTCACCATCCCCGCCGGCCTGACCCTCAAGGCCAACACCATCCAAGCCGGCACCGTCCTCCAGGAAGGCCAGGTATTGGACGGCGGCGACTTCGACAAAGGCACCGTCATTCCCAGGGGTACCTATATGAGCGCCCTCGGCTTCCCCGCCGGCGGCATGTCCATGACCGTCACCACCGTCAACCCCGACACCGGCCTGCCGAACCCGAATCCGCAGTCCGTGAACGTCGCCGGCTATGACGTCAAAGCCACCTTCGCCACCATTGAAGACTTCAACCGCGCGGTCGAAGAAGCCGGCATCTACCTCCGCGCCGAAATCTCGGCAGACGGCAAGGGCCTCGAATTCAAGTCGAGCCTCGCCGGCGCCTGGCTCACCGTCTCCGAAGACACCGACTGCTACGAGCAGCTCGGCGACGTCTACCAGCAGCTCTCCAGCCTCAACCTGAACGGCCTGACGAAAGGCCTCAACGCCGACACCGCCGGCAACGTCTACCAGGAGGTCGTCTACTATCCCCCGAACCCCAACTCCCCCGACCACAAGATTCACCTCACGGGGAAAGACGGTCAGTCCTACGACCTCGAACCCGGCTACTACGTCCGCGTCTACTCCGACCCCGAGCAGATGAACCTCCCCTTCGAAGACCGCGACAACAGCAAGATGGTCGCCGAAGGCTTCCTCGGCATGAAAGATTCGAAAGTAGACGGCTATATGACCAACCTGGTCCTGGAAGAACGGAACCACTCCGGCGTGAACGGCACCGTCAACCTCGACTACTACAACGGCAACCCCAAATCCATCACCAACCCCGATGGCAGCGAAAACTATAACTATCGCGACAACTCCGGCATCACCGTTTATCCGGGCGGCATGCGGAACACCGGCTCCGCCCACACCACCCTACAGGAGATCGACCTCTACAACCCGACCCCAGGCGTCAACTGCGACTACGCCGGCACCTTCCACGGCGCCGTCACCAGCGTCAAAACCGACATCCCCGCCGCTGGCGACTATACCCCGGAAGTCACCCTTTACCGTGACTCCCAGCATAAAACCCCCGTCGCCAAATCCGACCCCAAGGAAATGGCCGGACCCGACGGCAAGGTCACCCTCTATGAAGTCGACAAATACGGCGCCTTCACTCTCACCAACCCCAATGACCCGACGACCCGCGTCCCGGTCGGCACCATGACTATCGCCCAAAACAAACTCCCCGCCGGCGCGTCGGACTCCTTCAGCGTCACCCCCGGTGGCAACCGGAACACCGGCCAGAAACGCGAAGACAACATCTTCTCCACCATCAACGACGTCATCGACGCCCTGCACGCCAACGACGACGAAACGCTCCACAACATCCTCGGCCGGGTGGAGATTGACGTCCAGCGCACCGTCGACGCCCGCGGTCTGAACGGCGCCCGGCAGCAGCGGATGGAGATGCTCTCGGAACGCCACCTGGACGACATCGCCCGCTACCAGGCCACCCTGACCAGCCGGGTCGGCATGGACGACGCGGCCCTGGCGGAATACTCGGTCCGTTGGCAGGCGGCCACGAACGCCTTCAACGCGGCGATGCAGGTGTCGTCGAAAATCATGCAGATGAGCTTGCTGCAGTATATTTAGGGTGTTTTCCGCGGACTTTCAGAAAGTCCGCGGAAAACCGCCACGCGAAGGCCTAGTGACCCGTAAAGCCTAAATTTTCATTGATTGCCTGCGCCACCCCGGTTTATACTGAAGGAAAGACCTCTTCGGACGCCGGGGAAAGGCAACAGGCATCTCCCGTGCCCTGAATTTCCAGTCAACCCGGTTACGGTACCGTGGGTCAAGGAGATGCAATGTGAGATACAACCGCTATAACTTGTTGACCATGATCGGGCATATCTGCACCGACATCAATCAGGGCGCCTTGCCGGCGCTCCTGCCTTTTTTGGTGCTGCACAAGAACATCAGTTACGCCTCGGCGGCCGGCCTGATTTTTGCGGCGAATTCGGTGTCTTCCGTGGTCCAGCCGCTTTTCGGCTATATGGGGGACAAGGTGTCCTGGCCGTGGCTGATGGGGTTGGGGGCATTTCTCGCCGGCGGGGGCCTGTCCCTGGTCGGCTTCCTGGACAGTTATTGGGCGATATTCCTGGCGGTGTCTGTTTCCGGTTTCGGGACCGCCCTGTTTCATCCCGAGGGCGGCCGGGTGGCGAATCTGGTCGCGGGGGAAAACAAGGGGGCGGGGATGGCGCTTTTTTCGGTGGGGGGGAACATCGGCTTCGCTCTGGGGCCGGTGATAGCGTCGGTGGCCCTGGCCAGGTTCGGACTGAAGGGGACGGCGGTTTTCCTGTTGCCGGCCCTGACCATGGCGGTCATTGTTTTGTTGTCGATGAAAAGTTTGAACCAGATTTCCCATGCGTCGCGGCACTGGAAAGAAGCGGCGGCGCTTTCCGCCGAGCGGGACGACTGGCGTTCGTTCTGGAAAGTTTCGGCCTGCCTTACCGCCCGTTCGGTGGTTTCCTATGGGATGACCACCTTTATTCCGCTTTATTTCGCGGTGATTTTCCTGTTGCCGGAGGCTTCCGCCAGCTCGGCTCTGACTTTGTATTCGGTGGCGGGCGCGACCGCGACCCTGTTTGGCGGGCCGTTAGCCGATCGGATCGGTTTCCGGCGGATAATCACTAGCGCCTATACCCTGCTCTTTCCCCTGTTGTTATTGTTTCCGCTGGTGGGTCATCTTTGGCTGGCGGTTTTCCTGTTGGTGCCGATTGCCATTTCCGCGAACGCTCCCCAAGCGGCGGCGATTGCCTTGGGGCAAAAATTCCTGCCCAACCATATCGGCACGTCTTGCGGCATCATGTTGGGGCTGGCGGTGAGCATTGGCGGGATGGTCGCGCCGGGGCTGGGTTGGCTGGGGGATAGATACGGTTTGACGGCCAGCATGTACGCGGTGGCGGCTTTTGGTTTGTTGACGTTATGGTTTGCTTATCTTATTCCTGGGCGGGCGCGAGAGCGGGTTGGGTCGGGTCGGGAATCGGTGATGGGGCAGACTGGGGATGCGGGGCAGAGTCAGCCCAGCAAATAGTGAAGGTCTCGGAGGTGGTGGTTAGAATAGCGGTAAAAGGGGTTAAAAAAGCGGTTAATAAAATCCAGCCGCGGGCGGGTTGCGGGGGTTCTAGGGGGGCGCAACCAGCCACCCTGTAGAAATGCGGTTATGTTTTAACGCAGTTAAAACGACCTCGCTTAGGAGCCAGCGAAGCGGCGCTCCGACAGATCAAAAAAGGAAGGAAACCACCTACGGAATAAACCTCCAATAAAGTAGGCGAAAGCCCAACCCTACTTGGCGAGGGGTTTATTTTTAGTAGACGCCCTTCCTTTTTTTACCCCTCGGAGCGCCGCTTCGCTGGCTCCTAAGCGAGTTCGTTTTAACTGCGTTAAAACATAACCGCATTTCTACAGGGTGGCTGGTTCCGCCCCCCTAGAACCCCGGCAACCAGCCCGCGGCTGGATTTTATTAACCGCTTTTTTAACCACCTTTTTTTTACAACATTCCCTCAGGCGAAAGCCTCAGGATTCACGTCCTTATTGACATGGGCAGAAATACGCTGCTCAAGCAGGTCAACACTCCCATCACGAACCGCCTCCAATATCAAACGATGCTCCAAATGCAAAACCGTCCATTTCTCCGGCACCCGCCCAATCCTGGTCCAAACATAAACCCAAAGCTTGTGGATTTGCCGCTGCTGGAAAATAACAATGCGGTTGCCAGTCAAGTCGGCAACCCGAGCCTCGAAAGTAAAGTCGTAGACACTGTCGGCAACCGCTTTTTCCCTGCCGCCGGATTTTATCTCCCTTTCCTCATGAACAAGCAGGTTGTCCAACTCACGCATGGTCTTGGCAGTTTTGTGATATTCCATGAATTGACGAAACACGGTTTTTTCCACGCCCTCCCGCGCCACACACAAATCGCGCAATAAACCCTCGTTCACCTCCCCACCCGGCAAGCCAAACTGGTAGAGAATGTCCCCGGCCCTGACATAGGTGCCGCTCCCCATGCGCGTTTCCAACTTGCCCATGGCTTCCAGGACTTTGATGCCCTGGCGGACAGTGGTGCGGCTGACGCCCAAACTTTCGGACAGTTCGCGTTCGGACGGCAAACGGTCGCCCGGCTTGAGATGGCTTTCCTCGATCAGATCGGTCAGGCGCAGGAAGACGGTGCGGTAGACGTCGGTTTTCTCGATGGGAATCATGGAAAATGCGGGTTTGAGGGTCATAGATAGGCTTTCCATGGCGTTTTTCCAGAGTATAACTGGGGTGGGGAGTAAAAGCAAGTGGGCGGCGGAGTGGGCGCGGGAGGGGAAATATTGAAACGGCGCTTGACAAGGTCGGGGGGTCGGGTTATAGTGTAATCAAAAAATTGTTAAATGTTTAATTTTGCAAACTGGTCCAACAACTTACCAGCTAACCGCCCGCTCCCTTTGCCAGTGCTCTTCACCAACAATCTCCATTCGGGCCGCTAATTCACTCTCAATCCGCGGTGCGACCTCTCTCACATTCCCCCCGCCCCGCGCGGGCCAGGGAAAGGATACCATGACCTACCGGGATAGAATCATCAACGCCATCGCCGGAAACGGCGGCGACACCCTCCCCTTCATCCCTCGACTCGATCTCTGGTACAAGGCCAATTCCCTCGCCGGCACGCTCCCCCCAAAATACCGCCACGCCTCCCTCATGGACATCGTCGACGGCCTAGGCGTCGGCTACCATTGCCTGCTCCCCGATTTTTCCGACTTCGAGTACCCGGACGCCGACGCCGACATCGGCCTCGGGGTCTATCATCTCGGCGTCAATTGCTACGAAACGATTTTTCATAACGTCGGGAAAAGCGTCGCCCGAAGCGACAAGGGGGAAATCCGCACCACCTACCAGACCCCCAAGGGCAACCTCACCACCACCGCCCTATGGGACGAAACCATGCGCCGGAGCGGCATCACCCTCTGGGTCATCCGCGAGCACGCGGTGAAGAGCGAAGCCGACTGGGAAGCCATCGCCTACCTTTTCGAAAACGCCGAAATCGTGCCCCGCTACGACCGGCTGGAGAAATTCCAGCAATTCGTCGGCGACCGGGCCGAAGCCGTCGCCTACGCCCACACCCAGGCCGGCGCCATGCATCTCCTGGTGAAGGACCTCATGCCCTTCGACGAATTCTGCTACGCCTTCATGGACGACGAAGCGGGGCTGGCGCAGCTGGCGGCGCGGATTGAACCGTACATGGACCGGCTGTTCGCGGTGGTGGCGGAGGCGCCGTCCCGGCTGATTTTTTCCGGCGGCAACTACGACGTGGCGGTGACCCCGCCGCCGGTGTACGAACGCCATATGCTGCCGCAAATCCAAAAACGCGCCGCCAAGGCGCACGCCCTGGGCAAGTACCTTATCTGCCACACCGACGGCGAAAACGACGGCTTGATGGACCTGTTGCGGCAAAGCGGCTTCGACGTCGCCGACTCGGTCTGCCCCGCCCCGATGACCCGGCTGAGCCTGGCCGAGTACCGGCGTTATTTCGCCGGAAAAACCAGCATTTGGGGGGGAATCCCGTCGGTGGCGGTTTTGGCCGACAGCATGTCCGACGCCGCTTTCGCCAAGTATTTCGAATCCCTTCTGGAGCAGGCCGGGGACGGCCGGCGGCTGATTCTCAGCATCGCCGACACCACTCCCCCGGGAGCGAAGTTCGAACGTATCGAGCATATAGCCCGGCTGGCCGGGCAGTTTTCGGTAAAATGAGTCCCGATTCCTACATGAGGAGAAGATGATGCAGGCGTCCATCAAACGGTATGCAATCCTGGCGGCGGCGGTTCTGGTTTTGGCCTGCGGCGGTCTTCGCGCCGGCGAGAAGAGTTACGCCCTTCAGGTCGGCGGCATCCAGTCCGCCGAGGATTTCGCCACCCAGGCCATGAAGAAAATGGCGGATTTGGCGAAGGAAAAATCCGGCGGTTCCCTCACCATCGAAGTCTTCCCCGCCAGCCAGCTCGGCGACGCCATGACCCAAATCGAGGCGGTTGGCATGGGCTCGCAGGACATGTTCGTCGACGCCGGCGGCTTCATGTCCACCTTCGCCAAGGACAAGAACGTCGAATCCATGTTCTTCCTTTTCGACAACGAGGCGCATTACCGCAAATTCCTCGCCAGCGACACCACCAAGGACATCGAGGACAAATTCCTGAAAGCGACCCGGGCCCGGGTCATCGCGCGGAATTGGGTGCGGGTGCCGCGTTGCATCGCCAGCAAGAAACCGATTAAGGAACTGGCCGATTTCGCCGGCCTCAAGATGCGGGTCCCCGACATCAAGGCTTACCTCGACTCCATCAAGGCCCTTGGCGCCGCCCCCACCCAGGTGGCATGGGGCGAAACGTACCTGGCCCTGAAACAGGGCGTGGTCGACGCGGCCGAAGGCCCCCTCGACGCCCTCTATACCATGAATTTCTACGAGGCGACCAAGAACATCACCCTGTCGAACCACCTTCGCGACAACCTGGTCGTGACCATCAACGACGGCAAATTCTCCGGCATGTCCGAGGCCCAGCGGAAGGCCCTCGTCGACGCCGCCGCTGAAGCGGGCGACTGGTATTCGGCCAAATGCAAGGAAGCGGCCGAAACAAACGTCCAGAAAATGAAGGACGCCGGCACCGCCTTCTTCGAGATCGACATCGTTCCCCTGCGCGAAGCCGTCCTCAAGCGCGCCCGCGAACTGGAAGTCGGCGGGGCCTGGACCAAGGGCCTCCTGGACAAGGTGCTGGCATCGGGCAAATAAGGCGGGGCAACAGGGCGGAGAAATGAAATGAAACTTTTACGCGCGGTAATCCATTGGGGCATGAAGGCCCAGAGCGTCGTCGGCGCTTTGTGCCTGATTACCCTGGTGTCGGTGATGTCCCTGAGCATTCTCCTGCGCTACGTTTTCAACCGCCCGCTGGAGTGGACGGAGGAGTTCATCGGCTTCGTCTTCATCTGGCTGTCGTTCCTGGGGGCGGCGGTGGTGGCGGCGAAGCGGCGGCATGTGGCGGTGGACTTCGTCACCGGCAACCTGCCGCCCAAGCTGAAGTTCTGGCTGCAACTCGTCATCAACGCGCTGGTCATGGCGCTGTTGGCGGTGATGTTCGTGTCGACCGTCCTCCTTCTCCCCACCATGACCCACGTCACCGTCACCCTGGAGATTCCCCGCTATTACTACAATCTCCCCGTTCTTGTCGCCTCGTTTTTCATGTTCCTCGTCTACCTTGAGGACACTATCGTGCTCTTTCGCCCCGATCTGAAAAGCGGCCCGGAACAAGCGAAAAACATGTCGACCCTGTAGCAGACGGCAACCGTCTTTTTGCCTGGAGCTTCGCCTTGACCATCCTCATCCTTACCGTACTGTTTCTTGTTTTCCTTTTCGCCGGGGTCCCGGTCGCGTTCGCTCTCGGGATTCCGTCCCTGTTCTACCTGTTGGTGAAGGACATTCCCCTCAGTTTTGTTTCGCATATCATGGTCAGCCCCCTGAAGAACTACGTGTTGGTGGCGCTGCCGGCCTTTCTCCTTTCGGGCCGGATGATGAATTCCTCCGGCATAACCGACCGCATGTTCAAGTTCGCGCAAGCGTTGGTGGGACGTTTCCGCGGCGGCCTCGCTTATACCAACGTCGTCGCCAGCGCCATGTTCGCCTCGATGTCGGGGACGGCGGTCGGCGACGCCGGCGGCCTCGGGCAGGTCGAGATGGAGATGATGGGGAAGGCGGGTTACGACAGGACTTTTTCGGCCGGGGTGACGGCCTGTTCCAGCGTGCTTGGCCCCTTGATACCCCCGTCGGTGGCGATGGTGGTCTTGGGGGCGACGGCGGAAATCAACATCAGCCAGTTGTTCCTGGGCGGTTTTCTTCCCGGGATACTTATGATGGTGGCGTTATTGGTCAAGTTGTTTCTCCGGGCCCAGTTCACCCGGGCGGGCCGGAATTGGCCGGTCGACCGGGTGCCGTCCCGCGAAGTGCCGGGGGCGATTCTTCGGGGGATTCCCCCTCTGATCACGCCCCTGATTGTCATTGGCGGCATTTCCTTCGGCATCGTCACCCCCACCGAAGCGGCCATTCTCGCCATCGACTATTCGCTGCTCCTGGGCTTGTGCTACCGGGAGTTGACCCTGAAGAAATTGTGGGAGACCCTTACGGACACGGTCGAAACGGTCGGCACTTTCATGATCATCATCGCCATCGCCGGCTTTTTCACCTGGATTGTCACGAAGGAGGGTCTGCCCAACCTGATTTCCACTTTCCTTACGCCCATCGTCAATATGAGTCCCCTTTTGGGAATGCTGACGCTGGGGGCATTCTTTTTGGTGCTGGGATGTTTCCTGGACACCACGGCGGCGATTCTGCTGGTTACGCCGGTCCTCATGCCCATTGTCAAGCGGTTGGGTATCGACCCCATCCATTTCGGGGTGGTGATGGTGGTGGCGCTGGTCATCGGCATTGTCACGCCGCCGTTCGGGATTTGCCTTTTCGTCATCTCCGACGTCGCCAAGCTGCCGGTGAAGACCGTGACCAAGGAGTGCCTGAAATACATCCCCGCCATGGTGGTGACTCTGGCATTGGTCATTGCCATTCCGGCTTTGGCCACTTGGCTGCCTTCGGTTTTGTTGTAGGTTTTCTCCGGTTCGGCAAATGCTAATGGCGCATTGCCTGGGGGCTATGCGCCATTAGAATTTGCCGAACCGGAAAACCCCGCATTCCAACAACGTAACCGTTCACGTCTTCAATTTCAGAGTGAAAAGGTGAACATTGCTGCAAAAGTAAAACAGTACGACTGTCATTCCGAACGGTAGTGAGGAATCCGGCGGTCGCAAGCCGCTGGGGGACACACTTTTGCATTTGGCTCGTGGGCATTTCCTCACCCATTCTGAATTCATCCCGCTTGCGATAAGGTAAACGAGCCAAATGGGGACGGTTCATACTCAGCTACTGCGACCGCTGGATTCCTCACTATCGTTCGGAATGACAGTCGTACTGTGGTACAATGGATGGAATGTTCACATTTCCGCCCTGAAACCGAAGACGTGAACGGTTATCCAACAACTACTTCGCCACGTACTTCCGCGCAAACGCCACCGCTTCGTCAATCCCCTGCCAACCGTTACCCCCCGCTTCCTCGATGCAGTACCAGCCCTTGAACCCGCGTTCGGCCAGATACTTGAACACCGTATCGAAGTCGACCAACCCCTTCCCCAAGCCGACCGAAGTGAGTTTACCCCGGGTCGAAGTGTCGTTCAGATGGATGGTCCAGACCTTGTCGTAGACTTTCCGCAGCAGGTCGACCGGTTCCACGCCGGCGGCCACGGCATTGGCGGTGTCGAAGTTAATCCCCATCGGCAGCGGCTTGATGCGTTCGTACACGGCCATAAAAGCGTTGACGTCGAAGGAAAAATCCACCAGGTGCCAGGCGCCCGGTTTGGCGTGGTTTTCAAACACCAGCTTCATGCCGTAGCTTTCGGCCTTGGGGAGGATTTGTTCGAAGCAGCCGGCGCAGAGCTTGGCGCCTTCGTCGATGGACAGGCCGGGATGGTTTTGCCCGGCGGTGACCCGCACGTACTGGAAGCCCAGGTCGGAACCGACGGCGAGGTCGCGGGCCAGGTAGTCGAGTTGGCGTCGGCGTTCGGCCGGGTCGGGGTTGGTGAAATCGGGGTAGGAACAGATCATGAAGGGTTTGGCGTGTTTGCTGGCGGCTTTCAGGCCGGTTTTCAGGAGGTCCAGCGCCACCGCGGTGTGGCTGGGGAAGAACATGACGCTGGCGTCGTAGCCGTCGAGTCCGACTTGGTCGGCGTAGGCGGCCCAGTCGGCGAGGCTGGTTTCGCCGGAGACGATTTTGGGGAATATCGATACGGGAATGCAGCTTAGCGACATATTTGGCCTCCGATGAAAGAGAGTGGTTAACTGAAGTTTTGCCAAGTGACGATTTAACCGCCAATCGTCACTTGGCAAAAATCGTTTTTGCCTGAATTTCCGGGGTTTTTGACTTTACAAAATCGCCTTTTGGCGGTTTGAAGGGTGATTTTGCAAAAGTCCGGTTGTTAATAGAATAAAAGTGGGGCAGCTCTAAAAATGCTATTTTAGAGGTGCCCGGTGCTTAACCGCTATTTCGACAATTCCCGCAGCAACTTGACCGAACTGGCAAAATCGGCCGGATCGCGGGTGTAACCTTCAACGCTAAGGCCGCCCTGATAACCGTTCTCCCGCAACAGCCTAACATATTCCCTCACCCCTTGTTCATGCCGATTGAGAACGGGGAGGGAACGTTCCAAAAGATTGGCGACATGGGCATGGCGGATCAGGGTGAAGTTTTCCCGCACCGCCGCGTAACCTTCATTCCCCAAACCCAAGTGGTAATAATCCACCAGACAACGCACCCGGGGATGCCCGACCTCGCGGACCATGGCCGCCCCTTCGGCAAAGGTGTTGATGCTGTTCGCTTCCCAGCGATTGATATGTTCGATGACGATGGTCATGTCGTGGCGGTCGGCCAAGCTGCCGAGGCGGTGGAAAAGATCGACCAGCTGCCGCCAAGCCTGGTCCGGCGGAAAACCGAAGGGAACCTCGCGGGCGCGGGCGCTGCCGAGGACGATGATGGACGTGCCCAGCCGCGCGGCCAGGGCAAAGACCCCGTCGAGGTAGGCGTCGACCCTGGCCCGGTCCACGGTTGGTCCCACCACCTTGATTGAAGGGTGGAGGAGGGAACTCATGGCTTTCAGGGGCATGCCGCAGCTTAGGAGGCGTTTTTCCGTTTCCTTTAGTTCGGCCGGTTTCTGCTGCATCAGGGCGCCGCCGGGCAGTTCCAGATAGTCGAAGCCGGCGTCGCGGTAGAGCGGGATATTTTCCACCCCGGTCTGTTCCGGACCATTTGGGGCGGGGTACATATTGATGCAGATGCCGATTTCCATGTAGTTCTCCCTGAATTTAGAACCGCTCGAATGTTTTCCCCTTACAAAACCTGGTGCGCCTGCATCACCTCGCGAGTCGTGCGGTAAGCTTCGCGAACGACCCACTCCGGTTCCCGCCGCCAATATTCCGGCCGGAAGGTCTCAATCGACACCATCCCATCGTAACCGATCTCCCGCAAAGTCGCCAGAAATACGCCCAGGTCCACCACGCCGCTGTCGCAAAAACGCCGCTTGTCCTGGCCCATTTCGGCGGCGGGAACCGGGTCGGCGTTCATCATGTGGACGGCGAAGATCTTTTTCGGGTTGACCGTTTTCATGGCGGCGAAAGCGGCATTGCCGCCGTTCAGGAAAAGATTGTAGGAATCGAAGACAAAACCGACGTTGTCGCGGTCCACCGCCTCGACGATGGCGTTGGCTTCCTGCACGGAACGGACGCTGGAACGCTCGAACCCCACCAGTTCGAAGCAGATGTTCATGTCGTAAAAACGGTAGATGTCGGAAAGGCGGCGGAGAATGCGGACGCAGGCGGGAAACGTTTCCTCCCAGGTGCCGGGATACGGCCCCCCCTTGGGGTCGCGTTGGAGCGGGGCGACGACGATGGCGGCGGGGGAACCGATGGTTTTGGCGGTCAGGCAACCCAGGAGGATTTCATCCAGCAGGGCCTGGCGCCGTACCGGGTCGTCGTTGTCGCCGAGAAAATTGGGGTATAGGTAAAACGCGTTCATGGCGTGGGGGCGGAGCCGGCTGGCGGCGAAGAAACGGCCCAGGTCGGCGAGTGAATGCCGGGTCAGGTAGTCGCGGAGCTGGTCCATGCGGATTTCGATGTAGTCGAAGCCGCATTCTTCACAGAGGGCGAGGTCCTTTTCCAGGGTGGAACAGCCCAAGGCGGTGGCTTCGTTATAGCAAATTTTCATAATGACGCCCCTTTTCGTTTACTTTTCGAAAAGTCCACTTTTCGTAACCAGCTATTTTTTATGAAATTCCATCCGTCAGGGTAAAGTCATAATACAAATTTGTCAAATAAAATCTTGACAAAGCCGGTTTTTCTGCTAATAATGCATGATGTTAATAGATTTATAATACAACCTGCCTGAAAGCTACCGACAACCCTACTTCACTATATCACCATCACTCTGCATAATATCACCTTCGGCATAAAATTAGCGGCTAAGCATCTTTCGGCTGGTTTATGGGAGGGCGAGTATTTTTAACCATGCTGGCGAAGGTCAGGACGAAAGCACGCCTACCGACAAGGTATATAATTTCGTTCTCGACAAAATCAAAAAGCGGGAATGGCTTTCCAATACGAAAATCATGACCGAATGCGAACTGTGCGCCCACCTGGACGTCAGCCGGGTGGCGGTGCGGGAGGCGTTGGAGCGGCTGTCGGCCATCGGACTTCTCAACAAGAAACAGGGCGCCGGCACCTTCGTCGCCAAGCCCATGGCCGCCAAAGCTTTCAATTCGCTGCTGCCGATGCTGTTAATTGAAGAGAAGGATCTCCTCACCGTCCTGGAATTTCGCAAGCACTTCGAACGCGGCAACATCGCCATGTTCATGGAGCACCACACCCCCGAAGACATTCAGGCGCTGGAACGTAATTATGAGGAAATGGTCGCGCATCACTTGACCGACCCCGAGAAGTCGGGGCTCTTGGACATCGAATTCCACCAATTGATTGCCGAAGGCACCCGTAACGCCTTCGTCATCAAAACCAGCCGAATCATCAAGGAAATAATGGGCTCGCTGCAGGCCATGCTTTTCGCCAAAATCGACGCCACCAACGCCATCGAATATCACCGGGAGATAATCAACAACATCAAACGCGGCTACCCCGACATCGCGGCCATGTTCATGGACCGCCACATCGAAAATTCCATGCTAATCGTCCGCCGGGAGCAGGAGCGGGGAAAAAAGGAATAGGGCGCTAATAAGGGTTTGCCCAAAATTAACTTTTACCCATTCAGAATTTGCCCAATGACCCAGAGGCATTTTCGACCAGGCGGTAAGGGCGAAAAGCCGATCCAAACGAAACACCCGGGTTAAACTGGTAAAAGTTATTTTTGGGCAAAGCCAAACGTTGACCCGCTTGCGGGATAGGAATGTAGAGTTTGTCTTTTAGCTGAGGAGAACATGTATGGGTAAGAAATCGCTTTTCCTGTGCGTCGCGTTGGCGTTGGCAGCCATGGTTGGCCTGGGCTCCCGGGCTCCCGCCGCCGCATATCCCAACAAGGAGATCCGCGTCGTCGTCGCCTTCGCCGCCGGCGGGCAGAGCGATCTCACCGCCCGCAAAATCACCGAAATCATCCAGAAATACAAGCTGCTCCCGCAAACCGTCCTGGTCGTCAACATGCCCGGCGCCAACACCATGAACGGCCTCCGCGCCGTCAATGAAGCCAAGCCCGACGGCTACACCTTCCTTATCCACCACACCGACCTCGTCGCCCAGAACCTCTCCAAAATCATCCCCCTCAGCTACCACGACTTCGACATGGTCTGCCAGATCATGGACATCAACTTCGTCATCTCCGCCAAAGGCGACGCCCCCTGGAACAACGCCCGCGAATTCGCCGCCGACGCCAAAAAGAATTCCGGCAAGTTCGCCTTCAGCGGCCCCGCCGTCGGCGGCGCCACCTACCTCGCCGGCATGATGTTCCTCGAAGGCGCCGGCATCATGGACGACGTCGTCATCCGCCCCGCCGACGGCGGCGCCGATTCCGCCACCGCCCTGATGGCCGGCACCGTGAAGGTCCGCGTCGCCCCCGCTTCCGACGTCGCCCGCTTCGTCAAGGCCGGGCAGGAGAAGGTCCTCTTCCTCCTGGACGACAAGGCCAAACCCGAATTCCCCGGCGCCGACCTCGCCCCTTCCCTCGGCCTCCAGGTCATCAAGCACAGTTCCGGCATCTTCGCCCCCAAAGGCACCCCCAAGGAAATCAAGGACACCTTCGCCGCCGCCATCAAGGCCGCCATCGAAACGAAGGATTTCCAGGACTTCATGGCCTTCCAGGTCGCCAATCCGAAGTTCCTCACCGGCGCCGAATGGGAAAAGCTGTACGAACAGATTGAAAAGACTTTCTCCGCCATCATGGCCAACATGAAGCAGTAGTCACACAACCTCACCTTTGCGGCAACCGCGCCGCAAAAGTGGCGTTGTACGACTATACTGGCGGCGGACTGAGATTGTGAAAAGTTTATTTAACCACAGAGACACAAAGGACACAGAGAACCGCATTTTTTAGAGTCAGCAAATAAAATTGTGGTTCTCTGTGCTCTTTGTGTCTCTGTGGTTAAATTCACATTTTCAGGGAGTCGTCGGTATATACGCGCGGCGGGTCGCCGGTTATACCGGGTCGCCCGCCGCGCGTTGTGTGTCTTCCGGTTGTTCCAGGCGTTCCGTTTTGGAGCAGTGTCATGAAAAAATTTTGGTCAATATTATTTATGTCCTGCCTAATGCTTTACGGCATCGCCTGCACCCTGGACGTGCGCGAAGCCGCCATCCGCATCAGGGGCGACCATATCGGCGCCACCGTCTTCCCCCGCCTCGTCGGCGGGCTCCTCGCCCTTACCTGCCTGGTGGCGATCTTCGGCATGCTAAAGGGAAAATTTCTGGAAGACGAAGGCGCGACCTTCACCAGGAAATCTCTGTGGCTGATTCTGGTCTCCTGCGGCTACATCCTTGGCATCAGCTATATCGGCTTCGCCGTTTCGACTTTTGTCTACCTGTTTTTCACCAGCATCATTTTCCGCGACTTCAGCCGCGATCGGCTCAAGGGCATCCTCATCTATTCCCTGGCCGTCACCCTGGTCGCCTTCCTGTTTTTCAAGGGCTTCAAGGTCTATCTGCCCGACACCATCCTGTTTTAAATCCCCGCCTTTGGAGCCGAACATGAGTGGCACTTTGCTGGAAGCCGTCTATTCCGTTTTCAACCCCATGACTTTTCTCCAGATCGCCGGCGCGGTGGCCCTGGGCATCGTCTTTGGGATTATCCCCGGCCTTACCGCCGCCCTCGCCGTCATCCTCCTCATCCCCCTGACCTACGGCCTGGATCCCGTGACCGGCATCTCCATCCTAATCGGCCTGTATATCGGCGGCATTTCGGGGGGGCTCGTTTCCGCCATCCTCCTCGGCATGCCCGGCACTCCCGCCTCCATCGCCACCAGCTTCGACGGCTATCCCATGGCCATGCAAGGCTACGCCGGGAAAGCCCTCAAGGCGGGGATCTTCAGTAACCTTTTCGGCACCATGGTCAGTTGGATCTTTCTTCTCACCCTCGCGCCTGAAATCGCCAGTATCGCCCTCAAGTTCGGTTCGGTCGAATATGTTTCCGTCATCATCTTCGGCTTCGTCACCGTCATCGCCCTGTCCGGCGACTCCTGGATGAAAGGGCTGATCGCCTGTCTCGTCGGTCTGGCTTTCTGCACCATGGGGACCGACCCCACGACCGGCGTGATGCGGAACACCTTCGGCTTTAACCGCTTATTGGGTAGTGGCATCGACCCCATTCCCGCCATGATCGGCATGTTCGTGGTCACGGAAGTCATCAACAATCTGACCCCCGGCCGGGCCGAAGTCGCCGACAAAAGCAAAATCAACGAACGTGCGGCGCAACGCTTCACTTTAACTGAAATAAAAAGTTCGAGCTGGAACTTTATCCGTTCATCCCTAATCGGCGTCGGCATCGGCATTCTGCCCGGTCTCGGCGGCAATGTCGCCAGCGTGGTGGCATACGAGCGGGCCAAAAAAGCTTCCCCCAATCCCGATTCCTTCGGCAAAGGCAACATCAACGGCGTCATCGCCTCGGAAACGGCCAACAACGCCGTCATCGGCGGCGCCATGATTCCCATGCTGGCCCTGGGAATACCCGGGGACATCGTCACCGCCGCCCTGATTGGCGGCCTGATGCTCCACGGCCTCCAACCGGGGCCGCTCCTGTTCATTGAAAACCCGGCTTTCGTCAACGGCATCTACATTTCCTTCGCGGTGGCGGCGGTCTTGATGGCTCTTTTCATGTATGTGGCCAGCGACCGGATTCTACCGAAGCTTCTGTTGGTCCCGAAGGAATACCTTATGCCGATTGTGCTGATCGGCTGCACGGTCGGCTGTTACAACTTGAACTACAATCTTTCCGACATGTGGATAACCCTGATTTTCGGCATTCTCGGGGTGATTTTCTCCCGCTTTGGCATTCCCGCCACCCCGGTCATCATCAGCATGATTCTCGGCCGGCTTTTGGAATCGCATCTGCGGGGCGCCCTCATAGACACCCGGGGAAGCATCATCCCCTTCTTTACCCAGCCGATTTCCCTGGCTTTTCTCCTGCTGGCGGCCGGTTCCGGCTATTTCGCCTGGCGGAAAAAGCGGCAGGTGGAGCGGGAATACGCCGAGCAGAGGGTGAAAATGGCGAAGTGAAATTGCATTAATGCAAGACGCCAAAGAAAAGCGTCGTTTCCGAGCTGTCGGAAACGACGCTTTTTATTGCCTCATCTTATATGGATAGTCAGCGTTTCATCTCCTCAATCGGCGGAATCGTCAACTCCACCCCCACCGCGAGTTGATTGGCGTTCGGCACCGCTTTCTTGTTGTTTTCGTAAAGAAAACGCCAGCCCGTGCCGGTCCCGTAGTATAACAAGGCAATCGACGACAACGTCTCCCCCCGCGCCACCACATGCTTCCGCGGACCCGACTGAGCCGCCGCCGGCGCCGCCGGAGTGGGGAGAGAGGCCCGCCCCGGCGACGACAACAGCTGAACCGGTGCATTCTCCCGTACCGGCAAACGGATTTTAACCCCGGCCAGGAGATGGTCCGGATCGGCGATGACGTCGCGGTTCAGGAGGAAAATATTGTCGGCCAGGGATATCGACCCCAATTCGCGCGAAGCAATGCTGGACAGGGTGTCCCCCGGCAAAACCACGAAAACCCGTAGCGACTCCGACCCCCCCAATACCGCCGCGTCATCCGTGTCGTCATAGCCGTATTCTTCATAGTCCTGCCGGGCCGCGGGCGGCGGCAGGGGCGGCTGGCCCCGGGCTCCGGCGGCAGGCGCTATCCCGTTCGCCGGCGGGACGGCGGCAACGGGAGAGGAGGGATAGGTTGGCGGAGCGGTCTGGGCTCGAACCGAAGACGGCGGAGCGCCGCCGGGAGCTACCGAACCGACGGGCGATGCCGGGGAGGCAGGCGGCCGCGGCAAATTCTGTCCGCCGGGGCGCATGGCGCTTTCGCTGGGAATGCCTGTCCCGCCGGGGATGGGCAGGGGCGAAGCGCTGCCGGAAGGGGGCGGGGGAACCGCCCGGGGGGGCAGGGCTGCCGGGGGCGGTGAACCGATGTTACCCGGGAGGGCGGCTGGCGGCAGGTTGCCAGCGGAACCGTTTCCGGCGGCCTGCGGCGGGGGCAAACCCGCTGTCCCGGGATAAACGGACTGACTGGCCCCAGCGCCCATGCCAGGGGGAACGCCGGAACCATAAGGCGAAGGAGAAGAACCGGCAAAGGCGAGGTCGCCGTTCTCGCCCGAGGAGGCGTCGGAATAATTATAAGGCTGGCCCGAAGGTAGGGCGGAAGTGCCGGAAACGGGCCCGGAGGGATAAACGTTGCCTCCGCTGCCGGGCGGTTTCAGCCCGCTGATTACGGCTGGCGGCAGGGAAGAGGCGGCATAAGGACTGGCCGGAGCGGCCTGCGAACCGCCCGGCATGCCGCTGCCGCCGGCGAAGTCTTGGAGTGGCATCGGCAGACCGGCTGGCGGCACGCTCGCGCCTTCCGGGCGTCCGGACGTTCCGGCGGACGGCGGGGCCGGGATCAAACCGGTGATGACCCCGCTGTGCGGGGTGGCGGCGAAAGAGTCCTGCGGCGGACGGTAGGGTGAAGTCGGCGGCGCCAGCGCTTTGCCGGGCGCCGGGGCGAGAGCCAAATCGTCACCTCGGGCGGAGGGTATCCATTCATCCAGGTCGTCGTCTCCCTGCGGTGGCGGCGGCGTCTTGAGGGCGGCCGGAGGCGGCGCGGTCGGCCGGGTGGTGACTTTGGCGGCGGCTAGCGGGAGAACGGCGGGGGAAGGGGCGGCCGGCGCCGGCGGCGCTACGGTTTGGTGGCTGGCGAACTGATTGGCCGGCGGTGCGTCATAGCGGGGATTCTTGCCCTGATTAAGCTTGTAGCCGATGTAGCCGAACAGGCACAAGAGGACGCTGGCGATAAATAGCAGATGCCTGGCCGCATTATGGTTGACCATAACCATCTCCGGGTGGGAATGGGTGAGAAGAGGAATAGACCGATAACTCAGTAATTATTTATTATATTGCCCTCCCCGCATTCCGCAATCATGCGTTTCCCTATCTTCCAGCCGGGGTTGATACTACTTTTTTCGTGTGATTTCAACGCCAAGATGACATATATTATTGAAAACGTGAAGGGTAAAAGCCGCTTCACGCGGTTTTTCCCTGGACTTTTTTAGACTTTACTATATAGTAATATTTATTATTTGAAGCGGTGGAAATTTCTCTCTGCGAGCATATCATTACTATCAGGGAAAGCTTCGTTCCTTCCTTTTTTCCTAACACCTATACAGAAAGGTATCGCCATGCCTAACATGCCTGCCCCGTTTGCGGCAAATCTGGGTGAGAAGAAGTTGACGAAATACGATTTGATTCAAGCGATCCGCACCGACATTGTCGGCGAGTTGGAGGCGATTTTTCTTTACGACGCCCATGCCAATTCCTCATCCGATCCGGTGGTGAAGGCGGTGTTGGCGGAGATTCGGGACGAAGAGCGGGCGCACGTGGGTGAATTGATGACCTTGTTGAAATACCTGGACCCGGCGGAAGCGGGTCATTTGGCCGATGGCGAGGGCGAGGTGAAGGAGATGATGGAGAGTTTGGGCCTGCGTCCCGGTGCGAGCGAAGCCGAAGCGAAGGGTGCGACGATAGGCGGCTTGAAGGATTGAGGGCGAGGCTTGCTTGGCGGACCCGGGCTCAACTTGGATGACATCTTTTACAGGAGAGCGACATGCGTTATCTGCTGCGCGACGGTGCCCCGCTGACGGAAGGTCAGTGGGATAACATAGACAAGGCGGTGGTGGGGGAGGCGTCGAGGACGCTGGTGGGTAGAAGGATGTTGGAGGTGAAGCTGTTTGGGGCGAGGACGCAGAATGTCCCCATGGATCAGGTGGAACATGCCGAAAAGGCCGGCGCCGATTATTGGGCGCGGGGCGACAGCGAGACGGCCAAGGTGGTGGGCCGGCGCTTTTTGGAATTGGCGACGGTGTACAGCGACTTCAATATATCCTGGCGGGATGTGGAGGACGAGGCGTCGGCGGGGGTGCAGGCGGCCAGGAACGCGGCTTTTTTGGCGGCCTGCCGCGAGGACGATTTGATCTTCCACGGCGACGCCGAATTGGGGATTGACGGTTTGTTCAGCGTGAAGGGCTGCCATCAGCTGGCCTTGTCGAACTGGGCCGAAGGCGAGAACCCGGTGCGGGATCTGTCCGCCGGCCTGGAGATGCTGGCGGACTGCGGCAGCACCGGGAGTTACGCCCTGGTCCTGGCGACCGACCTGTATGGCAAGCTGCACCGGCTGCAAGCCGGCACGGGGATGATGGAAATCGACCGGGTGCGGGGTTTGGTCGGAAAAGTTTACCGGAGCACCCGGCTGGCGAAGAACACCGCCTGTCTCGTCTGCAACGAACCCCAATACCTGGATCTGGCGGTGGGGCAGGACATGATTACGGCCTATATGGGCAATGAAAAGATGGACCATGTATTCAGGGTAATGGAGACTTTGGCGCCGCGCATCAAGTGCCCGCAGGCGATTGTCACCTATCGCTGACGGAGTGCAGGAAGCCAAAGGAGTCGCGCAACTAAAAGTTGACCTGTTTTATTTAACCACAGAGACACAAAGGGCACAGAGAACCACAACAGCAAAAACTTAATAATACCTGAAAGAAAAGGCGGTTTTCGGTCGTGGTTCTCTGTGTTCTTTGTGTCTCTGTGGTTAAATAAAACAGGTCAGCTTATGGTCGCGCGGGGTCTGACCATTTTCGAGCGGGACGCGAAGGCTGGACTTTCGCGTCCCTTTTTGTGTTGGCGAATTTTCTCCGGCGGAGATAATGATTCGGACCCTGAACTTTTCGAAGGAATCGAGCGGCGGTTGGCTCGATTTTTTCAAAAAGTCGACGGACCGTAACTTCGAAAACCCGCAGAAAAAGGATACTTCATGAAAATCGTTATCGCCCCCAATGCCTTCAAGGACAGCATGACCGCAAAAGAGGCGGCCGAAGCCATTCGCGCCGGAGTGGCAAGGGTTGTCCCCGACGCCAAGACTCCGCACGTCCACGTCGCCGACGGCGGCGACGGCCTGCATCAGGTTTTTCGTGAGGTATTCCCCGGTGAGGAAAAGCACCTGGAAGTGACGGGACCGCTGTTCGCGAAAATTCGGGCGGAATACTATTACATGCCGGAACAAAAAACGGCGGTAATCGAAATGGCCCGCGCCAGCGGCCTGGCCCTCCTCAAGCCGGAACAGCGGAACGCCCGCGCCACCACCACCACCGGCACCGGCGAACTGGTCCTGGCGGCGGTGCGGGACGGCGCGCGGAAAATTCTGGTCGGCATCGGCGGCTCCGCCACCAACGACGGCGGCATCGGCTTCGCGACCGCTCTCGGGGCCAAATTCCTGGACGCTTCCGGAAAAGAGGTGAAACCGGTCGGGGAGGATCTCCCGAAGATTGCCAAAGTCGACCTCTCCGGCCTCAAGTTCAATCCCAAGGAAATTGCCTTCGAAGCGGTCTGCGACGTCGACAACCCCCTCACGGGCGAGCGCGGCGCTTCCGCCGTTTTCGGCCCGCAAAAGGGGGCCAGCCCCGACGACGTGCGCTATCTCGACGCCGGCCTGAAGAACCTGGCCCAACGCACCAGGGAAAGCCTGGGCGTGGATATCTCCCACATGCCCGGCGCCGGCGCCGCCGGCGGTCTCGGCTTCGGCCTGGCGTCGTTTGTCGGGGCGACTCTCCGGCCCGGGGTAGACGTGGTCCTGGACATGGTGGGGATTGACAAGGAACTGAAGGACGCCGACCTGGCCATAACCGCCGAAGGCCGGATTGATTTCCAGACCGCCTTCGGCAAAGGCCCCGCCGGGGTGGGCCAGCGGGCCAAAAAGCAGGGCGTTCCCTGTTTGGCCCTGGCCGGCGGTTTGTTGGGTAACATTTCCAATCTGCACGGCATCGGCATCGACGCCTGTTTTTCCCTGTGCCGGGCGCCCATGACCCTGGAGGAGGCGATCAAGAACGGCCCCGAGCTGCTGGCGGACGCGGCGGAGCAGGCGGTGCGCGCCTTCCTGGCCGGGCGGAAGGGTAAAAAATAACCCGGCCGCAGCGCTCCAAAAAACGAAGGGCAACCCAGCGCAAACTGGATTGCCCTTTTTTTTAGGCCCTAATTATCTCCTGCCGTGGAAACCGCCGAAGCCGCCGTGGAAGCCGCCGAACCCGCCGCCGTGGAAGCCGCCAAAATGGCCGCCGCCGCCATGGAAGCCGCCGCCGGCAAAGGAGGGGGCGGGGGGCGGAGGCGCGGGATGGAAGCCGCCGCCACTGGGGAACGGACCAGGACCGGGTATTATGCCGCCGTCAGGGAACGGGCCGGGACCCGGAGGGAAGCCGCCGCCGCCGGCCCAAGGTCCGGGCGGTGGTCCGGGTGGATGTGGACCGGGAGGTCCGGGCCAAGGACCGGGAGGACCGGGAGGACCGGGGGGAGGTCCGGGCGGATGCGGTCCGGGCCAGGGTCCGGGCGGGGGCGGGGGATAATTCCAGCCCCAATCGCCCCAATAGAAGGGGAAGCCAAGGCCAAGGTAGAAGCCTCCGCCGCCGTCGTCGTCGTCGTAATCGTAGTTATAGACGTTGGTGGTTTCAGGGACGACGGTGGTGGTTTCGGGGACGACGGTTACAGTGCCTGGATCCTCATAGACGACGGTCCCGTCGTCGGTGGTGGTGGTGGTGGTGCCGTCATCCAAATACACCGGGTTTCCGGAACTGTCGAGGATGTACTCCTGGGCGTAGCCGGGACCGTTGCAGAAACAGAAGAGGGCAAATAGTGGCAAGGCCAGAATAAATTTCCTCATGCTTTATCTCCAATCGCCTGTACCGGTAGGATTACGCCAGCCGCGGGCGAAATAGACGCGGCAGGGCGGTTGTCAGACAAACAGGGGGCAGCTCTGAATGGCGCTGAAATAAGAGTAAACCTTTGCGAAGCGACGATTTAAAACAATTTTTTACCACAGAGAACACAGAGACCACAGAGAACCACATTAAACAACGGATGGAAGTTAATACTGAATGCCAATTTTATAAACAAATTTAAATCACGGGGCTATACCTAATTAAGCAGTTAATAGTGGTTATATTTGGTATCTGTGTTGTCTGTGG
>JAVBTZ010000156.1:0-5853 GCA_031555915.1 Planctomycetota bacterium
TGATTTTTAATGGTAACCCCCGCGCCGGTAACTGTCAAGGAAATGCGGGGTACGCGAGTGTTTTCCGGTTATCGGGAGTGATTTTTCCCGATGGGCGCCCATGGCAGGACGGTTGGTGGCGCCCAGAAAATGTTCTTTTTCCCCGACTTCAGGCAAACGCGATGAACCTTTTTTGATTATCGGTCGATAAAGGTGTTGGGATTTTATCGGGAACGGCCGGTTTTATGCGGTCGTTCACCCGTAGGTCGCTGCCCCCGCAAATTCGATACCGCCATGTTCCGCCTGGAGGAAACGTATGACGAGCGCCGAAAAGCTGATTGAGAAATACCGAAACCGCGGCTACAGCCTGAACGCCATTCGCTTGCTGGCCGAGAGTCGGGAACAACCTCTGGGGGGCGAGATGCTTAGGCTGATTGATTCCCTGGAAGAGGGCGGGGCGGGTGACGTATTGACCGGGGGGCGGTCGGGGAATGAGGCGTTGGCCGAGGGCGAGGCGAGCGAGGTGGCTTGCGAGACGGCGGAATTTCGCGCGGTCGCGTCCGATTCCGGGGCGGTGTTTTTTATCGCCGAGGAAGAGGGCGAAGTTGGGGCCGACGCCGGGATTGACTTTGATGTCATGGCCGGGACGTCGGAAGGTTCGGAGCCGATGGCGGGGAGTATGGACAGCGATTCGGTGGCGGACATTGTCATTGGCGAGACTTCGGGGTCGGAATTGGTGGCGCGGGGCGGGGTGGTCCTGAACGCCGGTTTTGGCAAGTCGATATCGCTCGCCGCGTCCAATGCCTGGCATTCGATGAACAGCTTGGCGTCTTCGACGCAGGCGCATGAATTGGGGATTTGGAGCCGGTTCTGGTCGAAGGTATCGGGAGTGGGCGAGGAAACGCCGGCGGCGGCGGAGTCGTTTGCCGAGGCGGCGTTTGCGGATGAACGGGACGGGAAACCGGTTGCGGCTGAAAAGGAAACGGAAGCCACGCCGGACGACGCGGAAAAGGGGACCGGGGTGAATGCCGATCGGAAGTTGGAGCCGGCGGCGGCTTGTCCCGGGCCGACTGCTTCTCCCGAGTTAACGGCTTCGCCCGAGCCTACCGCTTCTCCCGTGACTGCGGCGCCCGAACCGGTCGCTACGGGCTCGGAACAGGCGGCTTCGGAGGCATTTTGCGAAGCGGTTTCCGACGGTTTCACGGTTGGGGCGGAGCTACATTTTGAGGAAGACGCGGCAGATAATATAAATTCGGTCGCGACGGAACCAGAGTCAGAAAACGAAATTGCAGCCGAGGCGGCGGTTGCCTACCAGGCGGATTCGGGTCAGGAAATCATGCCGGCGGCGGCGGTCGGTCCGAGTCGGACCCTGGACGCCTGGGACGCCAGTGACGATTATATTCCCGGGGGAGAAAATGCGGTGGCTGTTGCGGCGGCGGCCGGAGCTCCGCTTAGCGAAGTCATTTCCGGCGGTAAAAATCTGCTCGTGGAAGCGCAATCCCTGTTGTCGCGTCCTCCGGTCACGACTTCGGAGGCGGCTACGCCGATCGCTTGCGGAAGCGCCGATGGCGAAGAAAAACTTAGCCGGGCCGAGCGCCGCCGGCGGGAGCGGGGCGAAAAAAAGAAGCGGAAGAAGGCGGACAAAAATCGTCTGGCCGGGGATCTCCCCGAAATTATCCTTACCCGATCGGAAGGAACCGAGACCCTGACGGTCGAAGCTAAGCGGGAGGTGGAGTCTACCAATGCCGACGAATTTGCTAACGGGGACGACGCTAAATTGGCGGCGGATTCGCCGGCGCAACCGTGGCGGCGGGAGAGTAAACGGGAGAGCCTGAATTTACTTACGCCGGTGGATTTGGTGGAAGATTCCGATGCCGTTCTGCCGGAGGAAAACGTGGCCGCCGGGCCGTCGGTCGCCAGCACGGCATTGCGGCTTCTGGACCGCGCCGTACAGGAAACGGATACGCCGTTTACCCGGCTGTTGGAGAGTTTTGGCCGTATGGAAAAAGCGGACCGGGATATTGAAGATCGCGTTGCGGATATGGCGGAAGAACCGCAGGAACCGGTCCGCGCCATGCCGGAACCCAATCTCGGGGGCCAGCCTAATGACGGCGGTTTCATGTTTGTCGTTGCCGCCGGCGGTTATGCGGAACCGGAGGAAGGGGTGATTCGCTTGACAGATGTTTCCGGTTTTACCGGCGCCCTGCAAATCGCCCGGGACGATGAAGAATTTTCCGAAGACGATGCAGCCGCGGCCGAAGCCGCTCCGGCCGGGCTGGACGCCGAGGACGACAGGGTGATCCATTTCCGGGATCGTTTCCTGGTCATTGCCGACGCGGTTACGGACGAACCGCCGGAGGATGGGGACGCCGCGGCTGCTGGCGGCCCGGGTCTCCGTTTGCTTCCCCCTCCGGCGGAAGCGGCGGATGCGGACGAAGACGCGATTCTTGCCGTTAAGCCGCTGCAACTCTTGCCTCCGCCCGTTCCATTGACCCTTATGCAACCGGCGGAAGAGGGGGTGAAGAAAAAGGGCACCCGCGCCACCCGGAAAAATTTGCGCCTGTCCAAGAACGCGGCAACGGAACCGGTTCAGGAAATTACCCGGGAGGCACTGCCGGAGGAAGCAGCCGGGAACGTAAGGGAATCGCTGCAGTCCCTCCTGCAAGCGACGCTTCAGGGTGCGGTCAGGGAAGCTTTGCAGGTGGCGGAGCCGGCGGTAACCTTGGCAGCGCCGCCCTTGGCGGAGCCGACGCCGGCGGCGGTGTCCGAGGACCTGGCGGCCGGACCGGTTGCGGAAGCGCTTGGGGCCGACGCAGCCGCGACGGTGGCGGAACCGCCGCCGGAAGCTGAATTCCAATTCATCCTGGAGGCGCTGTCGGATTGGGACAACATGCTCCCGGCGTTGTCTTCCCCCGTCCCGGTCGTGGCCCTGGTCCCGCCGCCGAGTGCCGGCGAAGCGGAAGCGGCCGCCTTGCTGATGGCGGATCCAGGTTGTATCCAACCGCCCGAAGCTTTGGCGGAAACGTTTACGGAAGACATCCCGGCAACGCCGCCGGAAAACGACTTCCTGCTGCCGGAAACCCGTCTCGGCCTGGTCCGTTGGCTGGTCGGCGGCCCGGCCCTGGATAACGATCCGGTAATCAACGACGATCTGCTGGCGGAGCGTAATCCCGCCGACGCCGACCATGCCGCCGCCGACACTTCTTCGGCGGTGATCCTCGACTTGAGCGACGACACCGTAACCGACGCCTTCCTACCGGAAGCCGACGCTTCGAGTTCGGAAATGGCGGCGGGAACAACGGCGGGCAGGGGGTCGGTAAAGGCGGTCTTCCCGGGTCGCACGCCGGCCAACCTCGTGGAGGATCCGGTCGAACACGTGATTTCCTGCCTGCCGCCCGATCCCGAACCGGTCGACTTCATGCTGCGGGAAGCCGAGGTCCGGGCCGAAATGGAACAGGAATACCAGGCCCGGTTGGACGGCCTGGCCCAGCGTCTCCTCGAAATCCAAACCGCCGGCGCCAACAGCGAAGCCCGGGCCCGCGAAGCCCGAAAGGAGGCGGAGGAACGCGCCAATCTTTTGCTGGAAATGGGGAAACGCATCGAAAAAGGCGAGGAAAAACGGTCAGAATTGGAAAAGGTGCTGGACGGCGTCAGGGAGGAATCGCACGAGCGGCAGCGGCAAATAGACACCCTGAACGGCATCTGCGAAGAGCACCAGCGCCTCTACGACGAATTCGAGGATCTCCGCAAGGCCTACAACGAAGTGGTTACGGACGTTCTTCCGACCCTGCAAAACGAGCGTGACGATTTGGCGATGACGGTGGAGCGCCAGTGTGAACTCGAAAAGAAACTCCGCGGGGGACTGGGCCATGCCCGGCGTCGACTCTCGGTCGGTTACGGTTTGGGGGCGGCGGCCAGCCTGATGCTGCTTGCCCTGCCGGTGGCGAATTGGCTGAAGTCGCCGGATGTTTCCAAGGAACTGGCGGTCGAGCACCAGGCCGTCACCGAACTCAAGGAAAACCTGAAGCGGGAGGTGGAACAGAATATCGCCTCCCAAAGCAAGATGGTCGAATTGGAAAACAAGATGAGTACCGCCCGGGCGCAAATTGCCGACCTGCAGAGTAAAAACAAACAGCTGGCGCAAGCGCAGGCCAAGGCGGTGCAGCAGGCGAAACAAGCCGCCGCCAGCCAACAGGCCAGCCAAAACACCGCCCAGCATTCGCCAGGTATCGCCGTCTTTAAACCAGCCGATTCCGGTTCAAGCGGCGTCCCGACCCGGACGTCGGTGATGGCCCTCCAGGGAACCCCCCAAGCCGGGGCCAAACTACACGTCAACGAAATACGCGACCCCGCCGGCAGCATCGAACAGGTGGTGGCGGTTAACCGCCAGCGTAGCGACAACCCGGACAACCGGCAAATGGCCTCGGCCCTGCGTCCCGGTGCCGCCGCTTCCTCCCTTCCCATCCCGGGTCAGCCCGCCCGCGGCCGGGAGGAGCGTATCGCCTTGAGCGGCGTGGCCGTCGCCAACGCCGGCAATAGCGGCAAAGCCGCCAACGCCGGCCCCGGTTTAAGGCCGGCGGCGGAGGTCAAGGTGGCGGTGCAGTCACCCCCTGGGGCAAATGTCTCGGTGTCGTCGACTTCGGGCGGGTCCAAGAAAAGTCAGGCGCGGGCGGGTGAAGTGACGGCCAAGGTGAAAAAGGGCGAAGGGGTGGCGCAGGTGGTGTACCGGGTGCTTGGCACCTGGGATCCCGAGGTGGTGAGTTGGGTGGTTCGGGAAAACGAATTGCGGCTGGACAAGCGCGGCAATCCGGTGATTCAGCCGGACCAGCAACTGCGTCTTCCGAAGGAAGGCCGGGTGGATCAGGCGGCGAGCGCGGCGCCCCGGCGTTAGGGAACCGTACTGTGGATCATTAAGTACGCGGCGAGTAAATAACGGTCTCGGAGTGAAAAATTTTTACACGCCGGGGCCGTTATAACTGGTTGTTGACATAATTCCCGTTCTAGGCTATTTATTTTAGGGTGGGTTTAGGGTGGTGCGGAGCGGCGTTCCTGATGCTTTTCCCGTAAAAGCCGGGCGGGCGGTTACCAAATATCGTATTTATTTCCCAACATTATCATTGACAAGGAAGATTTTTCCTTAACAATTATTACGTGTCTTTAGGATGGACGCGAGGACTCAAGGTGGCCGGACAAGTTAAACGACTCATCGATCAGCTAATTGCATTACGCACCAAGGGCGACCGCGCCTTGGTGGCGCCGATGAAAATTAAGCTGATCATGAAGGGCGTCGACCCTGATTTATTCGAGGAAACGACCCCCGACAACCCGGCCATAGTGCAACGCGTCCTGACTATCGCCAAGGAAATGGGTTATAACCTCGAGTAGGGTTTGCCCCAAATATTGGGCGAGGCCCAAGTTGAGCGATCTTTCCTTATCATTCCCCCCATAGTGATAAAATCCAAACCTGCCATGAAATACACTCCGATAGTGGGAACCTTAGGTTATATCCTGGCTCCCGACGCCGACGAGGTACTGTTGGTGCACCGGACAGCCAGGCAATCCGACGATCAATTGGGCAAGTTTAACGGACTCGGCGGCAAGATGCAGCCGGGCGAAGATATCGCCACCTGTATGACCCGGGAGATCCACGAGGAATCCGGCCTAAAGGTCGAGGCGATGCAACTGCGGGGGACGGTTAACTGGACCAATTTCGGCCCGAAAGGGGAGGACTGGCTCGGTTTCATTTTTTTGATTACCGCCTTTTCCGGCACCCCTTACCCCAACAGCCCCGAAGGTCCTCTCGCCTGGGTGAAAATTTCCGCCCTCGCCACGCTGCCGATGGGGGAAGGGGATCGGCATTTCCTGCCGCTGGTT
>JAVBTZ010000031.1:0-11702 GCA_031555915.1 Planctomycetota bacterium
TGGTGATTTTGTATTTTGGGGACATGTACGAAATTACTCGGCGGTTTGAGTAATTTCATAACGTGTCCCCGAATTACAAAATCACCATTTCAAGCCGATACCGGTATATGGAGTGCGAATGGCCCGCGGTGATGCAATCGCCGTTTGGCCGAATTTCTGTATCTTTTTATTATGATGGATATGCCATGATTAAATTCATCTTAGCCCTTCTGCTCGTCGGTCTTGCCTATGTCCCCTCCGCCCGCGCGGGCGAGGAATCCCGGCTTCTGCTTGCCGCCGCGGCGAGCCTGCGCTATTCCTTCGACGCCAAACTCATCCCCTTGTTCGAGGACCGGAACCCCGGCAGCAAAATCGAGGCCACCTACGACAGCTCCGGCAAGCTCCAGTTTCAGATCGAAAACGGTCTCGAAGCCGACATCTTCATGTCCGCCGCCTCGAAGCAAATGCGTGAACTCGTTGACAAGGGATTCGTCGATCCCGACAGCGTCAGAAATCTGCTGGAAAACCGGATCGTCCTCATCCGTCCCGCCGACCGGCCCGGCAAGGTGACCGGATTCGCCAATATCCTCGACGCCGACATGATCGCCGTCGGCGATCCGGCCTCGGTTCCGGCCGGACAATACGCCAAGGAAATCCTCGCCTCCCTGGGCGTCTGGGACCGGGTCGCCGCCAAGGCCAGCCTCGGCACCAATATCACCGAGGTCCTAAACTGGGTCGCCGAAGGCAGCGCCGACGTGGGCCTGGTCTACGCCACCGACGCCGCCGCCACCAAGCGGGTGACGGTCATCGCCGCCGCTCCCGTGGGAACCCTCAAGACCCCTGTACTGTACCCGGTGGGCAGGTTGAAAAAATCCCGCGCCCCCGAAACCGCCAAAAAGTTTCTCGCCTTCCTCGCCTCCCCCGAAGCCCTGGCCGTCTTCAAGGAATACGGCTTCGCCGCTTATTGAGGGCGAGGCCCAAACCGCCGTTTTGGGGGAATTTCCACATGCTGTGGCCGGCTCTTTTAGTCTCGCTGCAAACCGCCGCCGTTTCCATCGTCGTCACTTTTTTCCTGGGCCTTTTCGCCGCCCGCCTGGTTGCCGGCATACGTTCCCCGCACGTCAGGGCGGCGGTCGACTGTTTCCTCACTCTTCCCCTGGTGTTGCCGCCCACGGTCATGGGGTTTTTTCTCCTCTTCGTTTTCGGGGCCAACCGCCCGGTGGGAAAGTTTTTCCTCGACCTCTTCGCCTACCGCATCGCCTTCTCCTGGTCGGCGACGGTTCTCGCCGCCGTGGTCATATCCTTCCCCCTCATGTACCGCGCCGCGCGGGGCGCACTGGAACTGGTCGACCCCGATCTCGTCAGCGTGGCCCGCACCCTCGGCCTTTCCGAAGCCCGCATTTTTTGGCGTATAACCTTCCCTACCGCCCTGCCGGGAATCGCGGCGGGGGCGGTGCTCGCCTTCGCCCGCGGCATGGGTGAATTCGGCGCTACTGCCATGATCGCCGGCAACATCGCCGGGCGCACGCGCACTCTCCCCCTGGCGGTTTACTCGGCCGTGGCGGCCGGGGACCTGGACGCCGCCCGGGATTGCGTCATCGTCATCGTCGGCGTTTCCTTCGCCGCGGTGCTGCTCCTCAACTATTTTCTCGCCCGGGAAAAACACGCCGGAACGGCACGGAAAGGGCGACTATGAGCCTTGAAGCGCGGATTGACAAACGCCTCGGCCGCTTCCGGCTCAGCGTTGATTTTCAGGAGGACGACGGCGTTCTGGGACTCCTCGGCCCTTCGGGCTGCGGCAAGAGCGTGACCCTCAAGTGCATCGCCGGCATTGAAACGCCCGACAGCGGCAGAATCGTCCTGAACCGCCGCGTCCTCTACGACTCCGCCGCCGACATCAACCTTCCGCCGCAGGAGCGCCGGATCGGGTTCCTGTTTCAAAGCTACGCCCTTTTTCCCCGCCTGACCGTGACGGAAAATATCGTTGCCGGCGTCAAGGGCGCGGCCAGGGAAAAACGCGCCGCCGTCATGGAGTGGGTTCGGCGTTTCGGCCTCGACGGGCTGACCGGACATTATCCGGACCAGCTTTCCGGCGGCCAGCGGCAGCGCGTCGCCCTGGCCAGGATGTTGGCGGCGGGACCGGAGGCGATCCTGCTGGACGAGCCGTTTTCGGCGCTTGACGCGCATCTGCGGGAGCGGATGCAGATGCTGCTTCTCTACTCGGTGAAGGGCTGCGGCGATGTGGTCATGGTGTCCCACAGCCGGGATGAAATCTACCGGCTTTGCCGGCGCACAATCGTGCTGTCCCAAGGGGAAATCATCGGTGGCGGCGACACCCGCGAGTTGTTTCGCCGGCCCGGGCGTTTGGAGGTCGCGCGTCTCCTGGGCTGCAAAAATTTCTCCCGCGCGGAAATTATCGGCCACCGCGCCTTGCGCGCCCTGGACTGGGGCGTCGAATTGAAAACCGCCGAAAACATCGCGGGCGAAGTCCGGCACGTCGCCATCCGGGCGCACGACTTTGTTCCTTATGCGGGGGAGCCGGGGCGCAGCGATAATCTGCTTGCGGTTAAGGTGCTGGAGCGTTCGGAGGATCCGTTCGAATGGAATATTTTGTTCACCAACGCTGACGCCGGGCATGCCGACGGTGGGGTCAGTCTTTGGTGGAAGTGCAGCAAGTATGTGACGGGAGCGGTGCCGGCTTTTCTTTATCTGCCTCCGGAGAAGCTGCTGCTGCTTACGGATTGATGCGAGCCGCCGCTGCTCTATACTCGCCGCGTATAGTAGGGCAAGCGTTCCAGCCGGCCTTCCGCCTCGAACCGCAGCGGTTCGGGTTCGGAAAGGATCTCGAACCGCCGGTCGCCGCGGATTAGCGGCAGGTAGGGTTCGGACAGGGCCAGGTCGGACAGCATTAAGGTATTACGGATTTGGACTATTTTCGCCGACTCCGGTTCGACCCCCAAACAGCAGTGCGCGGCAATCTTGACGGCGTCCCGGTCGTTATTGGCAATCATCGGGATGCGTATCGCTTCGAGGCCCCGCGAAGTGAGGGCGTTGATGTAGGTCGATTCCAGATCGATCTGCTGCATCACCCGGTTGGTGATGACGTCCGCCACGCCGAAACCGATCGCGTTGCCGTGCGTGCCTTCGGTAAGCCCCAGGAGGACAATTCGCTTGATGGGAGGGGCGGTGAAACCGGGTTCGCCGGTGACCGGCCGCGCGGTGTGGTTCGAGTCCATCCCCGCGCCGCTGATGTCCTTGCCGGCTTCCTCGACAATCAGCACGTCGATGGCGTCAAGGAGAAACTTCGGCATGTTCGCCTTGGCCATGACCAGGAGCTCCTTCTCCCGGGCGATCAACTTTGGGGCGGGTATGGCTTCGATAAGCATGGTCTCGTCGTAAGCGTTTTCCACTATCCCCACGCCGCCGAGAACCCTGCCCGTGTCCAGGAAAACCTGGGCCGCCTCGGGAATTAGGGACGCGAATATTCCCAGGCCGAGACGGTGAATCTGCGTCGCCCCCCGGTGTTTCCCCAAGCCGATGACCAGCATTTTGCAGAGGCCGCTTTCGATGTCCCCCTTGAAATCGGTGTGCGGTTTCACACGGTGCACCGGCAGGATGAAGTCGGCTTCGGCGGCATTGCGGTCGCAGTAGACGGGGAAGCCGGAAGCGGTGCTGCCAAGCTGCGTCACTTCCATCCCCGATAGAATCGGGACGCCCATGGCCGCCTCGGTTATGCCGTAGCCGGCCAGGCAGTCCTGCTGGCCTTCGGCCGTGGCGCCGGCGTGGCTGCCCATACCCGGCACGATGAAGGGGCGGGCGCCGCGTTTTTTCAGGGCGTCGGCGACGGCCTTGAGAATACGCGCCTGATTGGCCACGCCCCGGCTGCCGCCGGTGAGGGCGACGCGTTTGCCGCCCAGATCGGGCAGGGGCAGGCGGGCGATTTCGGCGGCTACGCTGTTTTCAATGGCGTCGATGGGCAGGTATTCGCGGGGGAATATTTGCCGGGCCTTGAACAGGCGGGGCAGTTCGAAATCGTCCCGGCCCATTCGGTAGGCGAGGTGTTTGGGGAATTGCATGGCTGACTCCGTTCTTCTTCCCGTAATTCGGGGACACTCACGCATGGCTGCCCAAATTGCTAAAGACGCGTCACATCAACAACTTCGCCGCTCGCAAGCGACCGGTGAATCGCCACCCCAATGCGGGTCGAGGCCACGCCTTCACTGGCGGAGGCGTACTTCCCCTTCATCGCCGCCACCGTGGTCCCCTTCTTCAATTCGGCTAAATTATCGACGAAGTCCACCAGCGAATCATGCAGATAGCCGACTTTGATAATTTCCCCGTTCTTCGCGATTTTTCGGCCAAATCCCCCGCAATTGGGGGTCTCCATCCCCTTGGCCGTGGTGCAACCCCGGGCGCCCCGGTACTGGCTGTCGACCGCCAAATAGCCTTCGCTCCCCACCATCTTCACCCCCTGCCGCACCACCGCTTCGTGCGAATTGGGGAGAACCACGGCGGTATCGTAAGTGATACTGACGCCGTTGGCGTAAGTCACCTGGGCCTTGATGGAATCATAGATGTCGCGGCCAAGCGACTGCAGTTTTCCCTTGCTGCCGGTGGCGTAGACCTTGACCGGCTCGGGGAAGTCCATCAGCCAGTAGGTCAGGTCAATCATGTGGATGCCGAGGAACCACGCCGGCGACCCGCTGGCGCCCCAATGCGACTGGCCAATCATGTCGGTGCCGACCCGTAGGACGTCCTCCATCCAGCAGTAGCCGTATTGGAGGTTGCCGAGTTCGCCGTCCCTGATGCGGAGCTTCAGGTCGAGGTGATAGGGGTCGAAGCGCTTGTGGAAGTCGACCTGGAGCATGAGGCCGAGCTTGTCCGCCGTCTCGGCCATTTCCCGCGCTTCGGCGATGTCGGTGGAAAGGGGCTTTTCGACAAAGACGTGTTTGCCGGCGGCGAGGCAGGCCATGACCAGCCGGTGATGCAGGTGGTCGGGGGTGACGACGGTGACGCCGTCCAGCTTTTCGTGGGCCAGCATGTCTTCGAGGCTGGCGTAGCCTTTGACGCCGAAGTCCTTCTCGGCCGCGCGGCGGGCGTTTTCGTTAAGGTCGGCGACGCAGGCCAGGCGGACGTCGCCCTGTTGCGTTTCGCGTTGCTTGAAGCTGGCCAGGTGGACGCGGCCGTACAGGCCGGCGCCGATGACTCCGATGGTAAGCATGGTTTTTCCTTATGAGACGAAGCCGAGCAGCCGGGGCAGGAACATGACCAGATCCGGCACATAGGTGATGAGTAGCAGCACCGCGAGAAGCGGAAGCGTCCAGGGAATGCAAATGCGGATGACCTGGTTGACCGGCACTTTGGTGACCGAGGCGAGGATGTAGAGGACAAACCCGACCGGAGGGGTCAGGAGGCCGATCATCAGGTTCAGGACCAGGATGACGCCGAAATGGATGGGATGGATGCCGAGGGTTTGGATAATCGGCGCGGTGAGGGGCAGCATGATCATGACGGCGGCGATGATTTCCAGGAACATCCCCATAATCAGCAGCAGAATGTTGATGAGCAGCAGGATGACATACTTGTTGGTGGTATAACTGAAGAGCAGGTTCATTAAATATACGTCGACCTTTTCGTAGTTCATGATCCAGCCGAAGATATTGGCGGCGGCGACGATCATGATGGCGGGGCCGACCGTCCTCAGGGTCTCGGTGGCGAGAGCGGGGAGGGCGGAAATTTTCTGTTCCTTGTAAATGAAAATGGTCACGAAAAGCGCGTAGACAATGCTTACGAAGGCGGCTTCGGTTGGGGTGACGAAGCCAAGCCAAATGCCGCCGATGATGATGACCGGCGTAAGGATGGAGAGGAAGGCCCGCTTGAAGGCGGTCCAGCGCTCGGCCAGGGACTGCTTGGGAAGGGTCGGGTAATTCCGCTTTTTGGCGGTGAAGTACACCATGACGCAGAGCGCCCCGGCCATCAAGAGCCCGGGCACCACGCCGCCGATAAACAAGCCGCCAATCGAGACCCCTGCCACCGCGCCGTAAACCACAAAGGGAATGCTCGGGGGAATAATCGGGCCGATGAGGGAGGACGAGGCGGTGACGCCGATGGAGAAGTCGTCGTCGTAGCCGGCGTCCCGCATGGCCTTGATTTCGATTAGCCCCAGGCCGCCGGCGTCGGCAATGGCCGATCCCGACATGCCGGCGAAGAGGACGCTGGCGAAGACGTTGACGTAACCGAGGCCGCCCTTGTAGTGGCCGATCAGGGAATTGGCGAAGCCGAAGATGCGGTCGGTGACGCCGCCGTAATTCATCACCTGTCCCGCGAAAATGAAGAACGGCACCGCCAGCAGGGTGAAGGAATTGGGGGCGTTGACCATCTTCTGGATGGCGATAATCATGGACAGATCGGGATGGGCGATGACATAGGTGAGGGACGCCCCGATAAGACTTAGATAGATGGGAAAGCCGAGGATCATCATCACGGCCAGGACGGCGAAGAAGAGGGTCAGCAGCATGGGAACACCTTTATGGCGGCCGGATCGGCCCAAGGCACGGTCACACCACCGATCCGGCCGGGTCCGTAGCGTCTAGGACGTGCGGAAGAAGCCGCACACGATGTTGATAATCCCCAACAGGCAGCCGATCGGCAACGCGGCGTAGATGTAATAGAGAGGGAGGTCAACGGACGCCGCAACGCTGTATTCGTTGAAAATCATGTACTCGACCCCCCAGTAGCCAAGGTAACCCAGCAGGCCGATGCAGACGACGTCAACCGCCCTTTCCACCACCCGCCTGAGGCCCGCGGGCAGCATGTTGACGAACATGTCGATCCTGATGTGGTCCTTCCGCCGGTGGGCGACGGCCAGGCCGAGGAAGGCGATCCACACATAGCAGAAGCGGGAGAATTCTTCCGTGAACAGGAGCGGCCGGCTGAACAGGTAACGGGACGCCAGTTGCAGCACCAAAAGGCCGCACATCACGGTGAAGAAGGCCAAACTCAGCCATTCCTGCGCCGTGAAGAAAAAATGGGGGTTGGACTTTTTCTCTTCCATGGCGCGCCCTTTATTCAAAGGATTGGATATCCTTGATCAGCTTGTCCCACTTGGCGCCGTAAATTTTCATCATGTAGTCCAGTGAATGCTTGCGGAAAGCTTCGACGTCGGGGGTGATGATGTTGGTGCCGCCCTTTTTCATGAGTTCCAGCTTTTCCACCGTGTCCTTGGCGATGCGTTCGTCGATGACCGGACGGAACTTGTCGAACACCTTGGTGATGAGCGCGCGGTCGGCGTCGGAAAGACCTTTCCAGATCCGCTCGGACACGTGAACGGTGCCCATGTGCTGGGTGTGGTTGGTGAGAATGATGTACTTCTGCACTTCCTGGAATTTCTGGGCGTAGATGGTGGAGATGGGGTTTTCCTGGCCGTCGACGACTCCCGTCTGGAGCGCCATGTAGAGTTCGGAGAAAGTGATGGGAGTGGGGTTGGCGCCAAGGCTGGCTACGGAATCCTTATAGATCGGCATGTCCATGCAGCGCACTTTCGCACCCTTCAGGTCCTCCGGTTTTTGGGCCGCTTTGTTCAGGGTCAGGGTGCGGGCGCCGAAGTACCAGAACTGGATGGTGCGGATGCCGCTTTTCTTCAGGACGCCGCCGTTGAACAACTCCTGCCCGGCCGGGGATTCGAGGAATCGGTAGGCCTGTTCCTTGGTCTTGAGAAGATAGGGAATGCCGAAGACCTGCACCCGTTCGTCAAAGGAATTCAGCACGGCCGGACCGGAGGTGAGGAGGGCGAGGGTGCCGACGCGGAGCATCTCGATGGCTTCCAGCTGGCTGCCGAGTTGGCCGGCCGGGTACTGGGTGACCTTGATGCGGCCGCCGCTTTCCTTGGCAATCTCGTCGCAAATCAGCTGGCCGACGTCGGTCCAGGGGTGGCCGGCGGGTTCGGGCTGATACCACCTCAGTTCGACGGATTTCTCGCCTGCCGGCGCCACGGCGACGGCGGCAAGCAGGCACAGCGCCAATGCAATCATCTTTTTCATGTTCCGTTTCCTTATGAAAGAATTCGGCTCGCCCGCCGCGACGCGCGGCAGACATGGTTTTCAAATCATTTCGGCATCGGCTCGACCGGCAGCGTCACGGTCGCGCCGGCCTGCGGGAGCGACTTCAGCCGCGACGCCGCCGGCGCGTCCAGGAACAGTCTCGCGTCCCGGTGGCAGCGGAGGATGGAGGCCGGATGCAGGTTGCTAATCGGCAGTTCCAGCGCGTTCTTTACCGCCTCGGCCTTGCGGGCGTCCGGCACGGTGACAACCAGGGCCGCGCTTTTCAGGATTTGCCGAATCGACATGGATATGGCCTGGGCCGGCACGTCGGCAAGGGTGGGGAACCAGCCCTCGCCCATTTGCTGGCGGCGGCAGGCCTCGTCCAGGGTGACCACCAGGTAGGGCGTTTCCGTGGCGAAGTCGGCCGGCGGATCGTTGAAGGCGAGGTGGCCGTTTTCGCCAATGCCGATGAAGGCGATGTCGATGGGATGTTGGCGGATGGCTTCGCCAAGCCGGCGGCATTCGGCGGCGGGGTCGCCCTCGCCGTTGATCCACGCGAAGGACTTCAGGGGAAGGGGCAGTTTGGCGGCGAATTCCTTCCAGAGGACGGCGCGGAAACTGGCGGGATGGCGGATGGGAATGCCGACGTATTCGTCAAGATGGAAGGCGTTGACCCGGTGCCAATCCACATCCCGGGCCGAAAGTTCGGCCAACATTTCAAACTGCGACAGGCCGGTGGCGAGGATGATGTTGACTTCGTCCTGCTTGGCCAGGGCGGCCTGAAGCAGTTCCAGGCCGGCGGCGGCGGCGGCTTTTCCGCTCGCTTTTTTGTCGGTGTGCATGGTGATTTGCATGATGGTCTCCCCTTTGCTGAAAGCTTGGTGCCCTGGAGTCAAAACAGGTCGCCCTTGACCAGTTCGCCCCTAACAAATACCGCCTGAACGCCAATGTTTGCGTCAAAGACGACCAGGTCGGCGTCCTTCCCCCCGGCTAGGGAACCTTTCCGGTCCGCAATCCCCAACAGCTTCGCCGGAGACAGCGTCAACATCTTCACCGCGTCAACAAGTGACGCCCCGCCGAGATCCCGCATCGTCCGCAGCAACCGGTCCGCCGTCGCGACGCTGCCGGCGAAAGCGGTGCGGTCCGGCAATTTCGCCACCTCGTCCTCGACCACGACGTCCAGGCCGCTCTCGCGGTTCCCGAGCTTGTATTCCCCGTCCGGCATGCCGGCGGCGCGCATGGAATCGCTCACCAGGCAAATCCGATCCGCCCCTTTCACCTTGTAAATAAGCTGGAGCAGTTCGGCCGGCAGATGCCTACCGTCGGCAATCACCTCGACATAAAGATCGTCGATGAGATAACCCGCCTCGATGGCGCCGGCCACGCGGTAGGCGTTGACCCGCCGCACGCCCGCCATGCCGGAATAAAAATGCGTCAGGGCGGCGACGCCGTTGTCGTAAGCGCGGCGCACCTCGGCGCAGGTGGCGTCGGAATGGGCCAGGGAACTGATGATGCCCCGCTCCCGCAGGACGCGGAGGAACGGCATGGAGCCTTCCAGCTCGATGGCGAAGGACCAACGGATGATGCGGTCGCTGCGGCGGAGGACTTCGAGGTACTCGGCGGGATCGGGGTTGCGGAGGTGGCGGGGGTCCTGCGCGCCCCGCTGGTCGTAGGAAAAATACGGTCCCTCCAGGTGCAAACCGAGAATGTTCGGCATGCCGCCACGCTGCAAATCCACCTGGTTGAAAAGCTCGACAAAAGCCAGAAGCGAAGCGCGGTCGCCGGTGACGGTGGTGGGCACGACCGAAGTGACGCCGTGTTCGAGCTGCCGGCGGCAAGCGGTGTAGATGCTGTCCAGATCGCCGTCCATGAAGTCGGCGCCGCCGGCGCCATGCGTGTGGATGTCGATGAAACCGGGGGCGAGGTAAAGGCCGCCCAGATCGACTACGCGGTCGACCGGGCCGGTTGGGTCGGGGTCGGGGGTGACGGTCAGGATGCGGCCGTTTCCGATGACGACATTTCCGGGGATGACACCAGTGGGGGTGATGATTTGGGCGTTGGCGAGGCGGATTTTTGCCATAAGTGTCCTTATCGGGGAATTATACTCGGCGCCTTTGCCTTGGTTTTTTTCTGTCCGGCGGGACTACGCCCGCCGCACCGACTCCCGCTCGACGATCTCCGGCTCGATAACCACTTCCTCCGGCGGCAAGGATGGATCGGCTATTCTCCTGAGAAGCATCCTGACCGCCGACTCGGCCGTGCGCGCCGTCGACTGCCGCACGGTCGAAAGCTCGGGCGAGAGCATCGCGGCAAAACTGATGTCGTCGAAACCCATGATCGAAAGGTCGTCGGGGACCCGCACCCCCTGTTTGACCAACGCATTCATGATGCCGATGGCGGTGATGTCGTTCACGGCCAGGACCGCCTCAGGGAACTCGCGCCGCGCCAGCAACAGACAGGCCAAGATCCCGCCCGCGTCATAGTCGCCCAAATCCGCGTTTCCCCCGCCCGCCCGGGGAGCGACGACGGCCGTTTCCGGGCCCAGGCCCGGGCCGCTGTTACGCATGGCGTCCCGGTAGCCGTCGTAGCGGAGTTGCCGGCTGGCGCGGTCGATGGGCGGGGAGGCGAAAACGATATGCCGGTGGCCGCAGGCGATAAGGTGACGCGTGGCCAGAAAACCGCCCTGGCGGAAGTCGAAGCTGACGCTGCAGCCGGCGAAGCCGGGACAGGTCTGATCGAATAAAACGCAAGGCGCGGCTATGCCGGAAAGACGGCGGAAAAATCCCGGGTCGGAGTTGATGGTGGAAAGGATGATGCCGGCGACCTGCTGCCCCAGCAGCGCGTCCAGATGTTTTTCCTCAAGCTGGGGGCGGCTGGCTGAACTGCAAATAATGGGGAGGTAGCCGGCGGCCAGGCAATGCTTTTCGGTATCGGCCGCCAATTGGGAATAAAAGGGATTGGTCAGGGAGGGCAGGATCACGCCGATTATCTTGTTGACGCCGCGCTTGAGCACCTGGCCGAAAATATTGGGGCGATAGTTCAAGCGCTCGACCGTCTTAAGGATCCGTCGGCGCAATGGCTCCTTCACGGGATAGTCGGGCCGGCTTAAGACCCGTGATACCGTGGCGGCGGAGACCTTGGCCTCCCGGGCGACATCCTGGATGGTCAGCCTCTTGGGTTTGTCCGCCATTGTCCCGCCTGCTTTGTGTGGGAGGAGTAGGCACTTTGCGGCATAGAAAACGATTACTATGATGGACAACAAAAAAACATTATCCATTACATCTCGTTTATTTTAACCCAAGCCCAGGCTTTGTCAACTATTTTCAGTAAATTATAGGGAAGCGCGCGAATGACGCTGAAATAAGGGTAAAACATATTCCTCCGCACCCTGTAACGCCGTTCCCTCCCCACACGTCATTCCGGCGGTATAAACGAATGCTGCACCCCGAACGGGCGGTTTAGCCGGAATCCAGGGGGATGAGCGCTGACGGCAGTGGAATCACCCCGACGTCGCGGTAGGTAAATACGCAGCTCCGCACCCTGCTACGCCGTAACCCTCCCCACGCGTCATTCCGGCGGTATAAACGAATGCTGCACCCCTAACGGGCGGTTTAGCCGGAATCCAGGGGGATGAGCGCTGACGGCAGTGGAACCACCCCGACGTCGCGGTAGGGCAAGCGGAAA
>JAVBTZ010000019.1:0-20534 GCA_031555915.1 Planctomycetota bacterium
CGTGTGGGTGCGATTTTACCTGGTCACGGGGTATGGCGGTTGGTTGGTCCGCCTCCTAGACACGCCCGGGGATATACTGACCGGATATTCCCACCATTACGCCCCACGGGCCACGGTAAGAGCTCGCCGGAGCTTCCGTTCTTCTTTTCGAGGAAGAGCGGGGTTGCCCATTGAACGCTTGCGGATAGGCAAAACACCACCCCGCTGTCGAGAATTATGGGAGAATCATGGAAATTATGGGGAGTGTCCCGAATGGCGCTGAAATAAGGGTAAGCCTTTGCGAGGCGATGGTTTAAAATAATTTTACCACAGAGAACACAGAGACCACAGAGAACCACCTTAAACTACGGATGGAAGTTAATCCTGAATTCCATTTCTATAAATAGATTTAAATCCCGGGGCTATACGTAATTCCGTAGTTAAGAGTGGTTCTCTGTGGTCTCTGTGTTCTCTGTGGTAAAAAATTATTTTAAATCATCGCTTCGCAAAGGCTTACCCTTATTTCAACGCCATTCGTGAGTGTCCCCATAATCACGCCCAAAACGCCATCCCTCCGTCAACCCTGAAGCCGGGAAAAGCTTCCGCCGGCCCCCATAAACGAATCTCGGGTTCCAGCATGATTCCATGTTTATCCCGCACCACCTCCCGCAGCCGTGTCAACAACCGCACCACCTCCCGGCAACTGGCCGAACCTGCGTTGATGATGAAATTGGCATGCAGCGAGCTTACTTCCGCCCCGCCTTCACGGAGGCCCTTGCAGCCGGACCAATCCAAAAGGGCCCCGGCCGAAGCGGTTCCGGCGGGGTTTTTAAACACGCAGCCGGCGCTGGGAAAAGCCAAAGGCTGGGTGGAACGCTTCCGGTCCAGAAAGGATCTCGCCCGATGCAGAAGTTCGGCGCCGTCGCCGATTTCCGGGAAATGCAGCTGGAAATTCAAGGCCAAACGCCCCGGCAGGTCGCTCCCGCGATAGGTGAAATTAAGTTCATCCCTGCCCACCCGGGAAACCGCCCCGTCCCAGGCGCATACCTCCGCTTCGCTAACGAACTGGCCAAAACCTCCCGCCGTAGCGCCCGCATTCATCGCCGCCGCCCCGCCGACCCGCCCGGGAATCCCGGCAAAAGCCTCCAGGCCGGAAGCGCCTTCCTTCACCAGCCGCGTCACCAGTTCCGGCAAGCCGGCCGCCGCCCCGACCCGCCACGACCGGCCGGCAGATGGCGGGCCCGGCTTGGCGTCCCTGGCGGAGACCGGGTCGCCCGGCTGGATGGCGCCAAATTCACCCGAGGCGTCGAGACGAATGACCAAAGCCTCGACCCCCTCGTCCGCGATCAGCAGATTGCTGCCGCCGCCCATGATCAGCACCGGCAACTTCCGCTCCCGGGCGAATACGAATGCCTCGCGAACCTGGTCCCGGTTACTGGGCGCCGCAAACCAGCGGGCGGGACCGCCAATCTTGAAGGTGGTCATGCCGGCCAGGGGAACGTTCCCGTGCAGAAAAGAAAGACCGCTGCTCATACCTTGTCTCCCTGGTGGGCGACGGGCAAAGAGCGCGCCGCCGCGTCGATGTCGCCGGCTCCCATCAGTAAAACCGCTCCCGTGCGGGCGGCCAGTTCCCTCACCCGCGCCGGCAGGTCGGCAACTCCGACCGGGCCGTGGGCGCCAGGTTTCAGGGCGCGAATTTTTTGCATGAGGAAGTCTCCCGTAATGCCGGGTATGGGGTCCTCCCGGGCGGGATAAATGTCAACGAGAAGCAGTTCCGGCGCGCCGGCCAGAACCCGGGCAAAATCGTCGGCGTAATCCCGGGTGCGGCTGTAAAGGTGGGGCTGGAAAACCGCCAGAAAACCGTCCGGATGCCTTTCCCTGGCCGTCGCCAGGGCGGCGGCGACTTCGGTGGGATGGTGGGCGTAATCGGAGTAAACCACCGCGCCGTTTGCGAGCCGTCCCAGGACCTCCATGCGGCGTTCGACCCCGGGTGCGTCGGCCAGGGCGGCGCGGGCGGCCAGTTCGGATATGCCCCTGCCGGCGGCGGCGGCGAAGGCGGCCAGGGCGTTCTGGACGTTATGCCTGCCCGGCAGGGACAGGCGGAACGGCGCCAGTTTATTCCCGCGGAAAAGAATGGCGAAGGAACTGCCGCCGTCCGGTTCCGGTTTGAGGTCCAAGGCGCGAACGTCGGCCTGGTCGTCGTCGGGACGCAGGGAAAAGGAAATTTTCCGGCCGGGGTGTCTCAGATAAATGTCCCGGGCCGGGGGGCTGTCGATGCCGGCGACCAGGAGGCCATGCCTGGCGACCCCGTCGGCATAAGTCTGAAAAGCGTCCAGAAGCGCCTGAACGTGGCCATAATGGTTGAGGTGGTCGGATTCGATGTTGGTGATGACGGCCAAATCCAGGCGGGGGAGGAGAAAGGAGGCGTCGCTCTCGTCCAGTTCGGCGACGAAAGGGCCCCGGCCCAGGCGAAAATTGCCGCCTGCAAGTTCTTTTACGACCCCGCCGATAAAAACCGTCGGGTCGCTGCCGGCAGCCATGAGGATACGGGAGATTAACCAGGAGGTGGTGGTCTTGCCGTGGGTGCCGGACACGCCCCAGGCTTCCCGGTCGTCCAGGAAACGGGCCAAAAAGCGGCCGCGTTTTTCCTGTTTCGCCGCCGCCCTACGTTCGGGATGGCTCTCCGGTATGGCGCTGGTGTAGACGAGGAGGTCGGCGTTTTCGACATGGGAGGGATGGTGTCCCTGGTATACCATGACGCCGTTCCGGCGGAGAAAATCGGTTTGCTGATTCTCGCTCCGGTCGCACCCGGTCACATTGGCGCCGGCTTGTTTCGCCAGCATGGCCAAGGCGCTGACGCCAATGCCGCCGGCTCCCATGAAGTGTATGTTTTTACCGGCCAAATCCATAATGGGGCGGCTCCTTGGTGAAAGGCGTTTTCCACGCGGGGACAACGGCCACACAGTTCCTAGATACTTATCGACCACTTGCCGCCGAAAGGTGCAGGGTTCGTGAAAAGAATGCCATGGTTGCCTCCTTGCCGTTGCCTTCTTGCCAAAAAGCCTATCTATATCGGGACAGGCTCTAAAGCCCGGCCACTGGTTTTCTTGCCAGGTTTTCTAAACCAGATAGAATTGGCGGTAAAAAATGTTTTTTTGTGGATTTTTGCTTTAACATCTTTATAAATACTATATTCTAATTTGAGTAGCGTAAGCGGCCGGCTACCATTCAGTTGAAGTGTTTGCTCCGTGCCGTGTCACCGATGTTTTCAAAATTTATTGGCAAGGGGTGAGAAGTATGAAAAAAGAGAGTACTCCCCACCAAGGCAATACGTCTGCGGGGAATGAGGACATTTTCGCCCGACAGGCGCTGCAAGTAGTCAACTCCTTGCCGTCGTTGCTATTGGATTCGGGAATGAATCCGGACTATGCCATCGATGAATCCTTGGCCAGGGTGGGACGCCTGTTTGGCGCCTCCCGAGCCTATGTCATGCTAGATGAAAAAGGCGGCAAATATTTGCGTAACACCCATGAGTGGGTTAACGAGAGCATCGGCCCAACCATGTTTTCCTGGCCCTTGTATGATTACGAATACGATATTCCCTCCATGAAGAATATCATAACCGAGAACCAGGTTTTTTTCGGCCACACCAAAGATATGCCGCAGGATTTGTTGCATGTTTTGGGTAAACAGGGCGTGGCCTCGTTCATCCTTTCCCCCATTCTCCGGGACGGCAAAAGATCCGGCCTTGTTGGTTTGGACTTTTGCACCGGGGAGTGTAATGACCCGGGGGAACATACCAATATTGTAATTAATCTTGCCGGCGTAGTGGCGCTGGCCTTGGAACGAAAACAGTACCAAACCCTGCGAAAAAAAATCTATACTATTTGTAATACCCTATCCGACATCGAATTAGGGCATATGGATGAACAGGGGGAAGACCTCACCAGCCCGCCCCAACCAGGCAAACCCTCCACTCTCATTGACGTGGAACGGCGTTACATTATCGAAACGCTGGAATTGTACAACGGCAACAAACTGAAAGCTGCGAAGCATCTGGGCCTTACTTGGCCTTCCCTGGACCGCCGCTGCAAGAAGTTGGGCATAGTGGCCCGGCGAAAATAACTCTACAACGCGGCATTTGCGGGAACCGCATCCGCAAATGTCGCATGAAATTAGGTTTCGCGGCGGCTCCGCGCCGTGAAAAGCCATAACCGTTTTGTAACAAAACGCCGCGACCCCAGGGGATCGCGGCGCTTTGATTAACGCGGTCGGAAGGGACGTGTCGCTTCCGCCTTATTTCCATTCGCCTGCCCAGAGCGAGAACAACCCCCGGTATACATGCATCCGGTTCTCGGCTTGATCGTACATGGCCGCCCGGGAGGGGGAGGCGTCCATGACCGAATCGGTGATTTCCGCTCCCCGATGCGCGGGCAGGCAATGCAGGACGATGGCGTGGGCGGGCGCGCGTTTTAGCAGGGCGTCGTTAACCTGATAGCCGGCGAACTCCTTGGCGCGGCGTTCCGTTTCCGCTTCCTGCCCCATGCTGGCCCAAACGTCGGTATACACCGCGTCCGCCTCCCGCACCGCTTTCTCCGGGTTTTCCTCCTCCACAAAAACCGCCCCCGGGACCCTGTCCTTGACTTTCTGGACATATTCCCTTTCCAGACGGTAGCCGGCCGGACCCGACCAAACGAACCTAACCCCCAAAAGAGCCCCGGCCGACAACAGCGAACGGGCGACGTTATTGCCGTCCCCCAGGTAAACCAGGGTTTTGCCGCGTAAACCGCCCAGGCGCTCCCACAGGGTCAGGTAATCGGCCATGGCTTGGGTGGGATGTTCGTAATCGGAAAGGACGTTCACGACCGGAACCGAACTTTCCCGGGCGAATTCCTCGATGTCGGCTTGGGCGAAAGTACGCATGGAGACCATGCTGACGAAACGGCTCATGACCCGGGCTTGATCCCGGATACATTCCCGTTCCCACATTTTTCCCGGTCCGGAAGCTTCCAGGGAGATCGCGCCGCCCCCAAGGGAATTGATGGCGCATTCCAATGACACCCTGGTGCGGAGGGAAGGTTTCTCAAAGTACATCCCCAAGGTTTTCCCACGGAATAGCTCCTCGGTGATATTTTTGCGGTAACGCTCCTTCATTTTGGCGCTCTCAAAGATGATGCGTTCGAGATCCTCCGGCGTGAGGTCGACACAGGAAAGAATATGCTTCATGGCTATCCCTTTTCAACTAGAACCGCTCTAGACAGGCGAAATACGCTTTGGCAAAGGGGGCAATTGTCGCTTTTCAATATTTTACGTCAACCCGCCTAGACAAAAAAAACCCCTCACCAGCCCATCGCCTTGAGTATTTTGTAAAGCGCGTGGCAGGCCCGCGACTGGTTCAAGGTGTAAAAATGAATCCCGTACGCCCCCCGCCGCAGCAAGTCCGCGCACTGCGCCGCCGCAAACGCGATACCGGAACCCCGGGACCTCACCTCCTCGTCGTCCGAAAGCATGCCGCACACCGAGTCGGGCACGGTCACCCCGCACATCTCGCGGAAACGTTCGACCTGTCCCCCCCGCGTCACCGGCATGATCCCGGGCAGGATCGGCACCTTGATCCCCAGCGCCCGCGCCCGGGCGACAAAGGTGAAATAGCTTTCGTTGTTGAAAAAAAGCTGGGTGACGACAAAATCGGCGCCGGCCGCGACCTTATGCTTGAGACTCCGCAAATCCACGTCCATGTCCGCCGCCAACGGGTGTTTCTCGGGATAACCCGCCACGCCAATGGAAACGTCCGGCGCGACCCGACGGATAATTTGCACCACCTCGCAGGCGTCCTCGGCCTGATCCACCGGAGCCTGCCAATCGGGATTGTCGCGGGGAGGGTCTCCCCGCAGCGCCATGAAACTGCCAATGCCGCGGCGGGCGTAATCCGCCACCAAATCCGCCAAGTCGCTACGGGAATACCCCGTCGCCGTAATGTGGGCCATGACGCCGAAATCATACTTGTTCTGCATCTCCAGGACGACGTTACGGGTTTTTTCCCGGGTGCTCCCCCCCGCGCCGCAGGTCACGGACACGAAGGCCGGGTCCAGTTTGGCCAGTTCCGCCACCGATTTCTCCAGGGTCTCCCGGCCCTTATCGTCCTTCGGCGGGAAAAATTCAAAAGAGAATACCGGATCCCGCCGGTACAAACGTTCCCGCATGCTCTCGACAATGTTACGCCTCATGCCCCGCCCTCCAGGAGATCCCCGGCCAGTTTCACCGCCGCCACTGCGTCCGGGGCGTAGCCGTCCGCGCCCACCTCCTTGGCGAAATGCTGGGTCACGGCGGCGCCGCCGACCATCACCTTCACCCGCAACCCCGACTCGCGGAGCGCCTGCACCGTCTCCCGCATCGCCTTCAGGGTCGTCGTCATCAGGGCCGACAGCCCGACAATATGCGCCTGGTGTTCCCGTACCGCCGAAACCACGGTCGCGGCGGCCAGATCCTTGCCGATGTCATTCACCTCGTAACCGTGATTCTGGAGCATGAGGGACACGAGGTTTTTGCCGATGTCGTGGACGTCCCCTTTGACGGTCGCCATGACGATGCGGCCTTTGGGGCCGGAGTTGGCGCCGGTGATGCGTTCCCGCTGGAGATCGGGTTCGAGTTCGGCCAGGGCCTTACGCATCGCTTCGCCGGAGAGCATGAGTTGCGGCAGGAAATATCGGCCTTTTTCAAACCAGTCCCCCGCCTGCAGGATGGCCGGAACCAGATGCGCCGCTACCAGTTCGTTCGCGCCAATGCCGCTGTCCAGGGCCGCGCGGGCCAGGGCGGCGGCGCTTTTCTCCCGGCCCTTGAGAATGGCGTTCGCGGCCGCGGCCGCGGGGGGGAGGGGCTCCGAGGGCTGCTTCACCCCGGTGCCGGACCTGGCGGACGGCGCGGCTTTCCGGGCCGGCGGACCGGCCTCAGGCAGGACGGCGGCGGTGGCGTTTGCTTTGCCGGCGTAACGTTCCAGATAGGTGTCGAGGCCGCCGTGCCGATTGAGAAGGGTGTCTGCGGTTTGTTTGGTGTCCATTATCAATTCGGCCGAAGGGTTGGCGATGACCCCGGCCAGCCCCTCCCGCATCGCCATGGCGAGAAACACCGCGTTAAGCCACTTCCTTTCCGGCATGCCGAAGGAAATGTTCGAGAGGCCGAGAAGGGTCGCCAACCCCCGCTTGCGGCACTCCGCCAGGGTCTCCAGGGCGGCGACCGCGGCTTTGACGTCGGCGGACACGGTCATTGCCAAGCCGTCCACCAACACATCCGCGTCCTCCAGGCCGTAACTTTCCGCCTCGCGAAGAACGCCCCCGACTATCGCCATCCGTTCCATCACCGAGGTGGGTATCCGTCCGTCCCCGACCGGAAGCACAATGAAGGCGGCGCCGTATTTGGCCACCAGCGGCAGTATTCCTTCCAGGCGGTTTTTTTCCCCCGACACCGAATTCACCAGCGCCCGGCCGGGATAAAGCCGCAGAGCCGCCTCCATCGCCTTCGGGTCCACCGAGTCGATGACGAGGGGCAGGGGCGAGGACGCCGCCAGCATCGCCACCGCCGACCGCAGGGATTCACCCTCGTCAATCCCCCCCAAGCCCAGGTTCACGTCCAGGAGGCTGGCGCCGGCTTCGGCCTGTTCCTCGGCGAAAGTCAGCACCCGGTCCAGCCGGCCGGCGAGAAGTTCGGCCTGGAAGGCTTTTTTGCCGGTGGGGTTGATGCGTTCGCCGATAACCTGCAAAGGCGCCGCCAAACCCTCCCGCGCCGAGAAATCCGCCACGGTCCGGGACGAACATACCGCCAGCCTCGGTTCGGAAATTTTCCACCCCGACAAACTGTCCGGTGCGGCCGCAATGGCTTGTTGCAACGCGGCGATATGCGCCGGCGTGGTTCCGCAGCAGCCGCCCGCCATTCGCGCCCCCAGGGACATGCCTTTGAATACTTTCTCGGCGAATTCGCCGGCTTCGAGATCGTAATGACTTTTTCCGTCCTGGAATTTCGGCATGCCGGCGTTGGGCTTGATAAACAGCGGAATCCGGGCGTAGGGAAGCATGGCCTGAAGAAGAACCAGCATTTCATCGGGACCGCAGGAGCAGTTGCAGCCAACCACGTCGGAACCGAGGGCCTGGAGGGTGAGGACGGCGACTTCCGGCGTGGTGCCGCCGATGGTTTTGCCGTTTTTCTCGTAAGTGAAGCCGGTCAGGACCGGATATTCCGGCGCCACTTCCCTAACCGCCAGGAGGGCGGCGCGGGCTTCCTGCAGATCCAGCATGGTTTCAATCATGAAACCGTCGACCCCCCCTTTCAGAAGCGCCGCCGCCTGCTCCCGGTAGACGTCCACGCATTCCTCGAAAGGCAGGGGGCCGAAAGGTTCCACCAATTGCCCGGTCGGGGACATGTCACCGAAGAGGAATTTTCCGGTGGGAACCACCGCCCGGGAAATTTCCACCAAGCCCTGGTTCAACTCCGCCACCGCTCCCTCCAGCCGATGGTCCGCCAATTTCAGCCGGTTGCAGCCGAAGGTACAGGTGAGGACAATGTCGGAACCGGCGGCGTAATATTCCCGGTGCAGTTCCTGGATGACTTGCGGATGGTCGAAGACCCATTTCTCCGGCGGCGCTCCGGCCGGCAGGCCACGCTTGATGAGTTCGGTGCCGGTGGCGCCGTCGAGAAGGAGCGGGTGTTCCTTGAGGATTTGGCGGAAGAGGGTGCGTTGCATGAGGTCCTTTCGTACGCGTGACATATTATTCCGGCGTCGGCTTTATTGACGACGTGTATATTCGGCCCTGAGATTGATTTGAGGGCAGCTCAAAAAACATTGCTCAACGCCGCATTTTTTTTTGAAATTCTCCCATATTTTCGCATTTCAAGGCCAAAACGGTCAGGGAGTTTAAAACGGCGGAATCGGCCATGCCGGAGATTTCCAGTCTGAGATCCTCCGGCACCATGCCGAAACGGGCTTCCAGGACGGTGATTAAAGATTCCGCCTTGCCTTCCGCCTTGCCTTCAGCCCGGCCTTTTCTCATTAATCTATCCGCCAGAGTGGTAACCATGGCCTCAGCCTCCTTTTTGTCGATGAATTTGCCAAATGTGTTTTGCACCAAATCTTCGGCCGATTTCACGTCGCAATGGGCGGCGAAATAGGTCTCGAGGGCGAAGCGCCAGTCCCGCGCGCGATGGTCCGCGTAGGCGTCAGCCATCATGTCGGTAATGGCGCCCAGGTGCCGGTCCAATTGCCGGCGGGGCGCCGTTTGCAGGCTGGTGAGAAGGGCGCGCAAGGCCGGCGGTCCCTGTAGTGATTCTGTCGGGATTTCTGACAGATCGATTAAAAACAGCGGGACCTTGAGGATGTCCCGGTCGAGACCGTCGACATGGTCGATTAAGTCCGGCATATGGTTAAGTTTTCGCCAGGGATCTTTGCCGTTATAAAGGACGACCGCCAGGGGGTAGGGAAATGACCGGCCGCGACGCTTTTTTCCCGCTTTCAGGTGCTGCTCGTAGGATTTGACGGTATACTGCAGAATCCGGAAGCTGATGAGGCTTTCGGCGCGGGATTGATGCTCCAGGAGAATGAGCGCTTCGCATTGGGCATCGGAGCCACGGCAACGGGCGAGGTAACGGAAGTCGCCCTGGTGTTTTCCCAGGCTGGCGTCGACCGTTTCGGTGGTTATATTTTTCAAGCTGTCGAGGTCGAGGGCGCGGACGACGTGCGGGTCGACGTAATGGCGCAGCAAACTGGCGGCGAGATCCGCCGAGTTGAGGAAATGCCGCGCCAGTAAATCGTGGGATTGCTCCAGGTTCCGCTTGTCCATGCCGGTCCTTGTCAAACGCCCGCGCCCAATTTTCAGTTTACCTTATTTCCCCCGATTTTTCCATCAATCGGCGGCGATCTTCTCCATTCCTTTCATCGTCTCCTGCATAACCTCGTCCAAGGGCAGGCCCAACATGCCGCAGCCTTTTTCGATAACCTCCCGGCTGCAGCCGGCGGCGAAGCGTTTGTCCTTCCATTTTTTCTTGAGGGAGGACAGTTTTAAATCGGACAGACTTTTGGACGGCAGCATCAGCACGGCGGCGGCTATGAGGCCGGTGAGTTCGTCGGTGGCGTAAAGCGCCTTTTCCATCGGGAGTGCCGGTTCGACGTCGGAGCAAAGACCCCAGCCGTGGCTGACCACGGCGTGAATGAAGGCGTCGTCGAAGCCGGCAGGGCGCAGCAGCTCCGGCGCTTTCCGGCAGTGCTCCTGCGGGTACATCTCGTAATCGATATCGTGGAGAAGCCCCACCATCCCCCAATAATCCGCATCCTCGCCGAATTTTTCCGCAAAATGCCGCATAACCGCCTCGACCGCCAAGGAATGCCGCAAAAGGGCGGGGGAGGGGTTGTATTTTTTGTACAAGGCGATCGCCTCGGCACGATTAAGCATGAAGGACCTTTCGTAATAACGTCAGTAAAAACAAGGTGATAAATAAAATATAAAATTTACCCGAACCGCCACCGGCAAAAAAATGTTTCTCGTTGACAATATAAAGAATTTTAGCATGATTAGTGAGATTTTGCCTTGCCGTTAGGCCGACAACCCGGATTATACAAATCACAGTAAGTAAATTCAGTGAAACGACAAGGGAAATTTGCCGAAAATTCTTCTTGGCATTCCTCTAAACGCGCGTGCACAGGCTCCGGCCTCTCACATATCGAAGAAATCGTTTACCACCAGGAGAACACCTATGGCAGGAAAGTCGGAAAACAAAGCTATGCAGGAATGGATCAAGGAAATGGCCGCCATGTGCCAGCCGGACCAGATTTACTGGTGCGACGGAAGTGAAGAGGAAGCGAAAAAACTCACCAAGGAAGCCCTCGCCAGCGGTGAACTCATCGAATTGAACCAACAGCTCCTCCCCGGTTGCGTCTACCACCGCACCGCCCTGAACGACGTCGCCCGCACCGAAAACCTCACCTTCATCTGCACCGATAAAAAAGACGACGCCACCCCCATCAACAACTGGAAATCCCGCGCCGACGGCTATGCCGAAGCGAAAGGCTTCTTCACCGGTTCCATGAAGGGCCGCACCATGTACGTCGTCCCGTTCTCGATGGGTCCCGTAGGCTCCCCCTTCGCGAAGTACGGCATCGAACTCACCGATTCGATCTACGTCGTCCTCAACATGAAAATCATGACCCACATGGGCCAGAAAGTCCTGGACGCAGTGGGGGCAAAGGGGCAATTCACCAAGTGTCTGCATTCGAAGGCCCAGCTGGATCTGGAAAAGCGCCGCATCCTCCACTTCCCCGAAGACAACACCATTTGGTCCGTTAACTCCGGCTACGGTGGAAACGTGCTCCTCGGCAAGAAGTGCCTGGCTCTCCGTATCGCCTCGTGGCTGGGCAAGAAGGAAGGCTGGATGGCCGAGCACATGCTCATCCTCGGGGTCGAATACCCGGACGGACACACCGAATACCTCGCCGCCGCCTTCCCCTCGGCCTGCGGCAAGACCAACCTCGCCATGCTGATTCCGCCGGAAGGCCTGAAGAAAAAAGGCTACAAGGTCTGGTGCGTCGGGGACGACATCGCCTGGCTCCGCATTGGCGAAGACGGACGCCTTTGGGCCGTGAACCCGGAAGCCGGCTGCTTCGGGGTCGCCCCAGGGACCAGCATGAAAACGAACCCCAACATGATGCTCGCCGTCAAGAAAAACACCATTTTCACCAACGTCCTCCTGAAGGACGACGGCACCGTATGGTGGGAAGGCCACGACGAAGCGCCTCCGGCCCACGGCAAGGACTGGACCGGCAAGGACTGGTCACCCGACCAGAAGGACAAGGACGGCAAAGCCGTGGAAGGCGCCAACGCCAACAGCCGCTTCACCGTGCCGATTAAGCAGGTTCCCTGCTGCTCGAAGGAAGTCGACAATCCGAAGGGCGTGCCGATTAGCGCCTTCATTTTCGGCGGCCGCCGGGCCCGTTTGGCTCCGCTGGTCTACCAGTCCAAGGATTGGAAACACGGCACCTACGTGGCGGCGACCATGGCTTCGGAACGCACCGCCGCCCAGTACGGAAAACAAGGCGAAGTCCGCCGCGATCCCATGGCCATGGCGCCGTTTGTCGGCTACGCCTTGGGCGATTACCTCCAGCATTGGCTGGAAATGGGCGCGAAATGCAAGAATCCGCCGAAAATTTTCCACGTCAACTGGTTCCGCCGCGACGACAACAACAAATTCCTCTGGCCCGGCTACGGCGACAACCTGCGCGTCCTCGAGTGGATCCTCGCCCGCTGCCGCGGCGACGTCGGGGCGAACGAAACGCCCATCGGCGCCACCCCGAAGGAAGGCGACATCGACCTGACCGGCCTCGAAATTTCCGCCGACACCATGAAGAAGCTCTACGCCATCGACAACCAGGAATGGCTGACGGAATGCGACGGGGTCGAGGAATTCTTCAAGTCCCTGGGCGAGCGGGTGCCGAAGGAAATGTTCGCGGAACTCGAAGCGCTTCGCGGGCGTTTGAAAAAGTAGTTGGTAAGGTAAATTTCGATTCTGCGTTGTCGATGTAAACAATCGGCAACGCAGTTTTCATAATGAGATAGGAGAGCGTTCATGCAAAAAGTGATGTTCACGGAAACGGTCCTCCGGGATGCCAACCAATCGCTGGTGGCGACCCGCATGCCTTTCGAGGATTTCATGCCGGTCCTGAAGGATTTGGACAACGCCGGGTTTTATTCGCTGGAATGCTGGGGCGGGGCGACTTTCGACTCGTGCCTCCGCTACCTCAACGAAGACCCCTGGGAAAGGCTGCGGAAAATCAAGGAGGTCTGCAAAAAGACCAGGCTGCAGATGCTTCTCCGGGGCCAGAATCTCTTGGGTTACAAACATTATCCGGACGATGTGGTGCGTAAATTCGTGGAACGTTCGGTCGCCAACGGCATCGACGTCGTCCGCATTTTCGACGCCCTGAACGATCTGCGGAACCTCGAAGTTTCGGTAAAGGAAACGCTCAAAAACAAGGCCGTGGCGCAAGTGGCGATATCCTACACCACCAGCCCGGTGCACAGCATCGACAACTATATCAAGACCATCAAAGAAATCGAAAACATGGGCGCCACCGCCCTCTGCATCAAGGACATGGCCGGAGTCATGAGCCCGGCGGAGGTGTACGATCTCGTCAAGGGTATCAAGTCCTCCTCGAAGCTCCTCCTGCACGTCCACACCCATTCCACCACCGGCCTGGGCTTCATGACCCTCCTGAAAGCGGTCGAAGCCGGCGCCGACGTCATCGACACCGCCATTTCCTGCTTCTCCGGCGGCACCTCCCAGCCCGCGACCGAGACCATGGTCTACGCCCTGAAACAGCTCGGCTACCAGGTCGACATCGACATGAAGCTGTTGAAAAACATCAACGACTACTTCAAGCCGATTCGCGACGCCGCCCTCAAATCCGGCCTCCTGAACCCCCTCGTCATGGGAACCGACTCCGACGCCCTGACCTACCAGATCCCCGGCGGCATGCTGTCGAACCTGGTGGCGCAACTCACCGCCCAGAAAAAATTGGACAAGCTGGACGAGGTCCTTTCCGAAACGCCGCGGGTCAGGAAGGACATGGGTTATCCGCCGCTGGTGACGCCCCTGTCCCAGATGGTTGGGGTGCAGGCGACGCAGAACGTGCTGATGGGCGAACGTTACAAGGAGGTGTCGAAGGAAATCGCCGCCTATATCAAGGGTGAATACGGTCACCCGCCGGGGCAGATCGACCCCATGCTGATTAAGAAGGTGCTGGGTGACGATAAACCCTTCACCGGCCGCTTCGCCGAGACCCTTCCCCCCGGGCTCGAAACCGGCAAGGAACAGGCCGGGCCTTACGCGAAAAATGTCGACGACGTCCTGAGTTACATCGTCTTCCCGCAGATTGCCGAAAAGTTCTTCGACTTCCGCCAGAAGAAGGAAGAGAACCGGGTGAAATATTCGATTGAAAAGGTGGACTAGTATGCAAAACAGCCCAGCCATGGTTCAAAACAGCCCAGACCTTTTGCAAAACAGTCCGGCCATGTCCATCCCCGACGCGCTGGTCGTTTCGGTGGTGGGCTTTTGCATCGTGTTTTTGGTGTTGATTGTGCTGATGTTCGTCATTCGCGCGCTCAGGTCCACCCTGGAGCAGCTGGACGCGGCAAAGACGGTTGCGGCGGCTCCGTTGGCGGCGGCGGCTCCGGCCCCCAAGGCGGCTCCCGCCCGCGATGCGAACATGATTCCCGCCCGTGGGTCTTTGGGGGAAATCAAGCTCCACGACGTCGACGACCAGACGGCGGCGATGTTGATGGCGATAATCGCCGACGAACTGAAGGCGCCCCTGAACGAATTGCGTTTCCTTTCCATTCGCGAGAAAAAATGAAAACCCCGTCTCACTAAGGAGTCCACGAGATGAAGTATAACGTCACATTGAAGGGCAAAGTTTACGAAGTGGAGGTTGAGCGGGGCGAGGCTATTTTGGTGAGTGTCACTGACGCCCCGGTGGCGGTGGCGGCGGCGTCCCCGTTGGCGAACCCGGCCGTGGTGGCCCAGGCGGCCGCGGCGGCGGTGGCGGCGCCCGTTCCCGCGGCCGCGGCCGCGAAAATTACCGGCGAAGCGATCAACGCCCAAATGCCAGGCACGGTCCTGCAGGTCAAGGTCAACTCCGGCGATTCGGTTGCGGCCGGGCAGGTGCTGGTGGTTTTGGAAGCGATGAAGATGGAAATCGAGGTCAAGTCTCCCCGCGCCGGCAAAGTGGATCAGGTTATTGCGGCCAAGGGCATGGTCGTGGACACTGGCGCCCCGCTGTTGACTTTGGCGTAGAAGGGAGGGGATGGTTATGGAATTATCCACGGTACTTGGGAAATTATGGGATATGTCCGGCTTTGTCGGGCTGACGGCGCATTGGCAGAACTTGGTGATGATTTTCATTGCCTGCGTCCTTTTGTATTTGGCGATTGTGAAGAAGTTCGAGCCGCTTTTGCTGGTGGGGATTGCCTTCGGGATGCTGTTGTCGAACCTGCCGTTGAACGGCATGATGCACATGGAGCTGTTCCAGGGGGATCCGGCGAAGCTTAATTACATGGACATTTTGCATAATGGCGGACTTTTTGACATTTTGTACATGGGGGTAAAGCTGGGGATATACCCGTGTCTCATTTTCATGGGCGTCGGGGCGATGACCGATTTCGGGCCGATGATGTCCAGGCCGTCGTCGATGATTCTCGGCGCGGCGGCGCAGTTGGGGGTGTATGCGGCGTTTTTGCTGGCAATTCTCCTGGGGTTTTATCCGAACGAAGCGGCGAGCATTGGGATTATCGGCGGGGCGGACGGCCCGACGGCGATTTTCCTGACCACGAAATTGGCTCCGCATTTGTTGGGACCGATTGCAGTGGCGGCGTACTCGTATATGGCGCTGATTCCCCTTATTCAGCCGCCGATTATGCGGGCCTTGACCAGCAAGAAGGAACGTGAGGTGGTGATGAAGCAGGACAAGCAGGTGTCCAAGTCCACCAAAATCATTTTCCCCATTGCGGTGACGATTTTTGTGGTGCTGGTATTGCCGAGCGTTGCGCCGCTGATTGGCTGCTTGATGCTCGGGAATTTGTTCCGCGAATGCGGCGTGGTCGAACGCCTCAACGACACCACCCAGAACGCCTTGATGAATATTGTGACGATTTTCCTGTCGCTTACGGTCGGGGCGACGTCGGTGGGCTATTTGCCGGGTCCGAACGGGGAGAACATCGGTTTTCTTTCGGCGGCGACGGTGAAGATTATCGTCCTGGGGCTGCTGGCGTTTTCGTTTTCCACCGCCGGCGGCATCGTTTTCGGCAAAATCATGTATCACCTGTCCGGCGGCAAGGTGAATCCGCTGATTGGCTCGGCCGGCGTATCGGCCGTGCCGATGGCGGCGCGGGTGAGTCAGGTCGAGGGCGCCAAGGCGAATCCGGCCAACTTCCTCCTGATGCACGCGATGGGACCGAATGTGGCGGGGGTTATCGGCTCGGCGGTGGCGGCCGGATTTTTGCTGGCCGTGTTCGGAAATTGATTCTACACGCGGCGTGACAAGGTTTTCCCCGAACCGGCAGGCGCAAACGCTTGCCGGTTCGTTCATGGGGGCGGGCATGAAAAAAACTAAAATCGCTCAATTGCACGATACTTTGGTGCGGCATTTCCTCTCCGCGACCGATCTCGCCGCCAGTTTGATTCGGAGTTATATCCCTCCGGAATTGTCGGACCTTATGGACCTCGATAATCTGGTTCTGCTGTCGACCGGTTTGGTCGACAAGAAGCTTTCCTCCTACTTCAGCGATCTCCGCTACGCCACCACTTTCAAGGCGAACGGCCGGAAAAGCGAAGTGTTCATTTTTTTGGAACACCAGTCCACGCCGGACCGGCTGATCGCTTTTCGCCTGCTCCGATATATCGTCAAATCCTTTGAAGAGCGTTTGCGTGAGGGCAGGGAAGAGGGGACTCCAGGCGGCGATAAATTTTTTCCTTATCCGGTGGCCATTGTCCTGTATAATGGTAAGAAGCCGTGGCGGAATTTTCCGCATATGGCCGATTTGCTTGACAGTGCGCCAGGCGCCCCTGGCGGTTTATTGCAATTTCCGCTGTATCTGGTGGATTTGGCCGCGCTGTTGCCGGAAGAGTTAGCCGCATCCGGCGGTCACCCGGCAATCCGGGCCTTGCTTGCCACCCTTCGGGCCGTCCCCCAAGGAACGATGGAAAGCGAATTCGACCGGGTCGTAGATATGCTGCGGGAAGCCGTCAATGACCGTCGCACCCTGGATTGGATGACGGCGTTGATAACCTACATTTGGGAACGCTATACCTTTCTTTCCACTAACATGATTGAACGGGTTTATGGCAATTTCACCGAAAAGGCGGAGGCAAGAAAAATGGCGATATCCACGGCGGAACAATTGCGGCGAGAGGGCAGGGCTGAGGGGAGGGCGGAAGGCATGGCCCTATCGACGTGTCAATTTCTCAATATTCGTTTTGGCACAATTCCCGAGGCTTTGCATGAAAGCATTCTTGCCGAGAAGAATATCAAACGGCTCGAAAAATTGTGCGAGTTGGCGGCAAAATGTGACAGTTTGGACGACTTCGCCAAGAAGATGAAGGAGTAAATGGGCTAGTGCCCCGTAAAGCCTAAATTTGCACGGAAGTGGTTGGAGAAAAATCAATCGCAATTAAAATTTTTCACTGGCAATCCCCGGAGTGGTCGATATAATATTTGCTTCACTTGTAGGTCCTCTGACCCGACCCGGTCGAGTCAGGTTTTTTATGTTAAGAACTTTTCGCATCGTTCCGGCCCAAAATCGGTACGACAGTCACAGGAGCCACCATGTCCACCCAGGCAGTAATCCGCACCGGCGGCAAACAAGTCGTTGTCAGCCAGGGCGATGTCATCGAAATCGAACTCCTTAAGGGTAAACCGGGCGACAGCGTCACGCTGGACGAGGTTTTGATGCTGGTCAATGGCGGCAGTTCCACCGTCGGCACCCCCAAGGTAGCCGGGGCCACGGTCAGCGCCAAAATCCTCAAGGTTACCAAAGGCGAAAAAACCCGCGCCGTCTTTTTCCGCCGCCGCAAGGATTCCATGACCACCAAGGGGCACCGCCAGAATTATCACCAAATCGAAATCACCGCCATCAATGCCTAAGCAACCGGGCTGGCGGCGGGAAAAATGAACGTTCAATTGATTGTTAAAGGAGTTGGTCATGGCACATAAAGTCGGGCAGGGCTCGAGCCGCAACGGTCGCGATTCCAAGCCGAAATTCCGTGGCGTAAAGCGTTTCGGCGGCGAAGCCGTCACCGCCGGCACCATCATTATCCGCCAAAAAGGCAATAAATTCCACGCCGGCGCCGGCGTCGGGCAGGGCCGCGATTTCACCCTCTTCGCCCTCCAGGAAGGCGTCGTCAAGTTCGAAATGACCAAGCGGAAAGTGCATGTCGTCACCGCCAATTAAGGTTTGTTCCAACCCCGCACCACCCAGGCCGGCTCCCCCACCCCGGGAGCCGGCCATTTTTTTTAATGCGCATAATTGGAAAATCGCCATAATTCTTTCGCCATGACCAGCCTATTCCACATCCTCGCTTATATCCCCGCCAATCATCCGCTGGCGTTGCTCGTTTCGCTATTCATGTTGATTCTATCCGCCACTTTCTCCAGTTGCGAAACGTCCCTGTTCTCCTTGACGACGCCGGAGCTGAACCGTCTGCGCGCCAGCCCGGCCCATATCGACCGGATTGTCGCCAAGCTCCACGGCAACCTGAAAACGCTGCTCCCGACCATTCTTTTCTGCAATATGGCGGTGAATGTCCTCATTTTCGCCCTGTCCGCCGCCATCGCCACCGGGATTGGCGGGGAATACGGCGCCGGCGCCGCTTTTGCCTTCAGCCTTGCCAGCCTGTTCATGGTGGTGTTTTTCGGCGAAGTTTTTCCCAAGCAATTGGCCATATCGTCCAGCCTTCGGGTTGCCCGGCTGACTTCCCTCCCGGTGTGGCTTTTCTACCGCCTCCTCGCCAAACCCATGCGGATATTGAACGCCATCGTCACCGGACTGGAACGGATTTTTGTCCCGCGACGGAGCGACCCCCAGAATCTTCGCGAAGAGGAACTTCGCCTGTTGGTCGAGCAGAGCCGTAAACTCGGGGTCATTTCCGCCGGCGAGTACATGATGATCGACTCGATTGTCGAACTCCCCGAAATCCGCATCCGCGACTTCATGATTCCCCGGGTCGACATCGAGCCCCTGGCCCCCGAGTCCAGCCTCGAACACGCCCTGGAAGAGGCCCGGCGGCGGCGGCACTGCAAACTGCCGGTTTTGTCGGCGGCCAGGGACGATTTGGCCGGCTGGGTTGACGTCAGGGACATCTTCAGCGACAGGAAAAACCCGGCGGAACTAAGCGAGGAACAAGTCGAATTCTACCTGCGCGAGTTCCACTATTTTTCCGAACACGACCGGGCGGACCAGGTTTTGGAGGCGATTAAAAAGGGCGGGCGGGATCTCTTCGCGGTGGTGGACGAGCGGGGCATGGTGGTCGGGTTTTTCACCCTGCAGGACATCATGGACGAAGTGTTGGGCCGGTTCGGCGAGCACGGGGCGCCGCCGCCGTCGGAGATTCGCGAGCAGCGGGGGATGTACATTTTGTCGGGACGCTTCAGTTCCCGCGAATGGCGGGACATTTTCAACGTCACCTCACAAACGCCGCGGAGCGCCACCGTGGGCGGTATGGTGGTGGCGTTGTTGGGACGCCTCCCGCGCGTCGGCGATGTGGTCGAGGTCGAGAACATGACCTTGACGGTATTGTCGACCTGGCATAACCGGGTCGGGGAGGTGGGGGTGAAGCTGGTTAGGCCGGGCGACCGGGAAAAAGCGGAGAAGAAGGTGTCGTCGCGGTTTTACGTCGATTGAAGTCGGAAAACCTATGCAAGTATTATTCAACCTCCTGGGCATTGCCAGTGCGCTCCTCCTCAGCTTCATCTCCTCGGGGATGGAAACGGCTATTTACCGGGCCAGCCGGGTGCGGATGCATATCCGGGCCGACCAGGGGGACGGCCGCGCCAAAGACGTCCTGAACGTTCTCGAACGGCTGGACGCCATGGTAACGACCATTCTCGTCGACAACAACATCGCCGCCTACGCCGGTACTTTTTTCCTGACCAATCAATTGGCGGCCTGGCAGGTCCCACAGGCGGAACTCCTCACCACCGCCATCCTGACCCCGCTGTTTTTTGTCCTCACGGAATCCCTTCCCAAGCAAATCGCCTACAACCATGCGGATTATCTGGCCCTGGCCCTGGTGCGGGTGTTCAAGACTTTCCAGTGGGCCCTGGCGCCGGCGGTGTGGCTTCTGAATCACGCTTCGGCGCTTCTCCGCAGAATCCTGGGGGCAAGGGGCGAGGCGCCTTTGGCCCAGAGCCAACGGGCGCTACTGTTGGAACATTTCAACGCCGGGGTGGCGGAACGCGTCCTCACCGAAGAGCAAAACCGCATGGCGGTGCGGATAATGGAGTTGGAAGGCATTTGCGCAGGGGACAGCATGGTGCCGCTCCGTAAACTCCTCCAGCTGCCCCTCGGTGTGGAACGGGGACGCGCCATCGCCGAAATGTCCCGGCAAAAAAAACGCCTGGCGCTCCTGGTCGACGCCGCCGGCAGGCCAACCGATAAAATCGTCACCCTCACCTCCCTCCTCATGCACCCCGGTGACGATAAAGCCGGAGTGGGGGAGGCGGTATTCCAGCTGGAAAGGGTAAAGTGCGGTGTAGCCATCCCCGAGGTAATGAACCTGTTCCGCCGCAGCCATTTGCGTCACGTTTTGGTAGTGGAGGGAAGCCGCGTCGTAGGCATCATTACCACCGAAAGCGTCTTGGCCAGGATTGCCGGGGCGCATTGACTCGCCGCCTAAAGACGAAAAAAAGGGGCCGCTCTCCGGTTGCGAGCGGCCCGAAAATGATAAAGTAAGGCGCCGCGCAGAAATAAGGTGACCTGGTTTATTTAACCACAGAGACACAAAGGACACAGAGAACCGCAACCGAA
>JAVBTZ010000033.1:0-3052 GCA_031555915.1 Planctomycetota bacterium
CAACCACCGCAACCGCCGCGGACCGTTGTCGGAACATCGGTCCCGGACCACGGTGTCATGATACCAATTTTATTCGGATACACCATGGGAAAAACGTTTCGCCGGGGAATGGCCCGGGAAGGCGCCTTGACGGCGGGTGGCGGTTCTTCATAATCGAGAAGCTATTCTATAATCCCGGATCGCCGCCGGAGACGAGGAAAGCGGCGAGAGGCAGGGTTTCAAAAAACGCGGTGGGAGTTTGTTTTTTGAAACCCGTTCGAGCCGTTTGACGAAGTATCCGGCCGCAAGACGGGGTTATAGAACAGCTTCAAGCGCGGAAAGAAGGGAAGACCATGCGCAAGGCTGTGACGAAAAAACCCGCCTCCGTCGCGTCGCTGATTGAAAAATTCACCTCGCGCCGGGCGGTGGTGGGCATTGTGGGGCTTGGCTACGTCGGCCTGCCGCTGGCGGTCATGTTCGCCAAGGCCGGCTTCCGGGTGATCGGCTACGACATGGACCCGGCCAAGGCCGAGGCGGTGAACGCGGGGAGGCAGTACATTCGGCACATTCCGGCCGGCGACGTCCGGGAGATCCGGAACCACGGCGGCCACGCCACCGCCGAGCCGGGGGATCTGGGCGAAGCCGACGCCGTGCTCATCTGCGTGCCGACCCCGCTCACCAAGAACCGCGAACCCGACATGACCTACATCGCCAACACCGCCGCCATGCTGGCGGGAACCGTCCGGCGCGGCCAATTGGTGATCCTGGAGTCCACCACCTACCCCGGCACCACCCGGGAGGTCCTCCTGCCGCAACTGGAACGGAGCGGGTTGCGGGCGGGCCGGGACTTTCTGCTGGCCTATTCGCCGGAGCGGGAGGACCCGGGCAACCGCGAACACTCCGCCCACGCCATCCCGAAAGTGGTCGGCGGCCTCACCGCCGCCTGCCTCGAGGCGGCGGCGGCGCTGTACGATCAGGTGGTCCCGAAAACCGTCCCCGTGTCCTCGTTGGAAACCGCCGAAGCCACCAAGCTGATGGAAAACATCTTCCGCTGCGTCAACATCGCCCTGGTCAACGAACTGAAACAGGTGTTCACCCGCATGGGCGTCGACGCGTGGGAGGTCATCGACGCCGCCAAGACCAAGCCCTTCGGATTCATGCCCTTCTATCCCGGGCCGGGGCTGGGCGGGCACTGCATACCCATCGATCCCTTCTACCTGACCTGGAAGGCGCGGGAATACGGCTGCGTCACCCGTTTCATCGAGCTGGCGGGCGAAGTGAACGTCGCCATGCCGGACTTCGTGATTTCCCGCATCGCCGACGCGCTGAACTTCGCCAAAAAAAGCATCAACGGCAGCCGCATCCTGGTCATCGGCGCCGCCTACAAGAAGAATGTCGACGATGTCCGCGAAAGCCCAAGCCTCAAGCTGCTCGACGCGCTCATGAAGCACGGCGCCGGGGTGGACTACCACGATCCCTTCGTCCCCGTCCTGCCCAGGACGCGCAATTACCAATTGTCCCTGAAATCGGTGCCGCTCACCGCCGCCCGGCTGCGGCGATACGACGCCGTGCTCATCGCCACCAATCACGACGGCGTGGATTACGGTTTGATCGGGCGGTATGCGAAGCTGGTTATCGATACCCGGAACGCCATGGCGGGCGTCGGCAAGGCAAAGGCCAGGGTGGTCAAGGCGTGACGCCGGACTTTGGGAAAAGAATACCACGGTACAATAAAGACGATGATGCCAGCGCTGCTTTATGGCGAACAACAGCGCAAGTGTCATTCCGAACGGTAGTGAGGAATCAGAGGGGGGGGGAGAGTGGCTGAATATAAACCGTCCCCATTTGGATGGGCTGGGGCTGCCCCGACGAGCCAAATGTATAGCGTTTTTACTCAGCGGCATGTCCCTCCTGGATTCCTTGCTCGCTCGGAATGACAACTGAACCGTTATATTCGGGGTGGGAGGCGATAACTCCCATACGTAGATGCACCCACATTTACAATGTTGACGGCGTACCACAGCGTTTTCGCAAAATGTTGACCTTTCCTTTTGCGCACTTTGGCTTGCACAGTATACGCCGAAAACGCAAAAGGAGGGTCAATCATTTCCGAAAGCGCGTTAGCGCCCGTCCGCCGTGCCGTGCTTGACAAAGGTGCCCGCCTCCAGCTCCGCGAAGGCGATTTCCAGCTCCTGGTCGGTGTTCATGACGATGGGGCCGCCCCAGGCCACCGGCTCGCCGAGCGGCTTCCCAGAGAAAAACATGAATCGCGCCTCGCCGTCCCGCGGGGCGGCGACCGCGATGTCCCCGCCCGGTTCGAAGAGCACGGCGGTCTTTTCCTCGATGCGATCCCCGGCGATGACCGCGTCCCCCTCGAGCAGGAAGACGAAGGCGTTCTCGCCGGGCCTGGGGGCGATGGCCACCTCCTCGCCCTTCGGCAGGCAGACGTCGTAGAGCGTGGCCTGGACATGCCTCGGCTTGATGCCGCGCGTTCCCTTGTACTCGCCCGAAATGACCCGCACGGTGGCGGGGCCGTCCTTGACCGAGGCGATCATGTCCCCCGCGATGTCGAAATAGGCGGGCTCCGCCATCTTCTCGACGGCCGGAAGGTTGAGCCAAATCTGCAGCCCCAGCATCCTGGGCGAGGCCTGGGGCATTTCCTGGTGCAGGATGCCGCTGCCGGCGGTCATCCACTGGCTTTGGCCCGACTTGATCGAACCGCGGTTGCCCAGGCTGTCCTGGTGTTCGATGTCGCCCTCCACCAGGTAGGTGATGGTCTCGATCCCCCGGTGGGGATGCATGGGAAAGCCCTTGATGTAATCCCGGGGGTCGCGGGAGTCGAAGGAGTCGAGCATCAGGAAGGGATCGAAATCCTTGCTGGTGCGGATTCCCAACACCCTGACCAGGTGCACGCCGGCGCCGTCCACCGCCGGATGCCCCCGGACGGTGCGCTTGATTCCGCTTCTCGCCATGTCCCGCTCCTTTGCGTCTGTGCCAATCCCCTCCCGTTCGCCGCGTGAAACGCGTTCCATACTGCGCGCGGCGTGAAATTGTGAAAATGGGGGATAAGAGT
>JAVBTZ010000029.1:0-15811 GCA_031555915.1 Planctomycetota bacterium
TTTCCCGCCCCCTCCGCCTTTCCGCCATTTCCCCCGCCCCCTTGGCGCGGGTCCGCCGGCGTAGGAAATCGGCGCTTTCAGTTCCAGCAACCGATCCCGCAGCCGCGCCGCCTCCTCGTAGCGCATTTCCGCCGCCGCCTGCTCCATCTCGATCTGCAACAGGCGAATCTCCTCCTCCGGCGTAATCTCCCCCCCGCCTTCAAGGTCGAACCCAAAGCCGGAATGTAGACGGAACGCTCCTCGTCCGTACCGAAAAATTCCTCCAAACCGGTTTCAATCGCCCGTTTCACCGTGGTCGGGGTAATGCCGTGTTTCCGGTTGAAAGCCATTTGGGTCTCCCGCCGGCGGGCCGTTTCATCCATGGTTTTCCGCATGGCGTCGGTGATGCGGTCGGCGTAGAGGATAACCCTGCCCTCGGTGTTTCGCGCGCAACGGCCGATGATTTGGATCAGGCTGGTGGTGTTCCTGAGGAACCCCTCCTTGTCGGCGTCGAGGATGACCACCAACGACACCTCCGGCAAATCCAAACCTTCGCGCAGGAGATTGACCCCAATCAGCGCGTCGTAAGCTCCGGTGCGGAGGTCGCGGAGGATCTCCACCCGGTCCAGGGTGTGGACGTCGGAATGGAGGTAGGTGGTCCTGAGCCCGTGTTCGCGGCAATATTGGTCGAGATCTTCCGCGAGGCGTTTCGTCAGGGTGGTCACGAGGGCGCGTTCCCCCTTTTCCGCCCGGGCCCGGATTTCCTCCATGATGTCCGGCACCTGTCCCTTGGTCGGCCGCACCTCCACCGGCGGATCCACGAGGCCGGTCGGACGGACCAACAGTTCGACCGGAGCCCCCGATTCCATAAGTTCATACGGCGCCGGCGTCGCCGACACATAGATGCACTGCGGCTCGACCTCCTGGAATTCCTCCCACTTGAGCGGCCGGTTGTCGAGGGCCGAAGGCAGCCGGAAGCCGTGGTCCACGAGGACGCGTTTCCGCGCCTGGTCCCCGTTGTACATGCCCCGCACTTGGGGGAGGGTGACGTGGGATTCGTCGATGATGAGGAGCCAGTCCTGGTCGGGGAAATAGTCGAAGAGGCAGGCCGGGCGCTCGCCCGGGCGGCGGCCGTCGAAGTGGCGGGAGTAATTTTCGATGCCCTTGCAGTAGCCGATTTCCTCGATCATTTCGAGATCGTATTTGGTGCGGCTTTCCAGGCGCTGGGCTTCCAGGAGCTTCCCCTGGCTCCTGAACCGGGCCAACTGCTCCTCCAGTTCCTCGCCAATCCCCGCCGTGGCCCGTTCCGACGCCTCCTCCGACAGGACAAAGTGGGTGGCGGGGAAAATGGCCCGGTGCTGGTATTTCATGAGGATTTGCCCGGTCACGGGCTCGAACTCGTAAATTTCCTCGACCTCGTCCCCGAACAGTTCGACCCGGATGGCGGTCTGCATGTAGGCGGGCCAGACATCGACGGCGTCCCCGCGCACGCGGAAGGTGCCCCGCTGGAAGTCGAAGTCGTTCCGCTGGTATTCCATACGGACCAGGCGGCCGAGGAATTCGCGGCGGTCGACGGTGTCCCCGATTTGCACGGTGAGGGCGATGTCCCGGTATTCCTGCGGCCGGCCGAGGCCGTAGATGCAGGAAACGGAGGCGACGACGACGACGTCGCGGCGGGTCAGGAGGGCGGAGGTGGCGGAGAGGCGGAGGCGCTCCAGGTCGTCGTTAATCGCGGCGTCCTTTTCGATGTAGGCGTCGGTTTGGGGGATGTAGGCTTCGGGCTGGTAGAAGTCGTAGTAGGAGACGAAATACTCGACCGCGTTGTCGGGGAAGAACTGGCGGAATTCGGAATAGAGATGGGCGGTGAGGGTTTTCTTGTGGGAGAGGATGAGGGCCTGCTTTTCCGAATAGGCGATGACGTTGGCCATGACGAAAGTTGTCCCCGAACCGGTGACGCCCAGGAGGGTCTGGTGCCGTTTCCCCGCCTTGAGGCCGGCGGTGAGTTTTTGAATGGCGTCCGGTTGCTGCCCGGCCGGGTCGAAGTTGGATTTCAGGTTGAAAAGGGGCATGGGCGTATTCCCAATCATTCCATATGGGCGAGAATTTGTTGCACCACCTGGTCGGGGGTCAAGCCGCTGGTGTCGAGGTGGACGATGCCGGCGTTGGCCAGGGCGCGGTCGCGGGCGTCCTTCATGGGTCCGACGTGGTAGTCGAGGTCGTCCCGGTGGTTGATGTCGGCGAGGATTTGTTGGAGTTGGACGTCCCGCCCCGCGGCCCGCATTTCGGCGAAGCGGCGGTTGGCGCGGACTTCGGGGCTGGCGGTGAGGAAGAATTTCCATTTGGCTTGGGGGAGGACGACGGTGGTGATGTCGCGGCCTTCCATGACTACGGGCCGTTGGCGGCAGAGGGCGCGTTGGAGTAGGATCAGGTGTTTACGCACGTCCGGCACCCGGGCCATGAATTTGACGTTGGCGGTGACTTCGGGGCTGCGGATTTCCTGGGAAACATTTTCGCCGTCCAGGATTATTTCGGTGCCGTCCGTATTGAAGCGGATGGCGGCGGCGGCGGCGACGCGGGCCATGGCGGTTTCGTCCTCGAGGTTTTCGCCGTCCCGCATGGCTTTGAGGGCGAGGGCGCGGTACATGGCGCCGGTGTCGACGTAGAGGAAATTCCTGGCGCGGGCGACGGCGCGGGCGACGGAGCTTTTCCCCGAGCCGGCGGGACCGTCGATGGCTACGGCGGGGATGAGTGGTTCGGGGTTGGACATGGCGTCTCCGGGTGCAGGCTATGCGTCGCGGCCGCGTTGTTTACGTTCGCGATCCTCGACCACGCATTCATGAAGTTCCCGCAATTTTTTCAACGTTGCTTTAGCCAACAATATCCGTGCCCGAAGGATCGCCTTTTTAGGTTCCGTTAAATCCAGCGCTCGATTCTGGAGACGTTGCACATTGGCCTTGATGTGGGTTGAAAGCCGGGTGGTGGGGAATTTTCGAAAATCATCCCCGACCTCTTTCAAAGATTGATTCGCTTCGAAGTATTGCTTCGGATTCTTGCGCATTTGCCCGACCGCTCTGGCGATCATCTTGTATCCCGCTTCAGCGTTTTTTAGATATGCCTTTTCGCTCGGGGTAGGGTTTGGGTTTAAAAACCTATCCATGCTCTGCAGATGTACCTCGTATTCCAGAAGATCTTCAACCGTATCACCGTTTTTCGCCATATTAAGAATAGGAGCCACTATCTCGCGAGCTTTCTCCAGCATCCCCTTAAACTCTTCGGATTGTTCGAGTCTGTTCTCCATCAATTGGAATGCTGAGACAAAAACCAAGAATGGATTAGTCTTCTGGCTCATCCAGCCACCCCTCTCCCCAAACAAGATTGGCTTCAGTTAGATCCGCATCTATATCGATAAGATGCTGTCTGCCCCAGGCGATCTTAGCTGCTCTCGCAACTTTGGGATCCAGAGGCAGAACCCTGGTCAGACGAATATACTCCTCCTCATCCCCCCTTTTATGGGCGGCTATGGCTTCGTTGCATGCTGCCAAATACTCATCGCTGGTGAAATCACGGGTTCGGCCGTGAATATAGATTTCTCTTGTCGGAGCGGTATTGACTGCCGAGGGTTGATCTACCCGCGCCTTTGTTTTAACGCCGCTGGTACCGCTAACACGGGAGGGAGTTTTCGATTTTTTCAATCCGCTTGACATGTCTGGGATCTCCGGAAAAGGGTGTGTTGAGCCACTTGTCGAGAATTTTTTCCTGCGGGGCGTAAATCTTGGCCCGGCCGGGCATGACCAGGATGTTCGCGTCGTTGTGCTCGCGGGAGAGGGCGGCGAATTCCTCGTCCAGGCACAAGGCGGCACGGACGCCGTGGTAACGGTTGGCGGCGTAACTCATCCCCAGGCCGGTGCCGCAGAGGAGCATGCCCTTGGGGAAATCGCCCTTGGCCACCGCCTGGGCGACCTTGTGGGCGGATTCGGGGTAATCGGCCTTGCCGTCGACGATTTCGGTAAAATCCCTGACCTCCCAGCCAAGGTTCCTGAGGTGCGCCACCAACCGGTCCTTGACTTCCAAGGCCGCGTGATCCGAACCGACCGCGATGCGTTTGTCTTCCGCCATGATTGGGTGCCTTTCCCGGTAAACGGATAAGTTGTCCAAAAACTGTTACGAAGATGCCCAACCCCGCCAAACCGCCTGCAAATCGGCTTCGGCCAAAGCGCCCCGCCGCAATATTTGCAATGCGTCCCCGTCCGTCCGCGCCACCGTCGACGCCATCCCGCCGGCGATGCTCCCGCCGTCCACCAGCAAATCCGCCCCCGCCTCCACGGCAAAAAGCCAAGCCGCCTCCCCGTCGAGGGCAGGCGGCAAACCCGCCGCATTGGCGCTGGAGGACACTACCGCCGAATGCATAAGCCGGCAAACCTCGAGGACCCAGCGCGAAGCAGGGATACGAATCCCCAGGGTCGCCTCGCCGGCATCTTCGCAAGTGACATCCCCGGCGGGAGCGCGCGGCACCACCAGGGTAAGGGGGCCAGGCCAAAATTTCTCGGCCAGACGTTCCGCGCGGGGGGAAAACACCGCCCCCAGCGCCGCCGCCATCGCCAAGTCGGCCGCCAAACGCTGAAACGGTTTGGCCCCGTCCCGCCGCTTAATTTCCCGCAGCCGCCCCATCGCCTCGGGACGCTCCGCCGCCACGCCGACCCCGTACACCGTTTCGGTCGGGAAAACCACGAGCCCGCCCCGCCGAAAGCAAGCCGCGGCTTTCCGGACCGATCCGGCGAAATCCGCCACCGCGTCCACCCGTTCCGGCGTCATTCCAATAGACCTTCCACATCCGCCAGATCCGCGTCGATGGTGAGTTCACCCGCATCCTCGGCCCGGCGTTTCAGCAGTTCAAGAAATTCGCCGCCTTTCCGAATGAAGCGCTCCTCCTCGTAACGCGCCGTCACCTCGGCCCTGACCTCCTCGAAAGCGGGTTCGCGCCGGTCCTCCCGCTCCAAAACCTTGAGGATATGGTAGCCCATCGCGGTTTTGATGGGAGTCGTCAAGGAGCCTTTCTCGATGGAAAAAACCGGACCTTCGAGTTCGCGAAGGAGTTCCCCCCGTTCGACCCAGCGGGGATCGGCCGTACCGCTGCCGTAAATCCGCGCCACCTCGTCGAAGGAACTGCCCATCCTTAACTGGGTCTCGGCCTCCCGCACCGCCCGCTCGGCCCGTTTCCAATCGTGCTCGGTGGGAATGCCGCCGGAGTCAACGGATGGCTGGGGAGGGATGAAAAGCTGGTTGATTTTCACCCGTTCCGGCTTGATGAAATTGGCGCGAATTTCGGCGTAATAACGACGCAGATCCTCCTCCTTCGGCCGCACGGAAACGCGCATGATTTTCCGCAGCGCCAATTCCGTCCACACCGTCCGGTCGCGATACTCCTCCAGGGGCATGCCCGCCGCGGCGCGGGTGAGGTCGTCGGGCCGGCGCAGGTAGGGGAAGGCTTTACGCAGCCCGGCCAGGTGGCGCTGCAATTGTTCCTCGACTTCGTCGTCCCGCACCGTGAGGCCGTATTCCCGCAGCTCCCGGCGGAGAATCCTCTGCCCGACCAGCCAGTCGAACGTTTCCTTTCCCCGCCGCCGCCACAGTTCGCGGGCGACGTCGTCCTCGGAAATGGTCTCGCCGTATAGGGTGGCGAGGGTGCGGGGGAGGCGTTTCACCGGGTCGAGGGCATGGGTGGGTGCGCCCGTATCCCCAACCGATTCGGAACTGTAGTAAGATGTTGCCGGCGAAGTCAAGGCGGAAGCCGGGGAGGACAAAGCCAGGGCGGATTGCACCGGAGTCTGGCTGAGGCTCTGGAAAGACGACCCCGCCGCTCCGCCGTTGTCGGTGGAGCCGTGGTAGTCTTCGCTTAGCACGCGTTCGCCGCGGTCGACCGGGGTATCGGGATTGGCGCTGAAGCGACTCCCGGGAAATTCGTCAATCGTCACCAAGGCGGAGGCGTCGGAATCGGTGGCGGGATTCGCGGCCGGATTGGGGTTGGAATTGGCAGAAGAGCCGCCGGAAGAACCGGAAGAGTAGGCGGCAGAAGGGGAGGGGTAGGAATAGCTGGAGGAATAACCGGAAGCATAACTGGAGGAAATACCGGACCCGGCGGCGGCGGCGCTACCCGGGGAGGAGGTGAAGCTGCCGGAACCGGAATAGGATGAGCTCCCCGCAGATGCTGCTGCTGATGAGGAGGAGGAAGAGGGTGGATTGATGGTCAGGTTATTGAGTTGCGAAACGCCGCCGCCGGCGGCGGAGGCGGTGGTGGTGGTAGTGGTGGCGGCGGTGGAATCCGACGCCGAACCCCGGTAGACCGGGGTCGAATCGGCTCCGCTTACCGCCGACTTCACCGGATCGAGGTTGTCCGTTTCAGGGTCGGCCGGGGCGGCGGGGAGGACGGTTTTGGGTTCGAGGCGGATGACGTCGCGGGTTTCGGGATAGGTGACGTTGACCCGAACCTTGGGATAGGAGACGGAGGAGGCGTTGTCGCTGATGCGTTTGGGTTCGGTGGAAGTTTCCAACGGTGGCGGCGCTTCCATGGCCAAAGCGGCGGCCAGGATCCAGCCGCCGCCCAGGATTAGCGTCAAAACAATGCTGCCGAATTTGGGCATGATCAATTTTTCCTGCTGTTGTCCATCAAGGTGTTCCAAAACGCTTCGCCGGCTTTCATGAAGGAGTTGACCCCCTTTTCGGCCACGCCCATCAATTCGGCCATGGGACAGGCCGGTCCGTCGGACGGGTGCCCCTTGCCGCCGTCCCCGGCCGGGTCCTGGGAAGCGAACTCGCCCCAATAGGCGGCGGAAGGATCCCGGTCGCCGACGAAGTGCATTTTCGCGCCTTCCGGGTGGGTTACCTCCCCGGCCAGGATCTTCGCCGGCGTTCCCCCGGCGAACCAGTCCAACAAATCCATCCGGCGGATCAGGGCGACGGAATTTTTGCGGTTCATGGCGAAGAGGAAGCGGTTCATTTTGTTGTTCGACCAGTCGTTGCGTTGGGACAGGGCTTCGAGGCCCTGGACCCGCAGGTCGTCGGGTTTAACCACTCCGCCCCAAGCCTTTTCTCCGGCGCCGGCTTCGCGGGCAAGGAGCTGGGCCACGCCTTCGGGATCCCCCCGCGACAGGGCGGCGGCGCGGTCGGCGGAGAACAGGGCGTAACGCCGCCAATTTTCGATGCCCCAGGCGGGAATCGCGGCGGGGGCGCCGAAAATGCCGTAAGCGTCCAGGAACCAGCGGGCGAAATCGGTCGCGGCCATCAGCTGGGCGTTGCCGAGACGAATCAGGCCGGCCTGCTGGGCGAGGAGGGCCTCCATTTCAATTTCAGGGAGTTCCGACAGGAGGCGGCTGGAGAGGATGACGGCGGGGTTGTCGTTGCCGCCACGGAGGGCATAGGGCTGGGGGGCGTCCCAGGCGATGTGGAGGGGGACGTCGGGGAGGGTGAACATGGCCCGGGTTTGGTGCCACAAGTCGGCGAGAGCGGGGTACACGCCGGGGCCGACCTTGGCCATGGAGGCGGTTTCGGCCTGGCGCTCGGCCTTGAGGGTGGAGTTGTCTCCGGCCATGGCCATGGCTTTCTGGAAGCCGGGGAATTTCTCCAGTTTGCTTTTCGCCTCGACTTCGCCGGGGTGGCGGTAGAGATCGGGATTTATGTATTTGAAATCGACTTTCGCGGTCATGAGGTTCTCCTATTGAAAACGTTTGCCCCCTCGTCATGATGCGCCAGCAGCGGGTTTGAAAAAGCCTGGGCGATGGCAGGTGCTAAGGAAGCGGACGCTTCCCCTTCACCACTTCCGAGTACGATTCGACCTCGCCCTTCCATTCGGTGAGAAGACGCGCCAACGCCGCGTCGTGGGTCATTTCAAAACGTAGCGGGGTGACGACGGCATAGCCGGCGTAGAAGGCGCTGGCGTCGCAGTCGCTCTCGGGACTGACCTTTATCCAGTCCGGCGCCAGGCGCATGACGCCCTCGTCACCCTCGACCTTGACCGTGTCGAGGATGCCGCCCCGGCCGTGACGGGCGATCACCAGACCGCGGATGTCTTCGGGATTTTTCGACGGCACGTTCAGGTTCAGGAGGAACGGTTCGTCGATTTTCGGCATGGCGAGGATTTTTTCCGCCAGCTTTCGGGCGTAGAACATCGCCCCCGACCAATTCGGTTCCGGAACATACTCCAGCGAAACGGCCAGGGCCATCACCCCCGCCGCCACCGCCTCGAAGGCGGCGCCGATGGTGCCGGAACAGCGGATGTTGACGCCGAGGTTGGGGCCGTAGTTTATGCCGCTGGCGACCAGGCGGACGGGCCGGTGTTTCAGGAGGTGCTGGAGTCCGAACTTGGCGGCGTCGGCGGGAGTGCCGTCGACGGAATAGCGGACTTCACCGGCCGCGCCGGCGGGGAGGCTTTTGGCTTCGAGGCCGCGGGATAGGGTGATGCCCATTCCCACGCCGGAGCGGTTGTCGGCCGGGGCGGAGACGACGAGGTCGTCCAAACCCGCCAGGGCCTTGGCCAGAGCCGCCAAACCTGGTGCGTCGACGCCGTCGTCGTTGGAAAGGAGTATGGGCATAATCTGGGGTTTTTCCTTTAAAAAAGGGATTATTTTCGCGAAAAAATAGCGCTTGGCGCATCTCCCGGCGGCGGCGCCATCCGGTGATTACTGTCCATCCCGGCCGTAAATTATTTTATATGTACGCTATGGGGAAGTCATTAAAAATGTGATAGCATAGCCGACATGAGCATTCGCACGAAAATAACCCTGGGGGTGCTGGCGGCGGTTTTGGCCGCGAGCCTCGTGACCCTGATCCTGAACGTGGGGATGTTCAGGGAGCGGACGCGTAAAATTTTCACCCGGGAGCTCATGGACACGGCGGGAATGGTGAGCCAACTGCCGGAGGTTAAGGAGGGGCTGAGGGATTCCCCGTACAACGGCGCCGTGCAATCGTTGGTGATGCATTTATTGGCCGCCTCGGCGTCGGTGGACCAGATAATCGTCTGCGACATGAACCGCATTTGCTACTCCCACGCCAACCCCGAGTTCATCGGCCAGGTCCAGGAAGGGGACGACGTCAAGGACGTCCTCTACCAGGCCCGGCGCTACGCCAGTCCGGTTAATTCCACCCTCGACGACGCCACCGGCGGCTACATGCGGGCCTACGCCCCGGTGTTCGACGGGGCGGAACAGTTGGGGTTCGTGATCGCGGGGGCGCTGCGGGAGCGGGTCGAGAACGAAACAGGCCACCTGACCTTTTCCTCGATTGTCTTCGCCCTGGCCGGCCTTTCCGCGGGATTGGTCGGCTCGTTCATTCTCGCCCAATACGTCGCCAAAAATCTGCACGGCCACGAACCCGGCGAAATTCTGGAAGTCTTCAACCGTCACGATTCCCTCATCGAAGCGATGCACGAAGGGGTGGTGGCAATCAATAATCGCGGCCGCATCAGCCTCATCAACGCCAGCGCCAGGAAAATGCTCGGCCTGGGGGAACTCCAGGTGGAGGGCCTGGCCATCGACAACGTCCTCCCCAACAGCCGCCTTCCCAGCGTGGTGTCGGCCGGCGAGTCGGAGTTCGGCGGGGAACTCAGGATGAACGGCCGGGTTTTCATCGCCAACATGGTGCCGATTCGCGAGCGGGAGCAGGTGGTGGGGGCGGTGAAGACCCTGCAGGACCGGACGCAACTGATGCGGATGGCGGAGGAACTCACGGGCATCCGGCAACTGGTCGAGGCGCTTCGGGCCAGTTCGCACGAATTCTCGAACAAGCTGCACGTGATTCTGGGCTTGCTGGAACTGGGCGAATACGAACAGGCCAAGGGTTACGTGCAGACCACCCAGTCCCGGCACGGACAGCTTCACACCCAACTCCTGAGGACTTTCAAGGAGCCGATGATCGCCGGTTTGATGCTGGGGAAATTCTCGGCCGCGCGGGAGAAGGGGGTGGTGCTGGCGATTAGCCCGGGGAGCGGGATGGAGTCGCTACCGAGTCCCGAACTGGCGCATTCCCTGGTGCTGGTATTGGGCAATTTGGTGGACAACGCCCTGGACGCGACGAAGGATAATCCCCGGCACGACGGGCGGATTGGAGTGGATTTGCGGGAGCACGCCGGGCGCCTCCGGTTGCTGGTGGAGGACAATGGCGGGGGGATCCTGCCGGAAAACCGGGAGGAGATTTTCTGCAAGGGTTTTTCCACCAAGGGCGAGGGCAGGGGAACGGGGCTGTTTCTGGTGCGGCAGGAACTGGAGGCGCATGGCGGTTCCATCGAGGTGTCGTCGGGCGGGGGGGTGACTTTGTTTTGCGCCCGGTTGCCGGTGAACGGGGTGGGAAGGACAGAGCCATGATTCAGGTGTTGGTGGTGGAGGACGACCCGATGGTGATGGAGATCACCTGCAAATATGTCGACAGCGTGCCCGGCTTCAAAGTGGTGCGGCGGGCCGGAAACAGCGTGGCGGCGGAAGAGGCTCTCAAGGAGGAGAGGATTGACCTGATGATTCTGGACATTTTCATGCCGGGCCGCAACGGCGTGGATCTGCTGGCGGAATTGCGGGCGGCGGGATGCCTTACGGACGTGGTTTTTCTGACCGCGGCCGACGATACGGATTTCATCAACCGGGCCCAGAAGCTGGGTTTTGTGGATTACCTGATTAAACCCTTCAGTTACGAACGTTTCCGCGACTCCCTGGCGCATTACCAAAAGATGCGGGAACTCCTGCACGCCAGCGGCAAAACCACCCAGGAGGAATTGGACAACACCCTCCGTCCCGGGCTCCTTTCCGAGAGCGCGCGGGTGCATAAGGGCATGCACCCGAAGACCCTGGAGATTATCCGTAATTGCCTGGAGGCCATCCCCGAGGGATCGCTCATAACCCAGGCCGAACTCGGGGACAGATTGGGGTTGTCGAAGGTTACGGTGCGGCGTTACATGGAGTATTTGGTGTCGACGGGCGAAGTGGCGGTGGAGATGGAGTACGGGTCGGTGGGGAGGCCGTCATACACCTACCGCAGGATACGGTAGCGGCATCGGCAAAGCGCCCTGTGCCCCGTAAAATAAGTTAGTCAGTTTTATTTAACCACAGAGACACAAAGGACACAGAGAACCGCAACCGAAAAACTTAATAATGCCAGATATTAAAGGTTGTTTGTGGTTGTGGTTCTCTGTGTCCTTTGTGTCTCTGTGGTTAAATAAACCAGGTCGCCTTATTTCTGCGCGGCGCCTACTCAATCACGTCCACAATCTCCCGCAACCAAACCACGGCCGCCGGCTCCAACGCCCGGCCGGGCAATGCCGCCCAATCCCGGTCGTCCCAACCCTGCTCCAAACGCAGCCTGCGCAACCGATCCACCGCCCCCTTCAACCCCTCGACCTCGCCCGCCAACACCGCGTCCCCGACGAAAAACTGCGACGTGGCTTCGGCCAAACGCTCGGCATGACCAAAATGCTCCTTGTCCATCGCCCGGTACGCCGCCTTGAAATAGTGCTGCCGGCCAGGGAAAAAACGATGGAAAGACTCAATCCAACCGTCAAACTCCGCCAATGGAATCAGCCCGCAATACGACCCGAACACCACCGCCGCGTCATCGTACAAGCTCGCGTAATTTTTGTCCCGCACCGTCGCCATGACCCGGTTGAAAGCGTCCAAATCACGGTTGAGGAAAGACAACACCAAATCGCTCTTGATCACCGTGTCCTGGGCCATCACGTTCGAACCCAAGGCCGAACCCCTCCGCGCCGCATTCCCAACCTCCTCAAGGCAACTCCTCGCCATGACCGGATCGTACAACTCCGGATTCTCGTCCCGATCCAGCATCTCCATGGCAAAGGCCAAATACAAACGCGGCATCACCCTGAACCATTCCCAATCCAGCTCCGACAAATCTTCCGCCCGCGCCGCATGGTCCCGCTCGCCGTCCGGATACGGTCCCGCCAAACATAACGAAGACAGCCCGGCCTTCCTGCCCGCCACCGCCACCCCATAACGTCCAAGCAGGAAATAACGGCTGCTGATTTTGTTGTAGGAATCGTCCTTGCTGAAATAACCCTTGCCAAAAGCCTTGGCCAAAGCCGAACGCACACTGTAACGAATCCGCATCGCCTCCCGGTTGACCGGCTTGCCCTCGGCCTCGGAAGCGTCCCGCTGAATCGACATCCGGTCGTACATGGTGACCAAAGTGCGAAGCAGGGTGTCGGAAAATTTGCCGTCCCGCTTCCATGCCTCGTCCACGTCATGCCGCACCAACTCCCACGCCCGCTCCGGCTCGCCCAAGCGGGACAGGGCCGCAGCCCATGACGAACGGAACGCCGCCGCCCGCCGGTAAATTTCCGGCCGCTCCAAGCGAAGCTTTGCCAATAGATCCCCCATCTCCGTCAACGTCCCCAAGGCGGCGGGCTTGTCCTTGGCGGTGATGTGGAGAAGCGAAATGTCCAACAAGGCGGAGAGATTGGCCTGGGGATCGTCCTTCACCTCCGCCAATTCCTCGCGGCGAAGTTCGACCGACTTCCCATACTCCCCCACCCGCTCGTAAAGACTGGCCAATTCCTTGATATTCCCGACCTCGCGGACGTTCCCCCCCTCGCGATCGCCCTCAAGCATCTTCTCCATCGCCTTAACGGCGGCCGAATAGGTGTGCAAATGCCAAAACTCCTGCACCCGAATCATGTCCTCGGCATAATTCCGATCCCAATAAATCCGCGCCGACAAGACGAAGGCGGTACGCGTCTCCTCGTCGGCAAAACGCAGCAAAACCGGCACCGCCACCGTGGTGAACTGGGTGTCGCCGACATTATCCTCGAAATGGCGGTAAGCCTTCTCCACCGCACCCTCGCGGCTGGCGCTCACAAACCGAAGAACCGGCCCCGTCTGCAAAACAACAAAGGCGAAATTCCCCTCCGGCGTCTCTTCGAGGTAACCCGCGGCCGCGTGCGAAGGGAGCTGCATCACCTGGCAAAGCTTCCCCTGGCGGTCGGCCAGGTTCTGGAAAAATTCCGCCAAATCGTCGCAATCGCCAATCAGCCGCCCCACCCAACGCCGCTCCAAAGATTCATACACCGTCTGATGCGTGTCGGAAAGACCGTAATGGCTGCCGATGAGGTTCGGCGTCTCCGGCAGGGGGGAGTCCGAGCAATAACGGAAAAACACCTGGTAAATCAGGGCCAATTCGCCCGGGGTGGAAAAAATTTGCGCCGCATTGTCCAGCCATGCCTCCTGGGCGGCCCGGCGCTTCGGCAGATCGGCCATGCCCGAGAAATCCGGACTCGGCACCACGCCGTTCAATGTGGCCACCAAAACCGGGTCCCCCTGGTCGTCACGGACCGGCACATGCAAAGGCGAATTCCAGCCGAGCGGCCCCGAAGTGTCGTCCCGCCTGCCCCGCATATCCAATTTCACCGCCTCCAGCCATTTCTCCGCGTCTCCCGCGGCGGAAACGTCATTCCGGCGGTAACTCGCCAGCCGCCCCAACAAGGGATGCCACACCTCGGTCAATTCCGGCACGCCCTTCGGCTTGACCGTATGCCGCCCGGGGTAATACTCCAGGACCGAAAAGGCATTAAGCTGCCGCCCGGGGAGCGGCGAATGGTAACCGGTCTGACCGTCCTTTTCCCACCGCCACTGGTAGCGGGACAACGTCTCGCCCGTTTCCGGATCCCGTACCTCCTCACCCACGCTCGCCTGAAAATCCACGTCCGGCTTGGTGACCGCCACCAGACATGCATCGTTTTCCAACTCCACCATGAAGCGGTCGTAACCGTTGTCGATTTTCGCCAAAGCGCGGCGAAACGCCTCCAGTTCCTCCTGGCGTTCAGGGGAGAGCCCCGGCAGGTGCGACTCCAGGTAATCCGCCTCGATCAAACGCCGGCAGAAATCGCTGTCGAAATAATCCCGCGGGTCAATCGGCAAATACGTTCCCATCAGGACAGGATTCATAGCCTGCCTGAGCGCTTCCGGTATGGCCTCGTCCCCCATGACCCCGTCGTGCAAACGCTTGGCCGCCTCGGTGAATTCCCCGGCGATAAGCAGGGCGTCATCAGGCATGGGAATCGCCCGGACCTCGCGCAGTTCCCCCTTATAAAAAGCGGCCCGCGGCACCTCCCAAAACGAGCCCTCGCCCGCGGCCAGCGCAATCAGCCCTTCCGGCGCTTCCATAATGTCCCACTCGCGCCGCGACTCGGGCTCAACCCCGCTCTCCCGCATCTCCCTGGCCATCTCCGCCATCCAGCCGAAAGGCTTCTGAAACAAGACCGGCCAGCCGCTGCGAAAACGATAACCGTCCACCTCCGCCCGCAAACGTTTTTTGTAGTCCCCCGCCTCGAGGTCGACGACCACCTCCGCCCCCATATGCCTCAATTGCATTCTGGCGTGATTGGCGTCGAAACGAAAAGACCCGGGTACAATGCGGGTGTCGGGGTGCGAAGCGCCGACACGTATGAGGCTCCAGGCCAACCTGGTTCCGTCGGAGACCTTCCCCTGGCGTATCTCGTCCTGGTAGGTCTGGAACAGGCCGTCGCGGGTTTTCACCAGCGCGTCGGCGTCGCACCAGGCGCGGCTGATCAAACTGACCGCTTCGACCGCGAGCGAATTCTGCTCATTATCCTTAAGAAGAGCATCGCGGATGAGTGAATGGAGATATGCTTTATCGTAGTCTGGGTTGAAAAGAGCCTTCCCCGCATAATCCCGGGCCTTTTCGACCAAACCGGCAAAGAAAGCCAATTGCCGCATGGTTTTCTGCCGTTCGGTGATTCTGGCGGGTTTGGCTTTTTCAATTTTCTGATTTGCCGACTCCCCCATTGCTTTGGCCTGGGTTGCCGGCAGGGTTGCTGGATTGACATTGGCATTGGCATTGGCATTGGCATTGGCGTCGGGATTCTTCGCCGTTTCGGCCGCATTCGGGCGTTCGGCGTTTGCCGCGTCCCCCAAACGGATTTCATCGAGTTCGGCAACGACGCTTTCGGCGGGGTTTTCTTTGTTGGCCCCCCTAACAGCGCCGACTGAGGAGACGTCGTCCTTCAAGCCGGGGTTAACCTCCAGCCACTGACAATAGAGTTCAAGCGCGCCCGGTTGATGCGTGCGAACTTTTTGGATAATCTGATCGAGATCGTCAGTTTGTTCCAGGATGTTGCGGCTTACCTTCCACGTTTCCCTCGTTTCGTTCGCATTGAAGGCATTTTCGCTACCATTTTCTGCCGCCCGAACAAAGTTGAAAATGCTGACCAACACAACGAGAGGCAGAAGAAGAATCTTTCTTCCAAGCATGGGGATTCATCCTGATATATTATAGTATGTGAGTATAGCGCACAGCCAAAGCGATTGCGCCTGAGCCGATAACTGTCGGGATTGGTTGAAAACCCCGTGTATAATTTTATTTTGCTTGCGGCGAAGGTGAAAGGCAAGTATATTTACGCGTCGCTTGACTTTAGGTATGGTATTGGCAATATTTTATGATTCGATTTTCAGCCGAACCGGCTTGAATGGTTTATTTAAGGTTTGTTGATATTTGTCAATGCAAAGCGAGTATTAGACATCCATTTTGGTGCCGGCGTCGCACCCCCTGCGATGTCCAGGAATACTGAACTGATCGCATGGCGTTAAACAAAGCGGGCGTAGCTCAATGGTAGAGCTCCAGCCTTCCAAGCTGGTCACGAGGGTTCGATTCCCTTCGCCCGCTCCATATCACCGTACGGCCCAGGACGTCCTTGGCCGTTATTTATTTTACAGCATATGGTTACGGAATTTGTTCGTACGCCAAGGTACGACAAAAAGCGTTGACAATCGCTTCATTTGTGGGTAGGTATTTGGGTATCTTGCCTTGCCGAAAAGGAGATACC
>JAVBTZ010000200.1:0-7514 GCA_031555915.1 Planctomycetota bacterium
CGGCAGGAATGTAAGGGAAAACCGGGAAAACGCGAAACAAACCCGGGCAATATGGTATTTTTTACCGGTTCGGGGCAGCTTTGCATTTGCCTGGAATGATAAATATGTTATATTTATTCAGGGCGCTCCCGAGGGGGCGCCCTGATTCTGCAAACAGCAAGGATTTACTGAAAACCTGGCGGCGGTTGGCTCGTTTTCCAGTAAACGTCCACAAACCAGCAATGGGGAGATTCGCATGGCCGGACATAGCCATTGGTCCAACATTCAGCACAAGAAAGCGGCAAAGGACAAGAAAAAGGGCAAGGTTCTTTCCAAGCTGATCAAGCAACTTTACACGGCGGTGAAAGAGGGCGGCTCAGGAAAACCCGAGGAGAATCCGCGCCTCAGGTTGGTCCTGGACAAGTGCCGCCTGGCCAATATGCCCAAGGATAATATCAAGCGGGCCATCGAGAAGGCGGTCGGCGGCAGCGCCGGCTACGAGAACCAGACATACGAGGGCTATGCCCAGGACGGCGTGGCGGTGGTGGTGGAGTGCCTCACGGACAACGGGCAACGCACCGGGCCGGAAATCCGCTTCATCTTCGACCGGGCCGGGGCGAAGATCGGCAAACAAGGTTCGGTCCTGCATATGTTCCAGCGGAAAGGCGTGTTCCAGATCGAAAAGGACAAGGCCACGGAAGAGCAACTCATGGACGTGGTCCTGGAAGCCGGGGCGGAGGACGTGGTGGATCAGGATTCGTTTTACGAAGTTTACACCGATCCGACCGCATTCCTGACGGTGGGGGAGGCGTTGGAAAAGGCCGGGATAGAAACGCAGGTGTCGGAAGTGCAGCTTATCCCCGACAACCGCATCGAGGTCGGTTACGAGTCGGCGCAGAAGATTGCCAAACTGATCGACCTCCTGGAGGAAAACGAGGACGTCCAGAACGTCTATACCAATTTCGACGTGTCGGCGGAAGCGGCGGCGCAGTTGGAAGCCGAGGTGGACAAGTAGGGATGATTCCCCAGTCGGAACTACGCAAATTGAAACGCATCGCCGGCCGCGCCAATCCGCGTCTCAAGGACTGGGCGGCCCTGGGCGAAGCGAAATACCGGGAGCGCCTGGGCCTGACCCTGGCGGAGGGCGTGCGTTTGTGCCGCGAGGGCCTGACCGCCAACAACGGCATTCTGGAGCCGGCGGCCCTGTTGATTTCCGACCATGGCGGGGAACAGGCGGGGGCCGGGGAAATCTTCGAACTGGCCGGGCAATTGGAAGTGGAGCGAATCAGCCTCGCGGACGATTGTTACCATAAAATTTCCGGTTTGAAGAGCCCGGACGGCCTGGGCTTAATCCTTAATATCCGGCGGGACGCCAGGGCTTTTGCCGAAGCCTTCCGGCAACCGGGCCTGCGGGGGTTGGTCGCCGCCGGCGTGCAGGACCCGGGGAACGCCGGCGCGCTGGCCCGCACCGCCCTGGCGGCCGGTTGTACGCTATGCGTGTTTGTGGAGGGGGCGGATCCGACCGGTCCCAAATTTCTCCGTGGCAGTATGGGCGCCGCCTTCCATTTTCCCTGTTTTTCCGTAAGCCGGGACGAGTTCGCCGCCGCTTGGAATGCCGCCCGCGCCGCCGGCAGCAAATTGGTGCTGGCCTCGGCGGCTCTGCCGGCGGAGGATTACCGCCGGGTTCCCCTGAAGGCGCCGTTCGCGCTGCTGGTCGGCGGGGAAGGGGGGGTGCCGGAGGACATCGCCGGCCTTGGGGACGCGCGGGTGCACATACCGCTTCGCGGCGGGGTGGAGAGTTTGAATCTGGCGGTTGCGGCGGGGATTATCCTGTTCGCGGCCGAATAGAACGGAGTGGCGTGAACGTTGTGACTACCGGGGATGCTTGCCTGCGAAAGGGTCATGATGAGCGACTTACCGGTGTTCGATTACCGAAAGTTGTTGACCTCCACGGTCGAGGATGAGGATTTGGCCCGCGAGGTGGTGGGGGCGATGGTCCTTGAGACGCCGATTATCCTGCAAAGCCTCGAAGCGGCGGTGGACGGCGAAAGGGCCAAGGACGCCGAACGCGAGGCGCATTCCCTGAAAAGCGTGGCCGCCACCGCCGGCGGGGAACGCTTGCGGGAGGTGGCGTTCAAGTGCGAGCGATTGGCCAAGGACGGTAAACTCAAGGAGGTGGCGGCGCTGATGCCGCGGCTGCGGGAGGAATACGAGGCTTTCGAACAGGCGCTCCGCGACCGGGGCTTGGTGTGAGATGGCATACGTTTACGTGGGCTTGGGCAGCAACATGGGAGACCGCGAGGGGAATATTGCGGCGGCCCGGAAGGGCTTGGCGGCTTTACGCGCCACGCATTTACTGCGTAATGCGCCGGTTTATGAAACGCGTCCCGTGGGCGGGCCTGCCGACCAGGGCGATTTCTACAATTCGGTGTCCCTGTTGGAGACCACTTTGTCTCCCCTGGAACTCCTCGACGAGATCCAGGCCTTGGAGAAAGCGCTGGGGCGGGACCGGGCGCGTGAGGTCCGTTGGGGGCCCCGAACCATGGACATCGACATCCTCCTGTGGAACGACGAAGTGGTCGAGGAGGGGGAGCGTTTGCTGATTCCGCATCCCCGAATGGCGAAGCGGGGTTTTGTCCTGTGTCCGCTGGCGGATTTGGACCCGGATTATTTGCATCCCGTCCTGGACCTGACGGTGAGTGAACTTCTGGAAAGGATGGACTTGGCAGATGAAGGAATACGACGCATATCTCTTTGACGCCGACGGAACTTTGCTGGACAGCCGCGAATTGATTTACCGTTCCTTTGCCGCGATGGGGGAGCGGATGGGGGTGGGGGAGTTGGACCGGAAGCTGGTGGCGGCGACGGTGGGATTGCCGATGGCGAAGCAGATCCGCATTTTGCTGGGGGAGGGGCGGGAAGAGGAATTTTACGAGCGGGCCGGAGTGGCTTATGGAAACGGCATCATGGAAGGTTACCGTGGCTGTTTGCAGGCTTTTCCAGGGGTGAGGGAGGGGTTGGCGCGATTGAAGGAAAGCGGCAAGCGGGTGGCTTGCGTGACTTCGCGGCGCCTTTACAGTTTGGAGGCGTTTTTCAATTATTTGGAACTCGACTCCTACTTCGATTTGTTGGTCACGCCGGAATGCACTACCGGTCATAAGCCTGGTCCGGAGCCGGCGTTGTTTGCGGCGGAGAAATTGGGAGTGGGGCCGGAGCGTTGCGTGTTTGTCGGGGACGCCACTTTTGACATTCAGTGCGGGCATGGGGCGGGGATGGACACGGTGTTGGTGAAATGGGGTGGAATGGATCCGGCGGAGTGGGAGATTAAGCCGGATTATATAGTGGAAAGTTTTTCTGAATTGTTGCCTAAATAGGGAAAGCGTATCATGCGTATCATCGAAACCATCGCCGAAATGCGGGCCGAAGCCGACGAACTTACCGCCAAACGCACCGAAGTGGGATTCGTCCCCACCATGGGCGCCTTGCACGAAGGCCACATCTCCCTAATGGACCGCGCCGTACACGAGAACGATTTCACCATCGCCTCAATCTTCGTCAACCCCGCCCAATTCATGCCCGGGGAAGACTTCGACCGCTACCCCCGAACCTGGGACGAAGACCTGGAAGCGGCCGACAAAGCCGGCGTCGACCTGATTTTCCACCCCAGCCCCGAAGAAATGTATCCGCCCCGCGCCCAGACTTCGGTGGAAGTGCATCTCCTGACCCGCAGCCTCTGCGGCATGTCCCGGGGACAGGGCCACTTCCGCGGCGTCACCACCGTGGTGGCGAAGCTGTTCAATTTGGTGCGGCCGACCCGGGCCTACTTCGGCCAGAAGGACGCCCAGCAAGCGCTGGTGGTGCAGCGCATGGTCATCGACTTGAATTTTCCGGTGGAAATAATCGTCTGCCCGATTATCCGCGAAGAGGACGGCCTAGCCTTGTCCAGCCGCAACCGGAACATTCCGCCGGAATACCGGGAGCGGGCTTTGGCCCTCCGCGAGGCTTTGCTTTTGGGCCGGAAGATGATTCAGGGAGGGGAGGCGGACGCCTTCAAGCTGTCCAATGCCATGCAGGAACATATCCTCAAGGACCAGGATATCGAGGTTGATTATTTGGATATCGTGTCCCCCGAGACCTTGGAAGAGGTGGAGAAGGTGGATGATTTGGTGCTGATGGCGGGGGCGATCAAAATTGGCGGGGTGCGGCTAATCGACAATATCCTGGTGGGGCCGGACGGCCCGTGGAAGGATTGAGAGCCAATGACCGGCAGAAAGAAAAAACCTCTCCGGAACAAAGAGGCAACCGCAAATCCCCTTTCCCCCAAAATCACCTGGAGACCCGGCAACATCGTCGCCCCCGCCCCCGCTGCCCTGGTAAGCTGCCAGGGTACCGACGGCACCGCCAACCTCATCACCATCGCCTGGTGCGGCAATATCTGCTCCGACCCGCCCATGCTGTCCGTTTCCATCCGCCCCAGCCGGTTTTCCTACGAGATGCTTGTCGCCACCGGCGAACTGGTCGTCAACATCCCCTCCCGCGCCATGGCCAAAGGCGTGGACTACTGCGGCGTGGTGTCGGGCCGCGACATCGACAAATGGGGAACCACCGGCTTCACCCGCTGCGAGGTCCCCGGCGTGAACTGCCCTGGCGTGGCCGAAGCGCCCATCAACATCGGCTGCAAAGTGACCCAACGCCTCGCCCTGGGCAGCCACGACTTGTTTCTGGCCCGGGTGGAGGGGGTGACGGTAACGGAAAACTGTATCGATGCAGACGGTAAATTCCGCCTGGACCGGGCCGATCTCCTCTGCTTTGCCCATGGCGAATACTTCTCCCTGGGAAAGCGCCAAGGCCATTTCGGCTGGTCAATCCGCAAGCGGAAAGGACAGGGGAGTAAAAAATAGGCTTTTTGCTTGCTTATGCGCTGGTTTGGGGTTCTAATGCCGCTTTAGGGTTTTCCGGGGGCGGAAAAAGTTGGTACGGGGCTGCCTCCCGGGGAGATGGGCAAAGGAGGAGACGCATTATGGGAATTTTCAAGGCCTACGATGTACGAGGCACCTATCCGGACCAGGTAAACGAAACGCTGTTCGAGGCGATTGGCCAAGCGGCGCCGCAGGTCCTTAAATGCAAGCTGGCGGTGGTGAGCCGGGACATGCGGGAATCCGGAGTGGGTTTGGCCCAGGCGATGATTCGGGGGCTTACCAAGCAGGGCGTGGACGTGATTGATTTGGGCATGGCCTCGACGCCAATGCTGTATTTCGCGACCGCGTTTTTCAAGGCAAACGCGGGAGTGCAGATAACCGCCAGCCATAATCCGGCCAAATATAACGGCTGCAAATGGTGCCGCGAAGAGGCGATTCCGGTGGCCTACGACACCGGCTTGGCCGAAATGGAAAAACTGGTCCAGAAGAACGCCTTCACCCCGGCGGCCAGGGTGGGAACGGTACGGCAGGAGGAAATTTTCACGGAATACCGGGCCAACCTGCTGAAATACGCCGGCAGCATCAAGCCCCTCACCGTGGTGGTGGACGCGGGAAACGGGGTCATGGGCGCGTTTCTCCCCAAGCTGTTCGAAAAATTGCCCTGCGAACTGATCCCCATGTATTTCGAACCGGACGGGAATTTCCCCAATCACGAAGCCAATCCCATCAAGGAAGAAAACATGCGGGCCTTGATGGCGAAAGTGAAAGAGGTCGGCGCCGACCTCGGGGTCGCCTTCGACGGCGACGGCGACCGCAGCATGTACGTGGATGAATTGGGGAACATGATCCCCGCCGATTTCATCACCGCCCTCCTGTCCAGCGAAATGCTCGCCATGGAACCGGGCGCGACGATTTTCTACGATCTCCGCAGTTCCAAGGTGGTCAAGGAGGAGATCGAACGCCTGGGCGGCGTGGCGAAATTGTGCCGGGTGGGACACTCCTTCATCAAGGCCATGATGCGCGAGGACAAGGCGATTTTCGCCGGCGAATTGTCCGGCCACTTCTATTTCCGCGATTTGCATTACACCGACAACGCCGAAATGGCCATGCTGTCGGTTTTGAACGTAGTGTCGAAAAGCGGTAAAAAGCTGTCGGAGCTGATTACCCCGTTCAAAAAATACTTTGCCTCCGGCGAAGTCAATTTTGTGGTGGAGGACGCGGGCAAGGTGATGGCGCAAGTGGAGGAAGCCTGCAACAACCGGGCCAAGGAAGTATTCCACCTGGACGGCCTAAGCATGTATTTCGAGGATTATTGGTTCAACATCCGCGCTTCCAATACCGAACCCGTGTTACGCCTGAACCTGGAAGGCGACACCGCGGCGATTCGCGACCGGGCTTTCGCCGAGGTGGAGAAGATTATTGGCGGCAAGCGGGCCGACGGCGGACATTGAAGCCGGGCGCTGGCCCAAGATTATTGCTTGTGCGGCAAAAAGGCGCGCCAGTTCGGTGCGCCTTTTTCTTTACTTTGCCCGATGTTTTTAGAATTGACAGGGAAGGAAGATTGACCGAAACTGAAGAGGTTAAAGTTTATTTCGGACAAGCTCTAATCCTACTACACGACTGTTGTGGGAACTGCCCCCACAACAGCCGTGTGATCAAAAGGTTGCATGGTGAACGGTATATCGTGCCGTTTTTACCACCGCTTCTCGGATTACCGATAAACCTAATTTCATGCGGCATTTGCGGATGCGGTTCCCGCAAATGCCGCGTTGTAGCCCTAACCACCCGAGGAGATCCTCATGTCCAAAGCGCTACCCGCCCTGATCCTTGCCTTGATCCTCGCCTATACCGCGCCTCCAGCGGCTTTAGCGAACGATATCGTGGTCGATACCCCCACCGGCCTGCAAATGATCACCCTGCAAAACAAGGAAGGCCTCCTCGCCATCACCAATCACGACGACGGTCACTATTACCTGGTTTATAACCAGGAATTACGCCAGTTTTTCCTCTACCGCGAAGACTTCGGCTGGGGCGGCACCTATATCCCCCCCTACGGCTCCGCCAACATGGTCCTCCGCCGCGGTACCTATGAGCTATACGGCGGCTCCGGCGACCGCCTCCGTTTCCACGTCCGCAGCGGCGAAGTTACCCGCCTGGTCCTGGAAGCCTACGGCGAGGCGCAGCAGAAGGGCCTCACCGGCTCCATCTTCGAAAGGGACCGCGTCTACAACGGCATCCTCTACAACGCCATCGGCGGCAATGTCGTGGTTACGCCCCAGGTCGTCACCCAAGTGGAAGCCGAACCCACCCGGCCGCCGCCGCCGGTAATCATCATCGGCCCACCTTCGGTATCCAAGCAATACGTCCGGCCGCCCCTTTATTACGATCATCCCCCAGTTCCACCCACCACTTGGGACGCCGATTGGGACGACTATTACCGCCAACGCGACCGCTATTACCGGCAACGCGACCGTTACTACCGGGATAAGGATCGGGACTACCGCGACAAAGACCGCGACTACCGCCGGGAAGAAGAACGCCGGCGGGAAGAAGAACGCCGCCGCGAAGAGGAACGCCGCCGCCGCGATGAAGAACGCCGGCGGGAGGAAGAACGCC
>JAVBTZ010000045.1:0-11630 GCA_031555915.1 Planctomycetota bacterium
TCTCTGTGTTCTCTGTGGTAAAAAATTATTTTAAATCATCGCCTCGCAAAGGATTAACCTTATTTCAGCGCCATTCATGACTGTCCCCAAATCCCCCCCCCGAATCACTCCAAATTGGCGTGTCTTGCAAACATCCCCTCCGAAGTATTCCCCCGCCGCCGCATCAGTTCCAACGTCACCGCCTCCAACAGAAGAAACGCCCCTTGTTCGAAAAGACTGCCCATCGGCTGGATGGAAGCCACACAATCCCGCACCGCCGCCTTGGGGGTTGGCGCGGGGACTATAACCGACAACTCCGCCAAACCCGCCAGCGTGGAAGTGGTATTCGCCGTCACCAACGCCAACCTGGCACCCAACGTCCGCGCTTTTCCGGCCAGCGCCAACAAACTGCCGGTCTCGCCCGATCCCGACAACAGCAAGAGGAGATCCCCGGCTTGTAACGCCGGGGTAACCGCCTCCCCCACCACATGCGTCGCTATGCCAAGGTGCATGAAACGCATCGCCGCACACCTCAACAACAAGCCGCTCCGTCCAGCCCCAGCCGTGAAAACATTGGGGGCGGAATGAACCGCCCCCGCCAATTTTCCCACAGCCGACGCATCGATTTTCGCCAAAAGGGACGCCAGTTCCTCAAGCATGGCGGAAAACGCCGGTCCAATCGGGTCGTGCATGTCGGTGTCCTTATTTAGAACTGGAATTTGGTAAAAATTTAGTTCGAACAGTTTGCTATGAGATTGTCTCCACTGCCGCCATGAATTCAAGCATGATAAAGCGAATATAAACCGCATTTCCTGCGGTAATCCCTAACAGAATCCCCGGAAAACGGTCGAAACATCCTTAATAACTGAAATTTTGCCAAGTGACGATTCAACCGCCAATCGTCACTTGGCAAAAAGCGTTTTTGCCCGAATTTCCGGGGTTTTTAATTTTACAAAATCGCCATTCGGCGGTTTGAATGGTGATTATGCAAAACGTAGCTCCCATGGGGAGGCATTTCCTTGGGAACGCTTCTTCACGACCCTTTTTCGCAAAGGCCAGACTTATGGCACTCGCCGACAACAACAAAATCGGACTCGTCCCCGCCACCCTGATGGTCGCCGGAAACATGATGGGCTCCGGCGTCTTCATGCTCCCCGCCAACCTCGCCGCCATCGGCGGCGTCACCATCCTCGGCTGGCTGGTGACCATCTCCGGCTCCATCGCCCTGGCTTTGGTCTTCGCCAAAAACGCCACCCTCTCCCCGGGCGCCGGCGGGCCGTATGCCTATTCCAAACTCGCCTTCGGCGATTACATGGGCTTTCAGACCAACCTCGTTTACTGGATAGCCACCGTGGTGGGGAACGTCGGCTTGGCGGTGGCCGGACTGGGTTATCTGTCCCAGTTCTTCCCCGGGCTGAAGGAGCCGGTGGTGATGGCCCTCACCCAAATCTCCGTAATCTGGCTCCTGGCCTACGCGAATATCCGCGGGGCACGGCTGGTATCGCGGATTCAGTCCTTCACCACCATCCTGGCCCTAATCCCGATTTTGGGCATGGCCTTCCTCGGCTGGTTCTGGTTCTCCCGCGCCAATTACTGGGCGGCCTGGAACGTCACCGGGCAAAGCACCATGTCCGCCATCGGCATGACCCTCAACTTCACCCTCTGGTCCTTCATCGGGGTCGAGTCGGCGTCGGTGTCGGCGGCGGTCGTCAAGGACCCGGGGAAGAACGTCCCCATCGCCACCGTCGCCGGCGTTTTGATTGCCGCCGTCTGTTATATCCTGTCCTCGACCGTCATTATGGGTATAATCCCCAATAAGGAACTGGTCGCCTCGTCGGCCCCGTTCGCCGACGCGGTGGTGCTGGCTTTGGGACCGACGGCGGGGAAAGCCGTGGCCCTTTCTGCGGCGATCGGCTGCCTGGGCGCCTTGGGCGGCTGGACCCTGATGTCGGGGCAGACCGCCAACGCCGCCGCCAAGGACGGCCTGTTCCCCAACGTCTTCGCCCGCGAAAACAAGTGGGGGAGTCCCTCGGCCGGCCTGGCCATCATCGCCGCCCTGATGTCCCTCCAGGTTCTCTTCACCATGTCGCCGACGGCCGGGCAGCAGTTCGGAAAAATCGCTTCCATCACCGTAATCCTGACCCTACTGCCCTACATTTATTCCTCGGCCGCCCTCAAGATTTTAGGCTACAAGAAAATGGCCACGGAACGCCAATACGTTTTCTATTCCTTCGTGGGCCTGTTCGCCTGCATGTACTGCCTGTGGGCGCTGATAGGTTCGGATGCGCGGATGACCCGCTGGGCGCTGGTGTTCACGGTGGTGACGATCGTGTTCTACGAACTCATGTACAGCCGGAAACGCGAAATCGACTCCGGCGCCCTGCACGCCGGCGGCAGCATTCCCCCGTGGATTCGGCGGGTGGCGTTGACGGTGACGATTGTCTGCCTGTGCGCGGCTTATTGGGTGTCGATGGGGAGTCAGCGGGCGGTATTCATCAAAGCGCGGGAATGGATGCACGGGATCAGTTCGCCGGCTATTCACTATGTCGTCAACACCCTGGGACGGCATGACGCCACTGATTCGCGTTGAGAGAGGATAAGCCATGCAAGACAGCAGAGAAGTGGTTTTGGCCGCCTTGAATCACCGCCAGCCCCGAAGAGTGCCGCTTGATTTCGGCAGTCACGGCTGCTCGGGAATACACTGCAGCGTGGTGGCGGAACTGCGCGGGCATTTCGGCCTGGAAAAACGGCCGGTCAAAGTTCACGAACCCTACCAGATGCTCGGCCTCGTCGAAGACGATCTCGCCGACGCCATGGGCGTGGACTTCACCGCCTGCCTGCCTCTCGTCAATATGTTCGGGGTGCCGCTTGACGGCAAATGGAAGGAATGGAAAACCCTGTGGGGACAAACGGTTTTAATCCCCCAAGAGATGCAAATCGACCTCAACGAAAAAGGCGAAGCCGTCAGCTATCCCCAAGGCGACCGCTCCGTCCCCCCAAGCGGGCGCATGCCGGCCTCGGGCTACTTCTTCGACGCGATTATCCGCCAGGGCGAGTTTGACGAAGACGACCCAAGCGTTCAGGACAACACGGAAGAATTCACCCTGCTGACGGACGCCGAATTGCAGCGGCTGGCCGAACACGCCCGGGAAGCGCGCCGGCACGGCCGGGCGGTGGTGGCGGGTCTCCCGGGGACAGCCTTGGGGGACATCGCGAACGTTCCGGCCGTGTTCATGAAACATCCCAAAGGCATTCGCGACATCGCCGAATGGTACATGTCGGTGGCGGCGCGGCAGGATTTTATCCACGCGGTTTTCACCCGGCAAACCGAAGTGGCCCTGGCCAACCTGGAGAAGATCCTCAAGGCGGTCGGTCCCGACGCCTACGACGTGGTCTTTGTCTGCGGCACCGACTTCGGCACGCAAATCAGCACCTTCTGTTCCAAGGACACCTTCCTCGAAATGTACCAGCCCTATTACCAAAAGATCAACGCCTGGATTCACCAGAACACCCCCTGGAAAACCTTGAAACACAGTTGCGGCGCCATCGAGTCCTTCATCGGCCCCCTGATTGATTCCGGCTTCGACATATTGAATCCGGTGCAATGTTCCGCCGCCGGCATGGACCCGGCGCGCCTCAAGGAGACTTACGGCGAGCGTTTGGTGTTCTGGGGCGGCGGGGTGGACACCCAGAAGACCCTTCCCTTCGGGACGCCGGCGGAGGTGCGGAAGGAAGTTCTGGAAAGGTTACGCCTATTCGCGCCTGGCGGCGGTTTCATCATGAACGCGATTCACAACGTCCAGGCCCTGACGCCGGTGGCGAACATGGTGGCGCTCCTGGACGCGGTGAAGGAGTTCCATCAGGTAATGGGGGCGGGATTGAACACCGCCATATAATTGTGAAGCCGCAAACGCTCGGCGCAGGTCTTCCGTCCACTCGCCACCTCGAGAAGAAGACGGAACAAATCCGCCCCGACCTCATCGATGTCCGACTCCCCGGCGACAATCCGCCCGGCGTCAACATCGACCAAATCATGCCAACGCCGCGCCAGCTCGCTACGGGTCGCCACCTTCACCACCGGCACTTCCGCCAAACCGTACGGCGTCCCGCGGCCGGTGACGAACACCAGAAGATTCATCCCCGCCGCCACCTGGGACGGGCCGCAAACAATGTCGCTCGCCGGCGACGCCGCATAAAGCAGCCCCTTGGTTCCCACCGGAATTTTTTCGCCAATGCCAAACACGCCGCAAATCGGCATGCTCCCGGATTTCGCAATCGACCCCATGGATTTTTCGACAATGTTATTGAGCCCGCCCTTCTTGTTGCCCGGGGTGGTGTTCGCGCTCCGATCCGCCCCGCCCCTCTCCAGGTAGGCGTCGTACCAGGCCATGGCGTCCAGAAGACCTTCCGCCGTCTCGCGATTTGCCGCCCGCGCCACCAGTTGGCCGATGCCGTCCCGCACTTCGGTATTCTCTGAAAAAAACACCGTGCCCCCGGCCCGCACCAACAGATCCGCCGCCACCCCCACCGCCGGATTCGCCGCCGCCCCCGAGAATGCGTCCGACCCGCCGCATTGCAAACCCAGCACCAAATCCGCCGCCGGACACGTGACGCGTTTCCGTTCATTCAGGATGGCGAGGCGGCCGGCCGCAGCGTCCATAATCGCCCGGACCATGCTCTCGAACCCGTTCAGGCTCTCGTCCTGAAGGGAAACCAGCGGCGGCCGGCCGTCCGACGCGAAACAGGATTCCGGAAAAACCCCGGCGGAGAAGAATCGTTCCGGGGTGAGTTTTTCGCAACCCAACGCGACCAACAGAGGCATGCCCCCCAGGTTCGGATTCTTCGCAATATTCTGCAGACTGCGAATTGGGATATAGGCGTCCGGTGCGTCAATCGCCACTCCACAGCCATAGACGTGTTCTATGGCCACCACCCCGTCCACATTGGGGTAACGCGGCAAAAGCTCGGAGCGGATGCGTTCGGCGGCGATGCGGGCGATCGGCGCGGCGCACTGCACCGTGGTGCTTATCCCGAGAATGTTTCTGGTGCCTACCGAACCATCCGGATTCCGGTAGCCCTGAAAAGTTTGGCCTTCCAGCGTTTCGAAGCTTTTTCGAAACGGGGTGAAGTTGTCCAGACCCCTCCGCAGCGTCTCCAGGTCGGGCGGTTCCGGCATGCGCATCCGCGCTTCGGCGACCCAGCCGCCCCGGGGAATATCTTCCAAAGCGTAACCGATGGCGACGCCGTAACGGACCACCGCCTCCCCTTTGCCGATGCGGGCGAGAGCGACTTTATGGGCCTGGGGGACGGCTTCGATCAATTCCAGGCCGTCGGCGAAACGGCTGCCGGCGGGGAGTCCGCCGTCGTTCGTGACGACCGCGACGTTGTCGGTTTCACGAAGCTTCAGGTAACGGGGGAGGCTGATATTCATGGTAAGGTTTTCCTTATGGAATCTGGCTGAGTCAAGATTTGTCCGAAGTTTTTGCCTGAATTTCAAAGGTTTTTGCTTTTGCAAAAGTCCAGGTTCAACGAAAATTTTAGCTTCTCCATGGCAACAAAATAGTCCGGGCGCTTTACCGCTCCTGCCCGCCGGAAAACCCCCACCTGTCCGCCAGCCAGCCCTCGCCGTCGAAACGAAGCGGCTCCGGCCCTGCCAGAACGGTTACCCCGGGCGTCCGCATAGCCTCCGGCAATAGCGCCTCCGAAATATAAGCTTCGCGCAAATGCAAGGTGTTCGGAATGCGCATCAGGCGCACCTCCCTCTCATCCATAATGTTGCAAGAATAGATCGCCGCCTTCACCGCAAGAAGATCGTTGTCCATGACAATCGGCGTCCGGCCCGAAGCCATGACCCGCGAAGTCAACGCATTCGCATAAGTGGCGGGATAATCAATCTTTTCGGCAAGACGGCGCGTGGTGACATGGGCCAGGCCCATGCCGTGCGCATTGCCGTGGCTTTTCTCCGAAAGATCCAGGATGGCGATGCGGGTGATTCGCGCTTCCGACATGACAATCCCCGCCCCGCAAACCCCCGTGATGTTCGCATCGATGCCGCCGCCGGAAAATTCTTTTCCGGACTGGTCGACAATTAAAACGTCGAGAGGATTGAGAAGTAGGCGCGGCATGTTGGCCTTTGCTTCAATCTGAACCTCTTTTTCCCGTTCGATAAGTTCAGCTGCGGGAAGCGCCACGACCTTGGCAATCTGATCGTAAGCGTTCTCGACCGTCCCCACCCCCATGAGAATGCGTGGATTCCCCAGCTGCACCTCGGCCATCTCTTCGACCAGCCGACCGATTTCCAACATGCCAAGACTGTGGCAATGGTGGGCTCCCTGACGCTTGCCAAGACCGATGGCGAGCATCTTGCACAGCCCGCTTTCCACGGAATGGCGGAAGGAATTGTGCGGCTTAATCCGATTGAAGACAATAATGCCGTCCGCTTCCGCTGCGTTCTTGTCCAGCGACACCGGCATGCCGTTCGCCAACCGGCCGGTCTCGACGATTTCCATGCTGGAACGGATGGGACATCCGGCGCTTTCTTCGCTGACGCCCAGGCCGGCAAGCAACTCTTTCTGCCCCTCGGCGCTGGCGCCGCCGTGACTGCCCATTGCCGGCACGATAAAGGGGCTGGCGCCCCGCCGCTTCACCTCTTCGACCAAAGTACGGACCAGCTCGACCAGCCCGGAAATGCCCCGACTCCCTACGGTGATGGCAATGGCGGAACCGGGTTTGATTTTTTGCGAAGCGGGACAAAGAGCGAATGCGGTGCGAAGGGCGGAAATGGGGTCGGCCAGTTTTTCGGCGGGGAAGGTTTGGCTGATGCGGACCACTTTTGGCAACGGAGTGGGATGCAGGATGGTCTGGATGCGTTGCATGCGGTGACTCCTGGTTTGGGAGGGGGTGATTTGCGCTTATTGCTTATTACATGTTATAACATGAAATGACAATAGTCAAAGCAAAAATCACAAACCTCTGACAAAAACCACGGGTATGAAAAAACCTCCAGAAAATCTGGAGGCGTCCCAAACCGATCCGTCATAACGGCTTAGAATACAGAATATTGACCGCCCGGTTACAAAACCATGGACTTTGTTGCCGGGCTGTCAATCCTCAACCCCCTTGTCCGGCAAAGGGAAATCGTCGTCGAAAAAGTCGAATTTCCCCCTGGTGGAAGTGAAAACTTCCGTAAAGAAGCTTTCGCCTTGGTGCAGATCGTCGGGGATGACTTCCTTTTTCCGAACGGTATTGATATTGAAATGATGCCGCATGGCCATTTCCGCCCGCTCGGGATTGCCGCTGTTGAGGGCATTGGTGAGGGTTTCGTGCCAGTCCGGCGGCGTGGGGAAGCGCTTTTTATCGACGTTCCAGACAAACATCAGCCGGCGGAACCACACCTTCTTCACCTGCTGATAAAGGATGTTCACCCGGCAGAGTTTGGCCAGCATGATGTGATAGTCGGAGTGAATCTGCTGGTAGCGGCGGTTGACCTCCTTTTCCACCGGGTCGCGATCCCGCTCGATTTCATCGACCTCGCGGGCCAGGCGCATCATGGTTTCCCGGTCCTGATCCGAAGCGCGGACGGCGTACTCCCTGGCGATTTGACACTCGATGGCTTCGCGGAGAATGTGCTCTTCCTCGAGTTTTTCCCGGGTGATTTTGGGGACGAAGGAGCCGACCAGCGGGGAACTTTCAACCAGGCCGTCGTTTTCCAGCCGAAGGCAGGCTTCGATTATCGGCGGCACGCTGACCCCGTATTTCTTGGCGATAACCCTCTTCACCAAATGCGAACCGGGGGGGAAGACCCCCTGGATAATATCGTTACGGAGCTGCTTGTAGACCTTGTTGGCAACCGTATCCGGCTGTAGCGTGGCATCGGCTGAGGACATGAACTTCTCCACAAAGAACCGGGCTTGGGAAACGTTTCCCGTTATTTAATGTTATTACATAAATCCGATTGGTCAACTGACAAATCTTGGGATTCGTGGTAATACAGGTAAAAAACCTATTTCGGGATTTGCCCCAAGCGGGCTATGTGATATTTTTAGACTATTTATTCCTTTTAAAATAGGCATGTTATAAATTTTATCAAATATTTCCCGCTTTATTGCGACGAAATGTTTGACAATGAAATTTTATGTGATAACATGTAATAATACAACACAGCATACGCACACCTCCTCGGCTCGACGGCTTCCGTCATCCCAAGAAACACCGCGCCCGCTCCCGCTTAGCTAAACCATGCATCCACGCATAGCTCGTTATACATTCCATGGGAGAAAGAGATGAAGGAAAGCACATTTTTCCACAGGTACAAGGAGATACTCCTGGGCGTATTCATGGTTGCCCTGGCTGCCTTTTACCTCTATCACGCCACCCTGATCCGCACCCGCAGCACCGTCAGTGTCAGCGCCAAAATGATCCCGGAAATTCTCGGCTGTCTCGTGATCCTCCTGGGCGCCCTGCAAATCCACCAAGGCGTAAAGCATCTTCTCGCCGTTCGCCGGCAGGATGCGGAAAACGGGGTAAGGGAAACCTTCTTCGCTTCCGGCGAAATCAAGGACGCCATTCCCGTCATCCTCACTTTCATCATCATTCTATTCTACGCCATAGCTTTTGAGCCGCTCGGGTTCGTCGTATCTTCCACTATCTGCATTTTTAGCCTGATGTGGGTGCTGACCCCGAAAGAGAAGTTCCGGCCCCTGCGCTTCGCCGGCATCTGCCTCGTAGTGACCCTGCTAATCTACATAGCTTTCCGCAAGGGGCTGGATCTATCCCTCCCCGAAGGGGTGCTGGAAGGATTCCCCCTGCTGTGAAGGCCGAATGAAAAGCTATGATTCGGCGTCGGAAGACGCGGATTTTCAAACTTGACCAACAGGAGTCGGCAATGTCGACATTGGAACTCATTATCAACGGGTTTGTCACGGTCTGCACACCGCTAAGCCTGGCGTTAATGCTGTTGTGCGTGGCGATCGGCATTATCTTCGGCGCCATTCCCGGCCTATCCGCCACCATGGCGGTGGCCCTGTTTCTCCCTGTCACCTACGGCATGGACCCCTCCGTCGCCATGACCATGCTAATGTCCCTTTACATCGGCGGCGTTTCCGGCGGCCTGATTTCCGCCATTCTTCTCCGCATTCCGGGAACCCCATCCTCGGTGGCGACCTGCTTTGACGGCCACCCCCTGGCGCTAAAGGGGCAGGCAGCCAAAGCCCTCGGCATCGGCATCGTGTTCTCCTTCATCGGCACCATCCTGTCCATTCTCGCCTTGATGTTCATCTCCCCCTGGCTGGCCCGCTTCGCCATAGAATTCGGCAATTTCGAATATTTCTCCATCGCCTTCTTCTCGCTGACCATGATCGCCACACTGTCCGGGAATTCGCTCGTCAAGGGCGTGTTCTCGGGAGCCCTGGGCTTCATGTTCGCCACCGTCGGCATCGCCCCAATCGACTCCGCCAAGCGTTTCACCTTCGGTTCCAGCGAACTGATGTCCGGCTTCGACATGCTTACCGTCATGATCGGCCTCTTCGCCGTGGGGGAAATCATCTCCTCCGCCCGGGACGCCGGCAAAGAGGAGAACGAAGAAATCACCCAGCCCGACATGAAATCCATCCGCGGCTTCGGATTCTCCTGGGGCGAATTTTTCGGGCAAACCTTCAACGCCATCCGTTCCGCCCTGATCGGCATCGGCATCGGCATTCTCCCCGGCATCGGCGGCGGCACCGCGAACATCCTCTCCTACTCCGTGGCCAAGAACCAGTCCAAATACCCCGAGAAATTCGGCACCGGCGTCATCGACGGCGTCGTCGCCTCGGAAACCTCCAACAACGCCGCGATCGGCGGCGCCCTCATTCCCCTCCTCACCCTAGGTATTCCCGGCGACACCGTCACCGCCATGCTGCTGGGCGGACTGATGATTCACGGCATCAGCCCCGGTCCCCGCCTGTTCGTCGAGCACACCAGTCTGGTCTACGGCATTTTCGCCTCCCTCACCCTCGCCACCTTCGCCATGCTGTTCATGGAATTCTATGGCCTGAGAATCTTCGTCAAGCTTCTCGCCATTCCCAAATACATTCTTCTCCCGATAATCTTCTGCCTGTGCGGCGTCGGCGCCTACGGACTGAATAGCCGCACCTTCGACCTGTGGTCGGTGATTCTGTTCGGCGTAATCGGATTTTTCTTCAGCACCTTCAGGATTCCGATCGCCCCCTTCATTCTCGGCTTCATTCTCGGCCCAATGGCGGAAACAAATCTGCGCCGCGGCCTGATGCTGCACAAGAACAGCTTCGCCCCCCTCTATACCTCCCCGATCTGCATGTTCTTTATCGGCATCGCCGTTCTTTCCCTCGGCCTCACCGCCTACAAGCAAATCAAGCTCCGCCGCCGCGAAAACTCCAGCCGCGCCATTTCCGGCCGCGCCTTAAACAAGGATGGAGAGGAAGGGGATCCGGCGTCGCAGTGAATTTGTCCAGTGGATTCTATGGAAAGCCCGCATCAGGCGTGTTTTTTTTGAAAAGAACCGTTTTCGCAAACACCAAGGAGACCGCAATGAAAACCCTGCAAACGCTTCTGGCAACTCTCGCCCTGGCCGCCATCCTCTGCGCGGAAGTCCCCGCCGCCGACAGCAAATGGCCGGAACGCGCCGTCGAGTTTGTCGTCCCCGCCAATCCGGGCGGAGACTCCGACATCAACTGCCGCGTATTCCTGAAGTACATGGAAAAGGAACTCGGCCAGTCGATGGTGGTCGTCAACATGGCCGGCGCCGCCGGGGCGGTCGGGATGAACAATGTCATCCAGGCCCGCCCGAACGGCTACCGGGCCCTCTTCTATCACTCCGGCGCCCTGATCGGCAAAATCATGGACTTCATCGACGTCACCGTGACCGAAGGCTATTCCGTCGCCGCCATGCCGGTCATCGACAAGTCGAACTGCTTCGCCGTCCGCGCCAACGCACCCTACAACAATCCGAAGGAACTGGTCGAATACGTCCGGGCCAACCCGGGCAAAGTTTCCTTCGCCACCGAATCCGGCTCCTTCACCCACCTCCACGTCCTGGCCCTGGAAGACGCCGCCGGCATCAAGTTCAACATCGCCGACGCCGGCACCGCCTCCGAAAAAATGACCGCGCTCCTGGGCGGCCGGGTCGACGTCATCGGCACCCAATACGGGCTGATCAAGGAATACGTCAAGAACGGCGAGTTCAAGTGCGTCGGCCTTCTCTCCGACTCCCGCCTCGAAGGCGCCCCCGACGCGCAGACCTTCAAGGAAAACGGCTACAACCTGGTTTTCGACAAATTCTTCTACGTCGCCTTCCCCAAGAAAACCGACCCGGCAATCATCGAAAAGTTCAATGCCGCCGCCAAAAAAGTGGCGGAAAACCCCGCTTACATCGCCGAATGCCGCAACAATTTCGTCAATGCGAACTACTTCGGCGTTGCCGAAAGCGCCAAATACATCGACGACCAGTTCGATAATTACCTGAAGTACGAAAAAGCCCTGACGGGAGAATGAGCGAAGCTTTATCCGCAATTGCCCGCGACGGAATACAAGAACATGGCCGAATGGCGGTCCGGCTGTTAACTCTACAACGCTAGATTTGCGGGAACCGCCCCGCAAATCTAGCATGAATAACCAGTTGCGGTGACCTTCGTTCT
>JAVBTZ010000107.1:0-26014 GCA_031555915.1 Planctomycetota bacterium
CGTGTCCCTTCCCCCCCCCTCCGCCCCCTACCTGCCCCAGTCCCCCCCCCCCAGCCTTATTCATCCTCGCGCGCCTCCACCCCCCCCAGGAACGCCTTCTGCGGCACCGTCACGTTGCCAATCGCCCGCATGCGCTTCGTCCCCTCCTTCTGCTTTTCCAAAAGCTTCCGCTTGCGGGTGACGTCGCCGCCGTAGCACTTCGCCAGGACGTTTTTCCGGAAGGGACTGATGTTTTCCCGGGCGACTATCCGCGCTCCCACCGCCGCCTGCAGGGCGACCTGGAACATATGCTTGGGAATCTCCTTCCTGAGCCGGGCCAGAATCTTGCGGCCGCGAATGTCCGCCTTGTCCCGCAGGCAAATAATCGACAGGGCGTCGACCGGCTGGCCGTGGATGAGGATGTCCACCTTCACCAGATCCGCCGCCCGGTAACCGATGAACTCGTAGTCCATGGTGCCGTAGCCTTTGGTCGAGCCTTTCAACTTGTCGTAAAAGTCGAAGACGATTTCGGCGAAGGGGATTTCGTAATGCAGGAGCGCCCGCCGGCCGCCGATGTATTCAAGACCCTTGTGTTGACCCCGCCGCTCGTCGGCCAGGGTCATGACGGAGCCGATGTATTCTTTCGGCACCATGACTTCCAGCTTGACGATGGGTTCGCGGATTTCTTCGATGAAGGAAGGATCGGGGACGTCGGCGGGGGAGTGCACTTCCGTGACCGTGCCGTCGGTCCGCAGCACTTCGTAGGTGACGTTGGGGGCGGTCTTCACCAGGTCCAGATCGCTTTCGCGTTCGAGACGCTCCTGCACGATTTCCATGTGCAAGAGACCCAGAAAACCGCAGCGGAAGCCGTGGCCGAGCGCGGTCGAACTTTCCGGCAGATAATTGAAGGAGGCGTCGTTCAGGGCCAGCCGGTCCAGCGCTTTGCGCAGGTTTTCGAAATTCTCCGTAGATGATGGGTACAGCCCGCAATAAACCATGCTCTTCGGTTCGACATAACCCGGCAGCGCTTCGACTGCCGAGCCTTCGTCGGCCAGCGTGTCCCCGACCTTCACGGCGCGGATGTCCTTGAGGTTCCCGACCACATAACCCACCTGCCCGGCCGATAGGACTTTGGCCGGTTTCATGGTGGGGGCGAATATGCCCAATTCGGTCACTTCGTACACCTTGCCGTTCGAAAGCATTTCCACCTTGTCGCCTTTTTTGACGTCGCCGTCGACGACCCGCAAATAGGTGATGACCCCGCGGTAATCGTCGTAGACCGAGTCGAAAATCAAACCCCGGAACGGCTTCTGGATGTCTCCCTTGGGCTGGGGAATGGTGCGGACGATTTCTTCGAGAATGCCGCCAATCCCTTCGCCGGTTTTCGCCGAGGCGTAGTGGACTTCTTCCGGTTTGCAGCCTAAAAACGCCACGATTTCCTCGCAGATCGCGTCGGGAATGGCCGACGGAAGGTCAATCTTGTTGACGACCGGGATAATCGTCAGGTCGTTGTTCAGGGCCAAATAAGTGTTCGCCACCGTCTGGGCTTCAATCCCCTGCGAGGCGTCCACCACCAGAAGAACCCCTTCGCAGGCCGCCAGGGAGCGGGATACTTCGTAGGAAAAATCGACGTGGCCCGGGGTGTCGATGAAATTTATCTGGTAGGTTTCGCCGTCTTTCGCCTTGAATTCGGCGGTGACCGGGTGGGCTTTGATGGTGATGCCCCGCTCCCTTTCCAGATCCATGTCGTCAAGGAATTGGGCGCGGAATTCCCGCTCCGAAACCAGTCCCGTTTGCAGGAGAATGCGATCGGCGAGGGTGGATTTGCCGTGGTCGATGTGGGCGATGATCGAGAAATTGCGGATGTGCTTGGTGTCCATGGGTGCGGGGTTCCGGTTCCTGTTACCGATATTGACAAAGATACATACACAAGGCCCGGATACTCTCCGGGCCGGTTGGGGACTATCGAGGGGGCAATTATACATGTTTCCCGGGCTTGGGGAAAAGGTTTATTTCCCCTGCGCCCGCGCTTTATTATTCCGGGTAATCCAGCGAGTCATAACGATCGCGGCCGTCGCGGGCAGGGCCGGACGGCGTGGGCTTTTTCGGTTTTTTCAGTAGCGCCACCTGCTTCTCCAAGGCTTCGACCCGCTTCACCAAATCCTGAATCACCTCCGTCACATCGGCCATGGCCGGTTTCCTTATAAAAGATGATAATTGTGGTTTATTACAGGGATACGGAACAAATGTTAGGCATAGCGTCAAACCTTTGCTATAATAATACCAACGGTATGCCTTTTGACAAGGATGCACTGATGAAACGCGTTCCGACTCCACGCCAGCCATTGTCGCCCATGAACGATTTCGTGTTCAAGCTGATCATGGGCAACCCCAAGCATATCCGCATCCTGACCGCTTTCCTTCAGGCAATTCTCGATATTCCAACTGATGAGTACGATGGGATTAGCATAGTCGATCCGGTGCTGGGGAAAAACTACCCCGACGAAAAAGTCGGCGTCCTCGACGTGAAAATCCACACCAAATCCGGGCGGGTCATCGATGTCGAAGTACAAATCAATTACCAGGACAGCCTGCCGCGCCGCATGGTTTTTTACACCGCCAGCCTGATCACCGAACAAATGTCCAAAGGCGAAGATTATGAACAAATCAAACAGGTGATCAGCATCGTCATCACCGCCCACAAAGTGATTGAGGACGACTCAATCTATCACCACCATTACACCCTTTACGATAAAAAAAATCGGCTTGATTATCCCGAGCGATTGCTGGAAATTCATACTCTGGAAATCCCCAAACTACCCAGCCGTCATGATTCGACCGCCTTATGGTCGTGGCTCCGTATTATGGGAGCCAAAACAACAGGAGAATTCAAAATGGCAGCCACACGCGAACCGCAAATTGCCGAAGCCGTCGAAATCCTGCTCGACCTTAGTGGCGACAGTATAGCCCGCCGGCGGGCCGAAAGCCGTGAAAAAGCCCGTCGCGATCACGCCGCCAACCTCGCGGCAAGTGAAAGGAGAGGGCGGGAAAAAGGCCGGGAAGAAGGCCGGGAAGAAGGCCGGGAAGAAGGCCGGGAAGAAGGCCGGGAAGAAGGCGAACGGATAAAAGCTCTGGATGTCGCCCGCAATGCGCTGCAGAAAAACTATCCCGTGGAAGACATAGCCGAACTATCGGGTTTAAGCATTAAAGAGATTTTAGCCTTGAAAAAAAAGAAAAACTGACGTTCTCCAAACCCTTACCACTCCCCCAGAACCCGAAATGCATTCGCCGTCGTCGCTGCGCGAATCGCTTCCGGGGTGGTTCCGCGTAATTCGGCCAGAACCTCCGCCACCCGAATCACCCCGGTGGGTTCGTTACGGTCCGCTTTTTTGGGCCGGGGCGACAGGTAGGGGGCGTCCGTTTCGAGAAGCAGCAGCGCCTCCGGTATTTTCGCCGCGTGTTCGCGTAACGGTTTCTGATCCTCGAAAGTCGCCAAGCCGCCAATCCCCAAGTAAACCCCGTGTTTCACCGCGAAGTCCAGCGCGGGTCCAATCTCCTTTTTACCCGCGACAAAGCAGTGCCAGATAACCTTCAGACCCTCGGCAAAATACGGCTCCAACAGCGCCAAAACGTCGCCGACGCTGTCCCGGGCATGTACCGACAAAGGTTTCGCCAACGCCAACGCCAGTTCAATGTGTTTTTGGAACCATTCCTTTTGCACCTCCGGCGGGCTGTCCTTCCAGTAATAATCCAGGCCCGTTTCCCCAATCGCCAACACCCGGGGATTCCGCGCCAAAACGCCAATCTCCGACCAGCCGAGTTCGTCCAATCCGGCCGTGTCGGTGGGATGCACCCCCACGGCCGCCCTCACCCCCGGGCACTCCTGGGCGAATAATTCCGCCTTGTAGGAACTCTCCACCCCAGCCGCCACGGTCAGCATCTTCACCTTCGCCGCCAGGGAGCGTCGGGCGACCTCCACCGAGTCCTGCTCGAACCGGCGCGAGTCCAGGTGGCAGTGGGTGTCAACGTAATAGGAGGCGGCCGGAGGGCGGGGTTCGCCGGTTGGGCGGGTTCCGGCGCTTTTCCCAGGGGCTGAGCCGCCAGGCGTACCGGATCCCGGTTTGTTTTCTCTGACGTTATGAATACTGTTTTGAAAAGTATTATCATTGTCATTATTAGAACTGTTATGAATATTATTTTGAAAAACAGTTTGATTACACTTCTGATAATCTTTAGAATTATCCAACCCGCCACCACCAAGACCAACAGCTCCGCAAGCGTCATCCCCATCTGCCCTCATTTCCCCGCCCCCCTGCCGCTGCGAACCCCGGGAAGCGAAACATTATAGACCGTCGCCGTGCGCCGTCCACCCGACGCCGACGCCAAACATGACAAATTACGCGGAAAACTCGGCATAACCACCCGAATTTCCGTATTTTTACGCACCCCCGCAAAATAACGATCCGTCTCCTCGTCCCAAATTTTGTTGCTTAACTTACTCTCGATATCTTTCCGCACTTCGTTAAACGGCACCTTCTGCGGCGGACCAAGCGTCAACAACATCGCCACATGGCAGCCAAACGGACTCTCCAGAATCGCCCCCACCTGCCCCGGCTTTTCCTCGCGAAGAGCCGTGCGGATGTCGGTCAGCCAGGCCTCCCGTTCGGGATCCTGCGCTTCCGCTTCCGTTTCCAAGCCGCCCCGCCCGCGGCTTTCCCCATCGTCCGAATACTTTTCCGCCGCCGTCTCGAAAGAAATCTCCTCGTCGACGATCTTCTCCCACACCTCTGTCGCGGCCTCCCGCGCCTGTTCCGCCCCGCCCCTCTTTACATTCGAGAAAAAAACGTGCCGGAACTTCACCAACCCCGGGCGCGAAAATTCCTCGGGATGCGACTGATAATAACCCTGCACCTGCCGGGGACCGGGATTCGGCGTCCGCGGCTTCAGAATCTGATGCAGGTACGACTGGGTGAAAGCCTTCTTCCTGAGCCGCTCCTGCCATTCCGCAAAGGTCAGCCCCCGGCTTTCCAGCACCTTGTGGAGCTTCATCATCCCCCCCGATTCCTTCACCATCTCCGACGCCAGCTGCCGGAAAAATTTCTCCATGTCCTGCTGCATCAAACGGCGAATCTCCGACACCACCTGGTTCCGCGGCCGATCCGCCCCGCCCTGCATGACCCTGTCCACAATCGAATTCAACATCGACGCGTGTTCGCGCTCCGCTTCCTGATAAAACAACTCGTCCTTCACCAACGCCTTGATCGCCCGGTCCCATTCCGACTGAAGCTTTGCGTCGCCGTCACGAGGCGACATCTTGCCGTTCCTCACCTTGGCCTGAGTCTCCGACCACACCGGGGTCCACAATTCAAACACCTGGTAGGCCATGATCTTGCCGCCTCCCACCAACGCCACCGGTCCCAACGCGTTCGGATTGGCCAGGAGCGCCGGATTCGTGGCTTCGGCGGCCATGCCCTGGGCAATGTCATGATATAAATCCCGGTCGCCGGAATGGGCGGCCGGCGAAGACAACCAGCACACTATAAGCGCAAAAAGCGCGATAACCGTCTTAGGCATGGAAACGCCTCCACAAAAATACACCCTCTTCCCGCAAAAGTTGCCAGCCGGCAATGGTACAAATAGGAGAGGCCGGCGGCAACGATAAAGACGGTTTTCCCTTGATTCCGCCACTCTTAATCGGAAGAATGATCCAATGTATGCTTCCGAGTGAACCTTGCCGGCATTTACCGCCTACACCACAGACCGCCGACGGTTCCCCGCGTGTTCCCTGGAGATTTCATAATGCCGTCCGAAACACCTGGCGCAAAAAAGAAAATCGACGCCTCCCCCGCCACCCGTAAACCGCGTGGCTTCAAAATCGCCCTTCTGGTCCTCTTCGGCCTCTTTTTGTTTTGCGCCGCCGCCTTGTATTTACTCCCCAGTTTTCTGCCCGTCGACACCATCCGCTCCGTCGCCAAAACCAAAGCCCGCGACCTCGCCGGCATGGACGTGGATTTTAAAAACCTCCGCTTCGGCTGGAACGGCGACGTCGTCCTTGACGATGTCACCCTCGCCCCGCTCGATCCCGACGGCGTAGCCATGACTCCGCTCCTGCATATCCGCGAAGCCCGCACCAACGTCGCCCTCGCCCCCCTCCTGTCCGGTAAGGCTATCGTCAATTCCATCCTCGTCGACGGCTTCATCCTGAGACTGCGCCGCGACGCCAACGGCGAACTGAACCTCCCCAATCTCGACGCCGGTAAAAATCATCTGCAAACCTCGCAATTGGACCATGCCGCCAGCCCCGACGCGGCCAAACGTCGATTCACCCTCAGCTCCCTCCTAGCCGCCCAACAGCCCGCCGGTGCTACCGCCGGTGCTACCGCCGGCGCCACCGACGCCGCCACTGCCGCCGCCGCTTCCATCCCGCCCATAGAACTCCACAACCTGGAACTCCGCAACGGCATCATCGGACTCGAAGACGCCATGGCCGGCCTAAAACTCGACCTCGGCCTCGACTTCCTCCGCCTCGAAGGCAAAACCCTCAACGACCCCTTCGATATCGCCGGCCGGCTCATCCCCTATCCCGAAGCCCCGCAACTCGGCGGCCTCCCCTTCAAGGGGCAGATCGCCATGGTGAAAAATAACGACTTCGACCCGAACGGCAGCGCCAATTTCGAGGTGGCGGTCGAGAATTTTTCCATCCATGAAATGGCCCTGAAATTGGGACTGGGGGAGCTCATTCAATCGGGGATGGCCCACGGCAACCTCAAAGCCGCCTATGCCCAAAAAAAAGGTTTCGTCGACATCACGGAAATGCACCTGCGGAACATCAACCTCGGGCTCGAACCCGGCTTCAACCTCGAACTCCCCGACACCACCTTCGATCTGAAAACCACCGTCCTCCCTGAAGCCGGTCGCGCCGACATCGCCCACGCCTCCTTTCTGAACGACATCGCCTCGCTCACCGCCCAGGGTTATGTGGGGGATTTCCACAACCTGGCCAGCGGCGGCGGCCTTTCCACCGAACTCGACTTCACCGGCTTCACCGACTTCGCCCAAGCCGGCCATTTTCTCTCCAGCATCAAGCTTGATCTCCCCGAACTCCCCCAACTCGACGGCAACAGCAACTTCAAGGGGAAACTCGTCCTCCCCCCCCAGGCCGTCGCCGGACCCCTCGCCCCCACCCTAGCCCTCGATTTCACCGGCGGGGAGGTTCAGGTATTGGAAAAACGCACGGGGGGCGTCTTGAAACTGCAACTCGGCGGCATCGGACTCCGCTCAAATGCCCTAATCACCAATCCCCCCCAAGTCAACGCCAACCTCAACTTCGCCGCCATCCCCGGCAGCTTATTTCTCCCGAACCTAGCCCACCAGGCCCTGAGCTTCGTCGCCAACGGCGGCGCCGCCCTAATCCATACCCCGACTTCGCAGGCGGTCGAACTGCGCCTCAAAGACGCCACCGCCGAAATCCCGGCCACGCCGTGGACTTCGCCCCTGTCCCTCCAAAACCATGAAACGCGGGTGACGGCGGATCTTCTCCAGGACGTCATGTCCATCCAGGGAATCAGCGTAACCGCGAATGACGTCATTCGGGCGGGGGTCGTCAAAGGCCACGTCACCGGGGTCATGGCCGGAAACCCGCAGGGCGAGGCCGACCTCGAACTCACCGCCCTTATGGAACATCTCCGGGTCATTTTCGCGCCGATATTTCCTGACGACCTGGCGCCTACGCTGGAAGGGGCGCTACGGAACTCCACTCGCCTGAAAATCAACAACGGCATCGCCGAAGCGCTGCTGCGCACCGAACTTGACGACGCCAATATCGCCATCGCCCTAAAACCAAACGCAGCCGTCGCCGAATTCACCGCACCCAAGGCTACTCTCGCCCTCCTGACCCTTTTTGACGCCCATAATCCCACCCATATCACCGTACAGTCGCTCGAAGCCTCGGGTAATTCTGCCAATCTGAACTACCGCGACAACGCCGGAGCTTCCGCCAGCGGGTCGGTCGGGGCCGGCATACTCCGCCTAGCCGGGGTCGTCGACGCCAAGCAGGGCGTAGGGGAACTGAGCGGCCTTTCCCTCGACGTCGGGGGCCTCTCCCTCGATCTGGGCGAAAACGGCAAAAAACTCGCCTCCGTGGGTTCCGGCGTTCTCAAAGCCGTCCTCGCCACCAAGGAAAAACGCCTCCGCTTCCCCCTCGCGCCTCAAGGCGATTTCGCCCTCACCAACCTGGAATTCGGCGTCGACAACCTGGTCTTCCAATACGGTTCCGACCAGTCGCATTTCGGCAACGTCCGGGCCCGGGTCGCGGTCGACGGTTATATCGGACCCGACAAACGCCAGCTCATCAATCTCCGCACCGCCACCCTATCCGCCCATCCCGTCGCCATCAACTCGCGGGGACAATTCGACCTCGGCTCCGGCGCCATGCTGGCCGAATACGCCGCCCGGGTCGCCCCCACCGGCATGGCCAGCCTACTCGCCTATCTGGGCCTGCCGCCGACCCTCCTCTCGGAAGCGGCCCTCTCGGGCTCCGTCTCCTATAACGGCAACCAGGTGAGCGCCAAGGGGTCAACCCAGGGACGTCTCGCCATTGCCCCGGGCCAAAGCAACCCCTTTGAAATGGCCCACGACTTCTCCGCCGCCCTGGACGCCAACGACCGCACCCTCGCCCTCGATATCCGCCGCCTCGACGGCAGCATCAAAACCGACACGGGCGAAGCCGTCACCACCATGCAGGCGCAACAGTCGAAATTATTCCTGAGCCGCGCCGGCAGCAAAGGACTCCTCGACCTGCGCTTCAAAGGCTCCGCCGCCCATACCCGCGCCCTCGCCCTCGGTCTCACCGGCATTTTCCCCAGCTTCCAGGAATATGCCAACCACATCAATCAGGTTCGCGCCGACGGCATTTACAACGCCTGGATGCAAATCAAGGAAAAGGACGCCGCCGCCGTCTCCCTCAACGTTGGCGGCGAATGGCAAGGGGCCGCCCTGTCCATTAACAACGTCCCTTACCTCGCCGAAGCGGCCAAACTGTCGGCGGCAATTGTCGGGGACATTTCCTTCCAGGAGCAACAAGTCCGGCTCTCCCGATTACTCCTCCGTTCCGACTCCGGGCAAATGCAGGCCGAAGGCCAGGCCAACATCACCTACACGGCGGACGACAATCACAACCCGACCGGCCTGGCCAATCTCGAAACCGCCTTCCGCTTCATCGCCGCCGATCTCGCCCGCACCGCCATGGTTTTTCCGGGCGCCATCCCCCCCAACCTGGGACTCGCCGGCCGGGTCGAGGGAATCATCCAAGCCGGCGGCAGCGCCAACGACATTCAAATCAAGCAGAGCGCGATGAAATTCGCCAATTTCCGGGCCAAACCGAATCCGCAATTGGAAATCGCCATCCCCAGCGGTTCCGCCTCGCTCGGGGCCGGCATTGCCCTGCATTTGGAGCGCGCCCGCACCGGTTCGCCCTTCGGCCTCTTCCACCTGTTCGACATCCACAACGGCCAGGCCAATCTGCAAGGGGCAGAACTACTTGGGAAAAAAATCGACGCCATGTCCTCGCAGTTCCAGCTGGATCGTGGCGTCCTGACCCTCCGCGACGCCCGCTTGCAGATGGGCGGCGGCGCGGAAGGTTTTCAGGCCAACGGCGCCATCGACTTCAATACCGATCACCCCCTCGGCATCGCCCGCTTGAACCTGGACTCCCGCTTCATCCTTGCCGACGCAGCCGACGTCATGCGTTATGTACCCGGCGCCCTGCCGCCGGGAGCCGCCCTTACCGGAAGAATCGACGGATCCTTCCATGTCGGGGGCACCGCCGACAACATCAATATCGGCGAATGCGCCCTACGGTTCCAAGGCTTCAGGGCCCGGCCGAATCCCGACTTTGAAATCGATATCCCCAACGGCGCCGCCTCTCTCGCGGGGAACGTGTCCCTCCACATGGGGGGGGCCAAGACCGGTTCCCCCTTCGACTTCTTCCGCCTCTTCGACGTGCATGACGGCAAGGCGGCGCTGCAGGGCGCGCGGGTTTTGGGGAAAAACATCGACGAGATGTCCTCCAGCTTCCAGCTGGAAAAGGGCGTCCTCACCCTGCACGACGCCAAGTTGAACGTCGGAGGCGGCGCCGAAAGTTTCTTCGCCAACGGTTCCGTGGACTTCAATGCGAACACGCCCCTGGGGATCGCCCATGTCTTTGTGGACGGCAAATTCGCGGTCGCGGATCTGCGTGACCTGACGCGGATGCTCCCCGGGGTTCTACCCCCGGAAATGGGGGTGACGGGCAGGGTCGAGGGGATGATGCGGGCGGGCGGATCCGTCGACGACATCCGCATCGGCGAGGCCGCCGTGAGGTTCAAAAATTTCCAGGCCAGACCTTCCACCGGAATGGAGGTGGCCATCCCCGACGGCATCGCCACTTTCTCGGCCGATCTGGGTCTGCATTTTGCCGGCCAAAGGTCGGACGCCCCGCACGCGATTCTCCGCATGTTCGACATTCGCAACGGCCAGGCCGATGTCAAGGGGGCAACGGTCCGCAACAAACCGGTCAACGAAATGTCCACCGCCTTCCAATTGGAACGTGGCGTTCTCAACCTGCATCACGCGCGCATGCAAATCGGCCACAACGGGGCGGAAGGCGATGTCGTCGCCAACGGGGTCGTCGACTTCAACGGCGAAGCTCCGACGGTGAACAGCCGGGTGGCAATCCGCAACCTGCCGATGGCCGAGTTCAACGACGAAATCCGGCAGTTCTTTGAGATCACCCAGGGCGTTCTGCACATACCAGCCGCGTCGCAAGGCGGAGCGGCGGGTGTGGCGTTCGCGGGATTTTCCGAAGACGAAATCCTGAGAACCCTTCGCCTGGACAATTTCACCTTCTCCACCGGTCCCCTGGAACTGAATACCGGGCCGGCTCTGAACGCCGAATTGGACCGGGCCAGAAACCTGATGCGGCAGGAAATCCACGGCGACAAGGTGCGCCGAATCAGCTTCAATTCGGTCACCGGTTCGGCGCATGCCGACGGAACTGGGGTGATTGTCATTCCGACCGAAAATCCGATTCGCCTGGACGGGGAGAACACGGCCGACTTTGCCGCGCACGGGGTGGTGACGGCGGAACATACCATGGACGTGAAGGTTTTGGTGACGGGGAAATTGGAGCGGTTAATCGGGTTTACGGTGCCGAATTTGGTGCCGCACGTGAGGTCGAACCAGGAGGAGCATAGCCGCTTCATGGAACGAATGGATCAGAATGCGGCGAAGGGGCATTACGGGGTCACGGTACGGGGGAGCTTGTCCAACCCGGACATTTCCGGCATTGGGCAATTGGCCGGCACTTTCCTCAAGGATATCATCACGGCCATTCCGGCTGAATTGTTTGGGGGGCTGCTGGGAGGAGCGGGTAAAGAGGCGCCGCAGAATTTGCGGGAATTGGGGCAGAGCGTGGTGGGGGGGATAGTCAGTGGAGAGGTGAATCCCCGGGATGCCTTGAAGTCGGTCCAGGAGGGCTTACGGCAATCGCCGGAGCAGGCGGTGAAGAACCTGGGGCAAATATTTGGCTTTGGCCGGGGGCAGCAACAACAAGAGGCGCCGCCTCAGCAACAGCAACCACAGCATCATAACCAGCAACCTTTTGCACCACAACCGCAACCGCAACAGCAGCAGCAACAGCAACAGCAACCGCGCGGGACCTTCCGTTTACCGTTCGGGTTTCAATAGTCCGTAATTCTGGGCGAATTATGGAGACAGGCACGAATGGTGCTGAAAGAAGGGTAATTCTTTGCGAGGCGATGATTTACCCTTATTTCAACGCCATTCGTTTCTTTCAGTATACTCACCGACCTAATCGAAAGGCTCCCATGCTCCCCCTCACCACCCCGGAAAGCATCGAAAACGAAAGCTTCAACATCATCACCCGCGAACTCGGCGACTTCACCCTCGACCCCGAATCCGCCCCCATCGTCAAACGCGTCATCCACACCTCCGCCGATTTCGACTACGCCCATAACCTCCGCTTCTCGCCCCATGCCGTCCCCCTCGCCCTCGCCGCCCTCCACGCCGGCTGCCCCATCGTCACCGACACCGAAATGGCCAAAGCCGGCATCAACAAAACCGCCGCCGAAAAATTCGGCCTCGCCGTCCACTGCCTCGTCGCCGACCCCGAAGTAAAAGAAAACGCCCTCCGCCTAAACACCACCCGCTCCCGCGCCGCCATCGACCTCGCCGCCACCCGCTGGCCCGAAGCCGTCTACGTCGTGGGCAACGCCCCCACCGCCCTCATCCGCATCCACGAACTCGCCTGCGCCGGAACCATCCGGCCCCGCCTGGTCGTCGGCGTGCCGGTCGGGTTCGTCAACGTGGTCGAAGCGAAAGAGCTCATTCTCAACAGCTCCCTCCCCCATATCGTCGCCGCCGGTCGCAAAGGCGGCTCAAACATCGCCGCCGCCATCGTCAATGCCCTCCTCTACTGGAAAACTCCATGAAAAAGCCCCACTCATGGAGTGGGGCCTATCAGTTAAACTGTAGCTGGCCGTGAAAGCGGGGTTTGGTCACGGTTGCAGGGCCAGACGCAGTATACCGGTATCGGCATTGCGAGACCAGAATTTTCTCCGCCGCGGCGTCGCTGACGACACCTTCACCATTCCGGCCAGAAAAGCCTGGTGGTTATACTCGTTTTCGACCGCCCCCGCCCTTTCCGCATCTTTTTCCCGGAAAAAAACCGCGACTTCCTCAGGAATCGGCTGACTGTCGGCACTCAGAAAAAAAACAAACTGGTTTAACTTCTTCTTCATCCTATACTCCTCACTTCCCCTTCCCATGAGCGTTTTTTCTTTCCATTTCCACTTTGGACGCGTTATTCCGCCCACAAGCCATGGTTCAAAAAACAACTGCCCTTGGGTGTTACCTTGTTGCCTGACGGCCACTGCGGCCACTTCCTCAATATTAACCTATCTGTCAACATTAACAAATATTCCTGCGAAAAAAAACGCATTATTCAATTCGAGAAAACTTTGGCGTTATATATCCCAGTATCCAGCTTGGCATTGGGGAAAAAATTCGCCATCCCTAAACGACATAATTAACAGAACATCGTAATTATCCCGCGTATTAAGCCTTGCCAGGACATATTTAATCAGCTTTTCCCATAACCGAACCTGTCCCCTAATGAATGCCCATCCTTTGCCCATTGTAGCTTTTTTTTTCTCGGTCCCTAGAAATCATCCGCGTAGCTAATCTCAGTAATCTTTCTGTTTTTCAACACTATAGAAATACGACAAAAGTTGAGAGCATATAAAGGCCGGCCGGAGGCATACGCCCCCGGCCGGCCTTTATTAACGATTTACCCCGTGCCTCTGGCCAATTACCCCGCTTTCCCCGTTCCATGCCACCGTTAAAATTCTATGCCGATGGCAGCGCCGAGACGGTTGGAATGCGAATCCTTGGCTTTCATGAAATCGTAACGCAGGTCGAAATCAAGGTTGCGGTACTGATAACGGGCGCCGACCCCCACGTTCCAATTGTTGCGGCCAGGCGCACGGCCGCGGAAAGTGGTCTGGGAGATGCCGTCGACGTCGGCGAAATTGTAGCTGCCCTTGGCGCCGTCGTTGAAGCACTCGAAGGCGTAACCGACATTGCCCATCAAGGTCAACTTCTGTTCCGGACGGACCAGCACGTCATATGCACCGGCGACTTCCAGGGGAATCTGCAGCGAGTCCTTCTTCACCGAATCGAAGCTGTCGGTCAGGTAGGTGCCATTGTCCAGGTCGGTCTTCCGGTCGAAGGAGCGGGAACGGACCCCGGTGTAAGTGACGCCAACCGAGGGAGTGACCGTGAAGCGGTTGGTCATGACAAAATCCTTCGCCAAGTTGACGCCGGCGAAAACCGCGTCCGACTTGTACTTCTCGTGTTCGCGGCCATAGTTGTTGTAGACTTCCTCGTTCGTGTTGTAGCCGTAGCCGGCGACGCGGCGGTCAATCTTGTTGTCGAAGAGTTCGTAACCGCCGAAGAAGCCGAGGTTCACGCCCGAGTCGAAGTTGTAGTCGCCGTAAGCGGTAAAGGCGTAGGAATCCATCTTCGAATCGGAACCGAGACCGTACTTGTCCTCCAACTTGCCATGGGTGTAAGCCAAAGCCGCGCCGATGGTGAAGTTGTCAATCGAGTGGTCGTAACCAAGCATCAGGCCGCCGGCGTTGTGGGTGAAGCCGCCGATACCGCCGTCGGAAGTGTTGTGCTTAATCCAGTCGCCGATGCCCGAGGCCCAGACCCGGTTGGCGCGGTAGTGCTGTTGGGCCAGAACCGGCTGCTGGAGAAGGGCGCCGGCGTAACCGGGGACGCCATAAGCGGGCGCGGGGTAGACCGGAGCCAGATCCGTCGCGGGGACGTAGGTTTCGCCGCCGTAGGAACTCCAATCGCTGACGCCGAAGGAACCGTCGCCGTAGGCCGTAGTCGTAGCATAGGACGTGGTCTGCGGCTGGGCGCCGTAGCCGTAGCCAAAGCCTGGATTGTAGCCGTAGCCGGTGGTCGGAGCGTAGCAGCCGGTCGGGGTCGGGCAGTAGGTGGTGGCGACGGTGTCGCGGCCGGCGCGAAGACTGGTGATACGGTTCTGGAGGCCCCGGCCAATCATGCCGCGGGTGACGTCCATGGCGGCGTCGACGGGAATCGCCGCGGAGATGCCGGACTGGTAGTTGAACAAGGAGACGATTTGGTCGTTCGTGAAGGTCTTGCCGACTGCGAGTCCGCCGGCGACAAAGGCGTTGGCGAAGCGCGGATTCAGGTACTTGTTGCTGACGGTCGCGGTGCCGTCAAGATAGGAGGTGAGAATCTCCTTGTCGACGTCGGCAACGTTGGAGTGGCTGATGACGTCGCCGATATGGATGTTCTTTTTGTTCCAGTAGTCGGTGATGCTCTTGGCGGGGTCGGTGGAGGCGCTGTAGCTGTCCATGACCAGATTGCCCCGGCTGTCGACGGAGACGTCGACGGTCCCGAGCATGCCCATGTCGATTTGTTCCGGCGTCCAGCCGTTGGTGTTGAAGGTGCCGGAGTTGATGAGGGTGTAGTTCTCGTACAGGGTCGGGTCCTTGTAAATTGCCGCCAGGGCGTTACGGGAGAAGGCGACATTCGTGGTGCTGTCGAAGGTGGTGGCGCCTTTCACTATCGTTTCATCGAGATCCCCGTTCGTTTTCAGGCCGACCAGGTAGTTGGCGCCATTGGTGATGGACATGTTGCCGTTGACCAGGCCGGAACCGGTGACGGTAGAAGTGGCGCCGGAGGCGATGACGCTACCGTTGACGGTGGAGTTGTCCTGAATGAAGGTGCCGTTGGCGATTTCCACGTTCCGGCCGATTTTCGAACCGTTGCCCGCCGTGAAGGTGGCGGAACTGTTGTTGATGAAGACGTTCCCGGTGGAGGTCGAGTTGGCGCCGGTCGAGTTGAGGTTGCCGAACCAGACCAGGCCGCCGCCGTTGACGTCGATGTTGCCGGTAAGGGAGTTCGCCTTGTTGGAGAAAATCTGAACGCCGGTGCCGGACTTCTTGATGTAACCCGAGTTGACCAACTGGCCGTAGTAATTGGCGTCGTCGTTCGTTCTCAGGTCGAGGCCGCTGGAGAAGCGGATACTGGTGGGACTGTTGCCGGAAATCGCGCCGACTTTCAGATCCTGACCGTTCAGGTGGAGGAAGCCGGAGAGGATTTCCAGCGGGTTGTACTCGCCGAAGGCGGTGCCGGTGCCGGCCCAGACGCCGTAGGGACTGCCGTTGACGGTGTCGGAACCCATGTTGATGACGGTGGCGCCGTTGTAAGTGTTCGCGTTGTTGACGAGGATGCTTTGGGTCCCCGTGAAGGTGAAGCCGCCGCCGCCGGTGAGCCCCGCGTCAAGGAGGGCGCGGCCGTTATTCACGGTTTTGGCGCCGCTGGAGTCGATGGTGACGTTGTCGTAGGAACTTAGCTCCTTGACGTCCTGGGCGTAGAAGGCGCCGGAATTGGTGACGCCGGTGGTGTAGTCGGCGGTGGCGAGACCCTGGAGAACGCCCTGCTGCCAGATTTCATACGAGGTGGTGCCTTCCTTGAGGGACTGGCCTTCGGAGTTGACGACTTCCCAGCCGGACGGTGTGGCGACGGAACCTTTGAGGAAATAGTCCTGGTAGTTGTCGAAGAAGTTGCCGCCGCCGAGCGTGCCGGCGAGAGCGTTTTCGTCGAGAACCATCCGGCCGCTGCCGGTGAGACCGTTCCTGATGGTCAGGGTGCTGAGGGTCTTCGGGGCGTCGCCGACGCCGTTGAAGATGATGTCGCCGCCGTTCGACTTCAGGGTGTTGATGGTGTAGGCGCCGGTGACGGAGAGGTCGGCGTCGACGCCGTCCAGGCTGAGGCCGGCTTTTTCGAGGGCGGATTGCGTGCCCGAGTCCATGACCACGGTGCCTTGGTCGAGGTGGACGTTACCGGCGAAGTTGCTGGTGCCGGTGAGGTTCACTTTCGTGTACTTGCTGGCGTCGACGTAGATGTCGCCGTTGTTGGCGTTGGTGCCGTTGTCGGCGATGTTCAGGGTGTAGAGGTCTTCGCCGGTGGCGTTCATGCGGACGATGCCGGAAGCGGCGGTGAGGGCTCCTTTGTACTTGTCGGAATCGAGGGACAGGGTGCCGGAACCGTTCTTGATGAGGGTGGCGCCGGTGTCGCCGTAAACTTTCCCGGCGAAGGTGGAGTCGGTGAGGTTCATCGTAAGCCGGTTGGCGCCCATGAGAACCTTGGAAGTCGCGTCGCCGGACAGGTTGCCGATGCTTTCGTTGTGACCGTTCAGGTCCAGGGCGCTGCCGACGCCGAGCGCGTAGGCGGAGCGCTCGCTGAAGGCCCCGGTGACGCCGGACTTCAGGGTGGCTCCGTCGGCGAGGACGGTTTTGGCGTTGTAGTCCTGGGTTCTGGTAAGGGTCACGGTCTTGTCTTTCATGATTTCCACGGTGTTGTTGGCGGAACCGTTGTCGGCGATGCCTTTGCTGAAATTGCCGGTCTGATTAAGGGCAAGTCTGCCGCCGTTCAGAATAACGTTGCCGTCGCCGGTGGCATTGAGATCATCTAACCTAAGTGTGGTGCTGCCATTGATGGTGGTATTGCCGGTCCAGTTGTTGTTGCCGTTGGTCAGGACCACGGTGCCGCCGCCGCTGCCGGTGACGAGGAGATTTTGAACGAGGCCGTTGCCGTTGAGTTGGCTGTTGATTATCGTGGTTCCGGTGTTGTTGGCGTTGATGGTGGCGGAGGTACCGCTGGCCGGGGCAAAGGTCAAGGCGTCCCTGGATAGGGAGTAGCCACCGATGTCGAACTTCAGGGTGCCGAAGTTGACGTTGCCTTTGCTATTGTCCACGGTGATGTCCCTGGGGGCGGCGTTGTCGGTGAATTGGGCCACGCCTCCGGGGAGATTCAACCAATTAGAACTGCCGGAGCCGGTGTTTTCCTCGGTCCAGTTGTAGGTGGTCGCGTCCCAGATCTTGCTATTGGCGCCGGTACCTCCGGTCCAGTTCTGGTAATAGTCGCCACTGCCAAGGATAACGACTTGCAGGGTGTTGCCGTTGACCGTGCGGGTAGTGGTGGTGGCGGAGCTTCCGTTAATGCTGCCCGTGGTAGAGGTCAATCCGGTATAATTTAAACCAGTTGTGCCGGTAACGAGGTTGTAGCTGCCGGCACTGGGGGCGTCCACATCTAGGGTGCCGCCAAGATTTGCGGTTCCCGTCGCGGTGACCCGGGTATTGGCAGTGGATGAACCGGTACTTTTGGAGCCTAGAAGATTGAATTCGTGCGTTGTGCCAACAGTGGTCAGGTTGCCGCCGATAGAAAGATGGTTAATATCAGTAGAGGATTTGTCGTTGTGAATGAATTTTCCGTTCGAGAGGTTTACGTTTTTCTCTACCGTTCCCGAAGCGCTGAATATAGCGGTGGCGGAGGTGGAGGTGACCGAACCCTTGATTAGGCCGCTTCCGGTCAGGGTGCCGTCGTTTAATTGGGTGTTGCCAAGAATGGTACCGGTGTTGGTGAAGGTGCCGGCGTTGATGATGGCGTCTCCGCCGATGCTGCCTGAATTGCTGGTCGTGCCAGTACTGGTAACATTCTTGTCTATGGTTCCGTTGTTGTTCAGTATGCTGCCGTTGGAGACGGTGTTGTAGATGTGGCCGGCGTTATTCAGGGTGGCGTTGGCGCCGACGTTCACGTTGCCGGCATGGACCTGGGCGCCGCTATCCAAAGTCAAGACCGTATCAGCGCCGGTTACCGTCAGACCGCCGCTATTGTTGCCGGTTGATGATATAGTACCGGAGAAGCTGCTGGTGCGTCCATTAGTTAGAGTCAGGGTCTTGGCGCCAATAAACACTTCGCCTGAGCCGCCTAGGGTGGCGGTATTCCAGCTAGTATTCGAGTTGTTGCTCAAGTCCAGTTTACCGCTGGAGCCGACGTTCACGCCGCTGCTATTGCCGAGGGTGGCGCTACCGTCCATTTTGAGGGTACCTGCGACAATGTCGGTGGCGCCGGTGTAGCTAACGTTTCCATTACCCAGGGTGAAGATTTGGTTGGCGGTATTGATTTTCAGTCCGCCCGCGCCGGAGATAGCACCGGCATAGTTACCCATGTCACTGCGACGAGAGGCGACGGTGCTTGAGTTGTTTAGAACTAGAGTGCTGCCGGATTCGAGGATGACTTTACTGTCGGCGTCATTGCTGGTCAGGGCTTTGATTTGGTGTTCTCCGCTTTTCACCAGTTGGAGTTTGCCGTCGTTGTTCAGGTCCACTACCCGGGAATTCGCAATGCTACCGCTACCGTCCAGAGCCAGAGTGCCAGCTTTAACATTAGTTGCGCCGTAGTAAGTGTTGATTCCAGTGAGGGTGTAAGTTTTGCCAGGAGCCAAATCATAAGTCACCCCGCCGTTGTCACCGGTCTGATTGTTGCTGCCGCTGATAACCCCGGCGTAACCGATACTATTGCCAGTAGAGTTTACCGTCAGGTCGTTCAAGCCTAGGAGGACGCTGCCGGAACCGGAAAGCTCAGAGACTGTGCGGTCGCCATTGGCGCCGGAAATGTCCAGCTTGCCGCTGGTGGCGATATCAACCCCTCGCGATTCTTCGATATCCCCTGCCCCGCTCAGTTTCAAGTAGCCATTGATGTCGGTGTCGCCGGTGTAGAGTTGTTTGGCTTGGAAAGTCACAGTGTCACTGGAACCCGTGCCGGCTATTACATGTCCGGCGTTTGCATCCCCATTCTGAATCACACCACTGTAATTATCGGTACTATTCAGCTGCAAGGTATTGCCATTATAAATATTGACACCGCCCACACCGGAAAGTTTCTTGATGGCCACGTTTCCCTTGTCCGGATTGGTGTCGACGGATAATACTGCACCAGTTAACAACTTCACCTCGCTGGAACTCGCTATGGACGCTTCATCTTTCAAGTTCAACCAGCCATTCTCTACCTTGGTGGTTCCTGTATAAGTATTCTTCCCACTTAAAACTAATGCCCTGTTGCCTGCGGTTTCCTGACCGAAAGCCAGATTTCCCGCTCCGGTGATGAGCCCATCTACATTACCCGAATCTGTAACCTGGAGAGTGGTGCCGCCGCCAATAGTCACGATTCTAACGTTACGATTGATTTCAGTGCCCGCCGCCTCCAAATCCTTTAACGTTACCAAGGTACGGGTGGAGTTACCGGAGATCTCGAAAGAGCCGATTTCGTTGATTTCCACCCCGCTGGTGCCGGTGAGAACGCCGGTACCGATCAGGTTCAATTTGCCACCGTTGATGGTGGTGGCGCCGGTATAGCTGTTGTTACCACCCAGTTTTATTTCCGGCACGGTGCTGGAACTATTGTCTCCATCCACGAACAGCCCACCGCTCCCGGTAATTTTGCCGTAGTAGGTGCCACCTGCGGTGAGAATCAGATTTTTTCCTGCCACCCCGGTTTTCACTTCGGTCGAATCGCTTGCGGTGGACAGTCCCGTGCTGTTGAGCGCTCCCAATTTGACGTCGACAGTTTTCGCTGAAAGATCAAAAGTGGTGCCGCCATGCATGGTTACGTTGTTGGATTCCTTAATATTCCCATCTACAGCAAGCGCGAGTCTTCCGTTGACAATTTCCGTGATGCCGTTGTAAGTTTGGTCCTTGTGGAAGGTCACATCGCTTGGTCTGATACTGTCGCCGATTTTCACCCCACCCTGGCCGCTGATCACGCCGTAGACGTGTTGGGATGTCGTTCCTGTATTAGTCAAAACCAAGTTATGACTACCGAGAACAATGCTGCCGCCAGTATTTGATTCCAGATTGTGGATACCGAAGTCGGTTGTAACTCCGCCAAGATTGAGTTCTCGGGTCCCAAGCTTCACTTCTTTTGCCGCACCCAAACTGCCGGCGCCCGACAAGGCCAACACGCCGGTTGACACGTTTAGCGTTCCGGTGAAAGCACTGCCGATGTCTCGCAGAGTCACGATCCCGTCCGTACTAATGGAACCCGTCCCCGAAAGCGCCGCAGTACCTATTACTGGGTCTTGACCGCTGTTAATCGCCGGACCGGTGATATTAAGTAGGCTGGAGCTAGTGACTTCTATACCTTTAGCAAAAGTGAAATTTTTCAGATTGAACTTGGTTGTTCCTGTACCGGCTCCGCTAGTACCAATTGTTGCCTTTCCCGCGAAATCAAGAACCGTACTGAAGGTCGCGGTATCGCCATTTGCTGTTTGAATCTGCAAAACTCCGTTTGTATCGGTGGACTTAATCATGTTGTTAGTGAAGGTCAGACCGTCACTGACATACATGTTTCCTACCCGCACCCCGCCTATCCCACCCACATTACCAATATAGATATTGCTGGCGGTATTACCGTCTATGAAGGTGACATTGTCACCATTGGTAAAAGTTTTGGGTGTACTTGGGTTATTGAGATCGACGAACAGATTGGGATTTGTACCATCCCAGGTATTATTATCGCCTGCGCTTTGTTTCCATCTGATATCCGCCGCAGAAGCGAATTGCGAGTTCAGCCCCAGCATGCAAAACATTAACCCCGCACCAAACCACGCAGTCAATTTCCGTCCCATCCCCATGCTTTTCCTCCCCTTGGATTCCTTGCCCTTGGCCTGGTTGTTGTTGGTTTCCTCACAGTTCAGCGTTACCTTCTCTTTCATCGCCATTGTGCGCTGTCCCCTTTCTCCAGACCGGGTGGACAAAAAATCCGCCTGTCCGATAAAAAATTGTTAAATCATCTATGTGATATGTCCGATAAATAATTAGTCCGATAACGAAGGCGTCCGATAAACATAGTCCGCCCAGGACACCTGAACCGCCAAACCCATACGTTCAGCCCTCCTCCGGGAGCCTTTGCCTTCGTTCGGTTAAAAAAAGGAGAAACATGCCGCTTTCACCCGGTCGCAAGGGTCGAAGACCCTATTTGACCAAGGCCACAGACGCTACGGCCAAATTGACGCCGCTTACTCCACTTCCCTTCCGCCTGGACAGCCCGCCAGGCCGGACAGACTCCGCAACCATTTCCGCTCGCGGTTGGAAATCCATATCACTGTTATCGGCCGATTCGTTATCGGCACGCACGGTTTTATTATAGGAATGAAGATTTTTTTAAAATTTTTCTTGACTTTCGTATTATCGGACATCAACCTTTTTACCCCTCCCCCAAAGTCCCAAAAGGAAGCGGCCGCCCTCCCCCAGGGCGGCCGCTTCGCTTTTTTTCGCCTCGCCATCCCGGCGGGGATTGGTTCTTAACCGCCGGACCCGTTTTTGCCGGGACTCCTTCACCCCTTTTCCCTATACTTTTCCCCTTCACCCTCTTGCTTACCTGGGAGACGAAATGTCCGATCCTGAAATGAACAGACCCGCCATGCTGGCGGCCGAAGCCATCCTCAACCGCTGGAAAATGGCGGCCGGAGGCACCTACAACCCCTGCGTCATCGCCCAAAACGCCGGCGCCTGCGGCATGGGCTGCGACGCCCACATGCGCCTGGCAATCGCCAGCCTCATCGAACAACACCAGGCCGCCGCCAAAACCCAACCCTGACCCCATGCCTGGAACCATTACCATAAGACGATACCGGTATAAAACAACATGCCCACCAGCCAAGACCGGTGGGCACCAACAACCCCAATGCATTATACCTCGAAGTTCCTTTGCCTGCCCTTGGCGGCACTACGGCCGGCCTGCGTCCTTGTCGCTCACGTCGGGCAAACCGGTCCCGCCGGCGGGCAAACCGGCTCCGGCGCCGGACGCATCACGCACACCGCCCGCCGGCGGGTCTGCATCTGCGTCTCGACTACCGGCTGCATTTCGGTAATGGTCCGCTTCGCCGTTTCACTGACCCAGCGGCGTTCCGTAACCGTCTGCGTCGCCGGAACCTGACGCGGCACCCGGCGCGACTTCGTGACCGGCACGGTAACATTGTACGGAACATTGACGGTGTACGGTTCCTGCACGCAAACCCGACGCTTCACCGGCACCTGCACCGTCTCGCAGACGTCCCGCCACACCCGCTGTGGACGCCCGCATGAATCAAATGCCGTCTCGCAAACCCGCCGGTTGACCTGCCGCGGTTCATAGTCCGTGACCGTGCGGTTCACCGGCCGCGTCCGCGTTTCCTGGCGGGTCAGGCAACGTGTTTCATTGACAGTATAAGTTTCATTGACATACTCAGTCCTGGTGCAAGGCACCTGACGCGTCTCGGTTACCCAGCGTCCCGAAGGAACGTCAATCTGTCTCTGCACCGGCACCATGCGCGTGACCTGCACCGGAACCTGTTCGTCAACATACTCCGTCGTCGGCACCATCCTTACCGGCGGCGGTTCCGGCGGCGGGCAGTAAGTGGCGGCCGTCTCCCTTACCGGCGTGGGGGCGGGAGCGCGGGCCATTGCCGGTTGCGGTGCCGGAGCGGGTTTCGGCGGCGCAGGCGGAGGCGGAAGCGCCGCCTGCGGGGCCAGCGCCGGTGCGGGAGTCGGCGCGGGGGCGGGGAAAGCGGGAGGAGCGGAATAATCGGTCGGGACATCGAAAATGGGGGAATTACTGGGAATTGCTACACAGCCACCAGGGGGGCAATAATTTGTCGCTGCTAATGCGTAGGCGGGAATAAGTCCAAACAACGCCAAGAGGACAAGCGCCAATTTTCTGATCATGGTTGTCTCCTGTTATTTCGTGTTTCTAAACTACATGCGCGTTAATGACTCCAAGGTCCACGTCGACCCCTCATTATTGCATGTACATAAAAAGCGCCTTTCACTGCTCAAATGCTCGCATTTATGAGGTTTTTTTGTGACAAAGGTATTATCTCGTTTTTTTTATCAACGGTTAGTGAAAATATCGTCTTTACCCTCAATCATTTATAAACTCTTTCGTAACGCTCCTTTTCGACCTTTGCTAGGACTAGCCAACATGACTGCAACCACTGTTCGCACCCGTTTCGCGCCTTCCCCCACCGGTTCCCTGCATATCGGCGGCGCCAGAACCGCTTTTCTCTGCAAGCTGTTCGCCAAGAAACACGGCGGGGATTTCATCCTGAGAATCGAAGACACGGACCAAGCCCGCAATTCCGCCGAATCCCTAATCGGCATTCTCGACGACATGAAATGGCTTGGCCTCGATTTCGCCGAAGGGCCGGACATCGAGGCGGTGCGAAGGGGAGAACTGAAAGACTTCGGCCCTTACGGACCCTATTTTCAGAGCCAGCGGCTGGAGATTTACAATTCCTACATCCAGAAATTGCTGGACGCCGGCCGGGCTTATTTCGCCTGGGAGACGCCGGAGGAACTGGCGGCTTTGCGCCAGAACGCCGGGCCGGACGACGCTTACGGCCACGTCAGGCCGAAGCATCTCGTCACCGACGCGAACGAAGCCAAACGTTTGGCCAACGGCAAACCCGTCATGGTGCGTTTTCTGGTTCCCGACGTCCAGATTCACGTCGACGATTTGGTCATGGGGCCGACGGATTTTCCGCCGGAACATCTCAACGACTTCGTCATCCGCAAATCCGACGGCATGCCGACTTACCATTTCGCGGTGGTGGTGGACGATTCCCTGATGCGAATCAGCCATGTCATCAGGGCGCAGGAGCACTTTTCCAATACCCCGAAACATGTGGCGTTACAGATGGCGTTTGGCCTGCCGAGCCCGCAATTCGCGCATTTGCCGTTGGTGTTCAATTCCCAAGGCAAGAAAATGTCCAAGCGGGAAAAAGACAAGGTGGTGAAACGTTTTGCCAAGAAATGGCTGGGGGAAAAGGAGGGTGGAAACAGTATCGGCTCTTTGGCGGACAAAGTGAAAAGCGCCGTGAAAATTGCCGATACGGCCGACGCCTTGGTTAAGCAGGTCGAGGCGTGGCTGAAGGACCCGGATTTGGTGCTGCCGCAGGGGACGGTGCGCGAGGCGATTGCGGATGTGGTGGGAGTGCCCATTGCCGAACGGCCGGAGATTGATGTTTCGGACTTCAAGAAGGCGGGCTTTTATGCGGAGGCGATTCTGAATTACATCGCCCTGTTGGGCTGGAGTCCGGGCACGGGGAAGGAGATTTTTACCCCGGCGGAATTGGTGGAGGCGTTCAACTTGGAGCAGGTCAGCAAGACGAACGCCCGGTTCGACCGCAAGAAATTGGTATCCTTCAACCTGACGCACTGCAACGACGACATGTCGGGGGATGCCGGCCGCAAGGAGAAGCAGCTGGTCGCCTTCAAGCAATATTTGGAAAGCGTGGGTAATGCGCGCTTGGCGGGGATTGGCGACGCGAAGTTGCGAATTCTCTTGGAGGCCAAGAAGGGATGGCGGTTGTACAGCGATGTGGAGAAGGTGGCGGGGCCGCTGTTTATGCCGCTATCGGAGTTGACGTATGACGAGGGGGCGGTGGCGAAGGAAGGGCTGCGAAAAGGCGAAGCGGGGCGGGAGTTGCTGGCGGGGGTGACGGAAGTTTTGCGGGGGCAGAAGGATTGGGAAGAACCCGCTTTGGAAGCGGCGGTGATGGCGTGGTGCGGTGAAAAGGGGATTGAGTTGAAGGAAATTGCCCCCAAGGTGCGGGTGGCCCTTACGGGGACGACGGTCAGTCCGGCTTTGTGGCCGAGTTTGGTGTTGGTGGGTCGGGAGGGGGTGATGGAGCGTTTGGACGGGTTTTTGGCGAAGGGGTAGGAGTTGTGGTGCGCTTCGCAAAGGAAAATTGCCGCCGGTTTGGGAAATTATACGCAGGGAACAAGGGTTTTATTTCGACAGTTCAAAGGCACAGGCTGAATTGACCGAATTATATAGCTAATCCTGGCTACCACACTTTCTGAGGAAATCGAGCGGCGGTTGGCTCGATTTTCTCAAAAAGTCAACAGGAGGATTGCTTGGCGAAATTGGGTAAAACATAGATAGAGGGTTAGGCTGGTTTTCGGCCGGGAGAGCGCCTTCCGGTGCTTGGCCCTCACTTTTTTAGAACAATGAGTGAAAGGCACGCGACTATGCTAAATCATGCTTATTTTGCCAAGGCGGCAAGAGTCCTGGCGGGGGCGTTGTTTATCGCCGTTCTGGTGCTGACCGCCGCCGGCGCCAAGGCAATGGACGGTCCGGTGGTGTACGACCCGACTATTTATTACCGCAATCCCGACGGCAGCCTGACCCCGATGCCGCCGGCCGCCGCGCCCCAAGTTTATTATTACCCCTCCACCGGCATTACCCAACCCTATTATCCGTCCGGCGGCACGTATTATTATCCCAGCGCCCCAACCCCGGCGATAACCGCCCGCTCCGCGCCTGCCAGGGGAAGGGACGAACCTGATCTCAGCACCATCCAAGGCTTCAACCGTTATTGGAACGATACCATGCCTTGGGGCGCCGGAGGGGGGCGGATGCCATATAGCGACTATGATTAACCGAAGTTTTGCAAAGTGACGGTTTAATCGCCAATCGTGGACTTTTCGAAAAAATCGAGCAGACCACCGCTCGATTTCTTCGAAAGTTTAACCTCTTTGAGGACAAGGGTTTTATTTTCGGCAGTTCAAAGGCACAGGCTGAGTTGACCTAATTATATAGCTAATCCTGGCTACCC
>JAVBTZ010000100.1:0-7908 GCA_031555915.1 Planctomycetota bacterium
AACTCCAGGCATGACTTAACTTAGTGCGGTTGCGGTTCTCTGTGTCCTTTGTGTCTCTGTGGTTAAATTACCCTTTTAAACAGTCGGCGGCGCCAACCCGGCCTAGATTTTTCCGGCCGCCTTGAGGGCTTCGAGCATGACCGTTTTTTCGGCGTCGGACATGGGGGTGAGAGGACTGCGGGCAGGGCCAATCTTGATACCGGTGACTAATTCGATGGCGGGGCGGATGACGGGATTGGGGAGGATGCGGCCGCCTTGGCCGAAGGTTTTGCAGAAGCGGTAGAGTTTGACGAACAGTTCCTTGGCTTGCTGGTTTTCGCCTTTCGCGTAGTGGTCGAAGATCTGGCGGATTTCCTTGCCGAAGATGTGGGCGCCGCCGCTGACGATGCCCATGGCGCCCTGGACGATGGTGGGGAGGAGCATGATGTCGTCGCCGTTGAAGACCACGAATTCGGGGTCGGACTTTTCGGTGGCGAGGAAGTAGTCGGTGATCTGGGTGGGGTTGATGCCGGCTTCATCCTTGATGCCGACGATGTTGGGGATGGCGGCGAGTCTGCCGACGGTGTCGGGGTCGAGGTTCACGCCGACGAAGATGGGGATGTTGTAGAGGAGGATGTTGATTTTCACGGCGGCGGCTACGGCCTGATAGTGGTCGAAGAGCCCCCGCTGGATGGGTTTGTTGTAGAAGGGGGCGACGACCATGACCAGGTCGATGCCGGCTTTTTCGGCTTCGCGGGTGAGGGCGATGGTTTCCTTGGTGGAGGCGCAGCCGGTGCCGGCGATGACCGGTTTTTTTCCGGCGGCGGCCTTGACGGCGGCGTGCATGAGTTTGACGCGTTCGTCGAAGGTGAGGAGGCTGGCTTCGCCGGTGGTGCCGGAGACGATGAAGGAGTCGCAGAGGTCGTGTTTGTCGAGGTGCCGGATCAGTTTTTCATAGGCTTCGTAGTCGACTTCCTCTCCCGCCTTGAAGGGGGTGACGAGGGGACAGAGGATGCGGCCGTATTTGGCGAGAAAATCTTTTCTGGTCATTTCGAGGCTCCTGGGAAAAAGGGGTAAATTGGCGCGGAAAAAATTTTGGGGAAGTTGGTGGGGGGATGCCCAAAATGGCGGTTACGCCTCAGGGGAAGTTTTTTCGCTTGGTTGGGATAGGCTTAACTGTTCACCCAATGTATGTTATCATATTGTCTGATGTGAGTATATGTCATTTCTCCGCCTTGTCAAGGCAAATACCGGTTTTTCCAGGAAATTTGGGGTAAAACGGAAGAACTACCCGCCCGACGGCGGCGTAGGCGGGGAGAAATCGGGGAAAAACGCCTTGACAATCGACTAAGCAGATTTTATGATGTGCCGATGGCTTAATGTCTGCCCCGCCCCATCCCCCACCCCCTCCAGGAGAGAAGAATGTCCCCTCGCCGTTACCAATTCGAAAAACTGCTGGAACTCGTCGGCCTGGTCATGCGCAAGAACGGCATCTCGGAACCGGACAGCCGGAAAGTCGCCGATGTGCTCCTCGCCTCCGACCTCTACGGCATCGAGTCCCACGGCGTCCAGCGCCTGAAAATGTACCTCACCGGCATGCAAATCGGCCGCATCAACCCGAACGCCAAAATGCGCATCCTCAAGGAGACTCCCCTCTCCGTCGTCATCGACGCCGACGCCGGCCTCGGCCAGCCCGTCTCCGTCGCCGCCATGGAAATGGCCATCGCCAAAGCCAAGGCGCACGGCTTCGGCATGGCCATCGTCAACAATTCCAACCATTACGGCATCGCCGGCTATTACTCCATGCTCGCCGCCAAACAGGGTTTTTTCGGTATGAGCATGACCAACACCGAAGGACTGGTCGTCCCCACTTTCGGCAAATCCCCCATGCTCGGCACCAACCCCATCGCCGCCACCATGCCCGCATCCCCCGTTTTCTTTCACCTCGACGCCTCGACTTCGGTCGTCACCGCCGGCAAAATGGAAGTCTCCGCCAAGGCCGGGAAACCCCTGCCCGAGGGCTGGTCGGTGGACTCGGACGGCAACGTCAACACCAATCCCGACGTTTTCCTGGACATCCGCAAACACAAGCTTGACGGCGGCCTCCTGACTTTGGGCGGCTACGGCGAAACATGGGGCGGCCACAAGGGCTTCGGCCTGTCCCTCATGGTGGAGTTGCTGACCGGGGTCATGGGCCAGGGCAACACCAGCCGCCACGTGCGGGAGGTGCCCAAGGTGGAGAAGTGCTGCCATATGTTCCAGGCCATCGATTACGGCATGTTCGGCGACAAACAGGCGATTGAGAAAAAGTTTTCCGACTACCTCCAGGAAATCCGCGCTTCGAATAAGGCGGACGGCTGCGACCGCATTTACATCCACGGCGAGAAGGAGGTGGAGTCGATGGAGCGGGTCAGGCGGGAGGGGGTGTACATGCAGCCGGCGACGCTGGAGGAGGTCAGGGAGGCATGCGTGAACTGCGGGCTGGAACCGGACGCGTTGCTACTTCCGGTCCTGTAGTTTACTTTTCGCTAAATCGATTCAAAGATATACCGGTTTCGGCTTGAAATGGAATTATGAAAACTCCGCCCCGACAAACCAGCGCCAGGCCAGACAGAAAACGTCAAGACATGATTTTGCCACCAGCCTTTTTTCCACGCCATACCCTTGACAACCCTTATCCGCGTAACTTATAAGTGGTTATTATTTCCTCTATGCAAGCACAAAAGCTAGAGGCGCGAATAAACGCAAGCGAAAGGATGGTTTATGAACAGGCATGGATGGTTGTTGGCGGCATTGGCCTGCCTCCTGTTTGGCGCGGCGGCGGCGGCCGGCGAGGAAGGCGGGAGCAACTGGCAGAAATTCAAGGAAGGCGCCAAGCAGGCCGGTGCGGCGGCCTGGGACGGCGCCAAGAATGTCGGCAAGGAAGCCGGCGAAGCTGTTGCCGAAGGTGCGAAAAAGACCGGCGAGTTCATGGGCGAATCGTACGAAGAGGCCAAGGTATACGCCAAGGAAGCCGGCGAGTTCATGGGGGAAACGTACGAAGAAGCCAAAGAGTACGTCCAAGAAAAAATCCATGATTATGAAGCCGAAGAGGCTGCCCCGGCCGCTCCCGCCGCCCCGGTCACCCCATGAGCAAATGGGGTTCGTTAACCACCGCGTCGTCGGGGCGGTTTAAAAAAAGGTCCCCGGTCAATAAATTCATCCAGCGGCGGAGCCGGCAGGTTGGCCGGGCCTGGCCATTTCTGTTGCCGGTCTTTTCTTTTGCGGTCACGATTTTTATCGGCACTTTTCTGCTGTGGTGGAATGAGTCCCAGACCAAGGCGAACGCGGTCGGGTTTATCGACGCCCTGTTCACCGCCACCTCCTGCGTGTGCGTGACCGGGTTGTCCACGGTGGACATTTCCAGCGTCTTCAACCGCCAGGGCCAGACGGTGATGATCGTTCTGATGCAGCTGGGCGGGCTTGGCACTGCCACCTACAGTTCGCTATTGCTGTTTCTCTTCACCCGCAAGGTTTTCCTCATCGACCGGATTGCGGTGGGGCAGGCCCTCTTGCATGACCAGTCCTTTCATCTGGGCCGTTTTTTAATCCGAATCGTGGGGGTCATCCTCACGATTGAGTTGGCGGGGTTTGTGGTTTTCCGGTTGAGTGAACCGGATCGCATCGATATTTTCAATGCCGTCTTTTTGGCGGTGTCGTCGTTCTGCAATGCCGGCTTCGCCCCCTGGTCCAATAACCTGATGGACTTCCAGCAGCACGCCGGGGTCAACATCACGGTCATGCTTTTGATAATTATCGGGGGGCTCGGTTTCGCGGTGGTGGATGAATTGCGCTACCATTTTCAGGTCTGGCTGCGGGGGTTGTTCGCCCGCTTGCGGGATCGCCACTCCGAAGTGCCTTTCCCTTCCCTCCTGACCCTTCCCTCCCGGCTCAGCCTTCCCTCCCGCCTGGCCATCGGCACTTCGGCGGTTTTGATCCTCTGCGGGGCGATCTTTTTCTTCTTCGCCGAATTTTTTATCAACCGCGAGGATTTTTTCGAGCCGATGAAAGTTATCCTCCCTTCCCTTTTTCAATCGGTCACCTGTCGCACCGCCGGGTTCAACACCGTAACGATCGGCCGCCTTACCGACGTGACCTTGTTGATGATGATGGGGCTGATGTTTATCGGCGGTTCGGCCGGCTCTTGCGCCGGCGGCTTCAAGACCGGGTCTTTCCGAATCATCCTGTCGGTGATCAGATCCGCCGTAACCGGGCGGACGCAAGTGGTGGTGGCGGGACGGGCGGTCGGCGCCAAGGATCTTTCCAAGGTTTTTCTGTTGCTGGTGTTTTCGCTGGTGAACATCATCCTCGGGATCTTTATCCTGACCATCACCGAAGGGGGCATGCATGTCCACGGCCAGACCCCGTTTCAGGTGTTGGAGGTGGCTTTCGAAGTCATTTCCGCCTTTGCGACGGTGGGTTTGTCGACCGGACTGACGCCGGAACTGACCGACGCCGGAAAACTGGTGATTTCGCTATTGATGTATTTTGGCCGTCTGGGGCCGGTCTGGCTGGTCGCCACTTTGCATAAATTCGGGGCGGATCTCCCCTATCGCACGCCCGAGGCCGTTTATCCCATAGGGTAGTTTTTGGAGCGAACCATGCCAAAGGAAATCGGAGTGATTGGGTTGGGGAAGTTCGGCCTGAGTCTGTGCCTGACCCTCAAGGAATTGGGGCACCGGGTGGTGGCGCTGGAGCGGGACGAAGGCTTGGTGCAGCGGTACGCCAACGTTCTCGACACCATCTATTCCGGCGACGCCACCGACAAAAGCGTTCTGGATCAACTGCGCTTTCAGGACCTAGACCAGGTCGTGGTCGGGGTGGGTTCGATGGACAGTTCGATCATGATTATCCTCAATCTCCAGGAATTGCGGGCGGCGGACATTATCGCCAAAGCCAACACCAGCCAGCATGCCACCGTCCTGGAACGCCTGGGGGTGCGGCAGGTGGTTCAGCCCCAGGCGGAGATTGCCCGGCATCTGGGGCACCAGATAAACAGTCCCGGGTTGTTGGAATATCTGCCGGTGGGCGGAGGAACCCTCCTACAGCAGGCGGTGGTGGATAAATGGGCCGGCTATTGCCTGGCGGATTTGAAATTGCCGAGTGAACACCGGGTCATGGTGGTGGCGGAGAAGAAGGTGCGGGATCATGACTTCCATTTCGTACCGGACCCCCTGACGCCCTTGGAGGCGGGCACGGAACTGCTGCTTATCGGTCCGGCCAAAAAAATTCTGCAGCTACGCACCTGATATGCCGGTATAGAACGCAAAATCGTGGGCATTGCACATCCTGGAGAATCCGTCATGAAACAGAAACAATGGGACATCATTCTCGCCGCCGCCGCCATGCGGGAGCTTGCCGCCGTTCCCGCCTCGATAATCGTCGACAGTCCGTGGATTCCCGGCTACGTCGGCATCAACACCATCGACTACTATTCCGATGTCGGCATATGGTGGAACGCCCAGCAACAGATCCGCGCCGACTTCCCAGAAGCCATTTTCCTGCCCGACTATTGGGTGGAATTCGGCATGGCCGCCGAGCCGTCGGGATTCGGCTGCAAGCTGAATTTCTACCCGCACCAACCCATCACCATCGACCACCTCATCGCTTCCTGCGACGATCTGGAAAGTCTCGACCACCTGCGCCAGCCCAATCCCAACCGCGACGGGGTAATGCCCATCGTCCTCAACTATTACCGCCGGGTGGCGAAAATGGCCCGGGACCGGGGCGATCCGATACGCATGGTATGCGCCCGGGGCCCGTTGAACGCGGCCACCCACATGATTGGCGTCACCGAATTCCTCACCGGTTTGAAGCTCTATCCCGAAAGCACCCACAAACTCCTGGAGAAAACCGCCCTGTCGGCCAAAAACTGGCTGGACGCGCAAATCGAGGCGGTCGGCGGGGTCGAGGGCATTCTGCTCCTGGACGACATCATCGGCTTCCTTTCGCCCGAGGACTACCTGGAATTCGCCCATCCCTATTTCCAGAAAATCTACGCCTCCTTCGCCGGCCTGCCGGTGCGGATGCTCCACAACGACACCGACAATCCGGTGAGCTACAGCCACCTGGCGGATCTCGGCGTCAACCTGTTCAACTTCACCCACGAGCGGAGTCTCTCCGAAGTGCGCCGGCTGTGCGGCGACCGGGTCTGCCTGATCGGCAATGTCTCGCCCCTGCGCGTCCTCTGCTACGGCACGCCCGAGGACGTGACCCGGGACGCCCTGGCCCGCCTGGACGATTACGGCAGTAAGCGGGGTCTCATCCTCTCGCCCGGCGGCGGCGCTTCCCCGGGCATGCCGGCGGCCAACCTCAACGCCATGATCGCGGCGGCGCGGGACTGGAGCGCCAAACATTGACTCACACATTTATTCACCGTAACTTCGCCGTCCGGCCGGTCAGGCCGGTCGGCTATGATGAATCTTTTTCTTGGAAGGAGGGGAATATGAAGCTGTTCACCGGAAGCGGGGAAGACGTCGAGGCCATCCGTAAAATCTGTTCCTGCATCGATTATTCGTCCGCCCTCATCCCCTACGCGTCCAAAGCCCAGGTCATCAAGACCTGCACCGGCTTCGCCGAAGGCAAGGCCACCCTGCATGATATCGCCCTAATCAAGGAAGCCGCCCAGGGGAGACTCAAAATCAAGGCCAGCGGCGGCGTCGCCTCGCTTGAGGATCAGGCCGCCTTCCTCGCGGCCGGCGCTTCGCGGGTGGCGGGGCGTTTCAATATCGTCAGCCAGATGCAGAAGCTGGGCCTAGACGGATTCTGAACCTGGGGCGCTTGTAGTCGGTTTTTTAACAGACTCTAAATTGACTCGCTCGAACGTGGCAGCGATTTCTTTTTTACCAACAGGAGAAGATTCATGTCCAAGGAAGTGATTCTGGCTGGCGCCACCCGCACGGCCATCGGCAAATTCGGCGGCACCCTGGCCGAAATCCCCGCCGCCGAACTCGGCGCCATCGTCGTCAAGGAGGCGCTCCGCCGCGCCGGCGTGGCCCCGGACCAAGTCGATCAGGTCCACATGGGCTGCATCCTCCAAGCCGCGCTCGGGCAAAACGTCGCCCGCCAAGCCAGTCTCAAAGCCGGTCTGCCGATAGAAGTCCCGGCGGAAACGATCAACATGGTCTGCGGCTCCGGCCTGTGGTGCGTCAACCTCGCCGCCGCCCTGATTCAATCCGGACAGGCCGAGGTCGTCGTCGCCGGCGGTATGGAGAACATGTCCGCCGCCGCCTATGCCCTCCCCAAGGCCCGTTCCGGCTACCGCATGGGCGACGGCAAACTCGTCGACACCATGATTCAGGACGCCCTCTGGGACGTCTTCAACGACTACCACATGGGCATCACCGCCGAGAACGTCGCCCTGCAATACCACATCACCCGGCAAATGCAGGACGATTTCGCCGCCGACAGCCAGCAGAAGGCGGAGCGGGCCATCCGCGACGGCAAGTTCGCGGATGAAATAGTCCCGGTCCCGATCCAACGGAAAAAGGAAACGCTGTCCTTCGCCCAGGACGAATATCCCCGCCCCGGCGTCACGGCCGAATCCATCGCCGGACTGAAACCGGCCTTCAAGAAGGACGGCACCGTCACCGCCGCCAACGCCTCCGGCATCAATGACGGCGCCGCCGCCGTGGTGGTGATGAGCCGGGAAAAAGCCGATCGCCTCGGCGTCAAGCCCATGGCCCGCTGGCTCGGCGGCGCCGCCGCCGGCGTCGACCCCGCCGTCATGGGGATCGGCCCCGCCGCCTCGACCCGCAAGCTTCTCCAGCGTCTCGGCCTCGGCCTGAACGACCTCGACCTCATCGAGGCGAATGAAGCTTTCGCCGCCCAAGCCCTGGCGGTCGGGCAGATCCTCGGCTGGGATCCGGCCAAGGTCAACGTCAACGGCGG
>JAVBTZ010000272.1:0-19758 GCA_031555915.1 Planctomycetota bacterium
TCATGGTGATTCCCCTGCCGTCTACGCTATTCCCCCTGGATTCCGGCGAAACCGCCCGTTAGGGGTGCAGCATCCGCACGCCCGCCGGAATGACGTGTGGGGAGGGGTGCGGCGTTACAGGGTGCGGAGTTGGGTAACAGAATTGAGATGCGCCCGTTGGGCATTTGCCTATTTTATGGGAGGTTTTATCCGTGGATGGTTTCCTTCCTTTTTTGCCCCGTCGGAGCAACGCTCCGCTGGCTCCTAAGCGAGGTCGTTTTAACTGCGTTAAAACATAACCGCATATTTACAGGGGGAGTGGTTCCGCCCCCCTAGAACCCCCGCAACCAGCCACAGGCTGGATTTTATTAACCGCTTTTTTAACCCCTTTTTTAACCGCCTATTTACCGCTTTTTTAGAGGCGACCCTGTCCACGAAAGGCTAGCATGCCAAGACATCCCAAAACCCCCCGACCTCCAACCCCGCAGGAACGCCTCCTCCGCCGCCGTTGCCTCCTCTTCATGGGCGGATCCATCTTCTTCTTCATCATGGCCGCCATCCGCGCCTACTCCGGCGACTACGCCGGCGCCGGCAACCCCAACCGCTACGGCGGCGACCGGGCGCCCCGCTATCCCTACTACGACGACCAATACGACGTCATGTCGGACGACGACCACCTGATGGCAATGCGCCTCACCCAAAACGTGGTCGGCACCCGCCCCGTCTATTACCGCCGAAAAGCGGCCAGGCCCAACGACTCCGTCACCATCATCATCAACGAAAACACGTCGTCCGAACTCGCCACCAAAAACGATCTAAAACGGGACACCTCCAACAACACCAGCCTCACCAACTGGCTCACCCCCTCCTTCACGGGTGGCTTCCACATGAACCAGCACGGTCAGGCCGCCGGCGGCACCACCCCCACCTATTCCTGGACCGGCAGCCGCACCCACAAGTCCGACTCCAAAGTCGACCGTTCCCAGGTCTTCTCCTCGACCCTCACGGGGAAAGTGCTGTCGGTGTTGCCAAACGGCTATCTGGTCATCGAAGCGCGGAAACGCATCGGCGTGAACGGCGAAGTGCAAACCCTCACCCTTACGGGAATCGTGAACCCCGATCACATGGACGCCGATTCGGCAGTCAAAGCCGAATTCATCATGGACGTGACCGTGAACTACGACGGCAAGGGACCCATGACCAGAATGAACAAACGCGGCTGGTGGGCGCAGGCGTTCGATTTCCTGAATCCGTTTTGATATAGGGCGGGGTTATTTAACCACAGAGACACCGAGGACACAGAGAACCACAAAATCCTGATTAAAACTTTTTGGCGGTTCTCCGTGTCCTCGGTGACTCTGTGGTTGAATAAACCCCACGAAAGAATAAGAGGCTTGGTTTTCCCTGCAGCAGACCGTCGAAAGATCCGATAATAAGTGAGGACAGGAATCTTGATGAGACCTAAATCCCGACCTGCCCCAAGCGCCCCGTTCCCTTCGCCGCTCCGTTGGCTGTCCCTGGTCGTCATGGCGATAGTCCTGACCGCCGGGACTGCCCGGGCCGAATTCGTTCGCGACTTGGTGACCCTGCAGCAGGCGCCGGAGATTCCCATTTCCGGCGTCGGCATCGTCACCGGCCTGGCCGGTACCGGCGACAAAAAAGACGCCGCCCAGGTGTTGATGAAAAAGTATCTTGATAACATCAATTTCAACTTCGACTCCAGCGCCCTGTCCGGCGACAACATCGCCTTCGTCCGGGTCAACGCGGTCATTCCGCCGTTCTCGCGCCCCGGGCAGACCTTTCCCGTTACCGTAACGGCCATGGGGAACGCCAAAAGCATCGAAGGCGGCGAATTGGTGGACTGCGACCTTTTTGACGGGAACAACATCATGGCCCGCGCTAACGGCCGGGTTATCACCGGTTCCCGACAACTTACCCGGGGGATTATTCCGGCAGGATCCGGTTCAGGGGCTTTGCAGTTGTCCACGTACCGTTTTGGGATGGTGGTCTCGGACGATCTGCTGCTGCGGTTGAATTTGAACAACCCGAACTATAACGTTGCCGCCAACATTGCCCGCCGCATCAACGAAACGCCGGCCCTGAACCCGAACCTGGCCGACGTGACCATGTTTGCGGAAACGGTCTCCACGCCGCCGGTGGCGATTGCCAAAGATCCCGGGCAGGTGATAGTCAGGATTCCCGACAAATACAAGTACGAAACGACCCGTTACATCGCGAGCATTCTCGATGTGCCGGTGTCGGTGGACCGTCCGGCGACCATCCTGATTAACCGGAGCCTCAATTCGATTGTGATTACCGGGGATGTGCGGGTCTCGGACGCGACGGTGAGTCTCCAGGACAAGACGGTGCGGCTTAAACCCGAGACGGCGGATGCGCCGGCGGCGTATGTCCTGAACGACCCCGACCCCCGCACGGTGGTGGAACTGGGGGGACCGGGTTCGAACGCGGATTTGCAAACTTTAATCGACACCCTGAACGCCATGGGGCTGACGACGGAACAGGTGATTGTCATTTTCGAACAACTCCTGAACGCCGGAGCCATCAACGCCAAGTTAATCAACGAATGATCGCACGTATTTTTCCGTACTGGGGACAATCATGGACACCGTCACTTTGGGGAGCACCGGTAAAGATTCCGGCGGCCTGATGGCCCTCCGCAACAACCGCGACCAACAGGCGATCGAACGCTTGAAGGCGCAAAAATTGGCCAGGAGCGTGGGGAACGACGAACAGTTGGAAAAGAAGGTCCGGCAGGTCTCGGAAGAATTCGTGTCGGTGTTCATGAACGAGATTACCAAAGCGATGCGGGCGACGGTGCACGAGACCAAGGAATTCCACGGCGACAACGGCGAGAAGTTTTTCCAGGAAATGTTGGACACCGAGCAGTCGAAGCAGCTTGCCAAGGGGAGCGGCTACGGCTTGACCGATTTGATTTATCAGTCCCTGATGTCCCGCTACCGGGTCACCGCGCCAGAGCAGGCGGCGGACGCCGAAGCGTATCGCAATCAGGTCAAAGATTTGGCTCCCGCGCTTGCGGTTGCGGAAATGGGCGGGTAAAATGAAAGTATTGAGGAATAGCATGGTGTTCCTTCGCCCTCTCTTTGAGGAGTGCTCAGTATGGACAAGCCGGCGGACGCGGCCCTGAAACGGGCGATAGGAATGTTGGAGGCGATTCTCAAACGCGAAGTCGACATCCACCGCGAGATGATCGCCGTGGCGGTCAACAAACGCGACAGCATTATCGAGGGTAATATCGCCAGGCTGGAAGGCGCGGTGGCGGATGAAAAAAAGCTGGTGGGCCGCATCGAGGAAGAGGAAAAAAAGCGTCTGGCGGTGATGCCCCTGGTGAAAAACGGTTTGGGTCTGGCTTTGCATGTGGAAAAACTTCGCGACGTGATTGAGGCCATGCCTGAGCCTGAGCGTGGCCGGCTGCTGGCGACCCGTAACGAGTTGAAGCAGGTTATGGAGGAGAGTCAGTTAAAGGCGCGGGCCAATGCGGAGCTTTTGAAGGCGAGTTTGGAGCATTTGGATAGTTTTATGCGGTCGTTGAATGATGCGGTGCAGAAGGATGCGACTTATAAGCGGGATGGTAAGAAGGCGGGGGGTGGGCCGAGTATCATAGATCGGCGCGGCTAGCCGGATTAAAGTAAAAGGCAGTAAAAAAAGGCGGTAATAAGGCGTTTAAAAAGCGGTTAATAAAATCCAGCCTAGGGCTGGTTGCAGGGGTTCCAGGGGGGCGCAACCAGCCCCCCTGTCAAAATGCGGTTATGTTTTAATGCAATTAAAACGACCTCGCTTAGGAGCCAGCGAAGCGGCGCTCCGAGAGATCAAAAAAGGAAGGGCGTCTCAATAAAAATAAACCCCTCGCCAAGTAGGGTTGGGCTTTTACCTACTTTAATGGAGGTTTTCCCCTGGGTGGTTCCCTTCCTTTTTTTACCCCTCGGAGCTCCGCTTCGCTGGCTCCTAAGCGAGGTCGTTTTAAATGCGTTAAAACATAACTGCATTTTGACAGGGGGGCTGGTTGCGCCCCCCTGGAACCCCTGCAACCAGCCCGAGGCTGGATTTTATTAACCGCTTTTTAACCACCTTTTTTTACTGCCTTTTTACCGCTAATATCGCCTACGCGCCCGCCTCAGCCTCCGCCTCCGGCTGCGCACTCGACTCCGGCTCATCACTCGAAGCCAAACACACCTGCAAAGAAAAATCGTGCCCCGCCCCCTCAAACACCACCACAATATTCGGCGTACCCGGCAAATGCGCAATCTCATGCCCAGGACCCGTAACCACCTTGGGAATGGAAATGGTGAAGTGGTATTTGGTCTTCACCAACGACGCCTTGGCCTGGCCAGAAATCATATTGATGATTTCACCCGTGGCGTCCAAAACATCCTGGGTCAACTCCGCCGCCGGCGCTTCCCCCAACATATTGCCAACCACCAAACAGGCCAACTGCGACGACATGCTGATAACCACCGTCCCCGAGGCCGTCCCCGACAACTGCATAACGCCGGAAATGTCACCCAGCATTTTGTAATCCGGCTTGATAAAAATGTTTTTCCGCGCCACCTCCACCATGCACATCGAAGAAAAAACACTGCGGGTGGCGTCAATGAAGGGATTGATAAATTCGACATTGACCGAAGGTCTGGTCCGATGCTTCTTGATCGTCTCGGCGATGGACATGATCAGGTCGTCGGCAGCCAACGGCTTGTTGACAACCCCAGCCGCCCCGGCCTTGATGCCGGAAAAAGTCGTGCCGGCGTTCGATTTGGCGCACATCAACAAGACCGGTGTTTTGGCCGCCTTTTCCTTGACGGCATAGACGAAATCGGCGTTCTTGAGGGGATCGCCTTCCCAGTCCACCAATACCACCGACTGATCGTCCAGCGCCGCCTGCACCTGCTCCCGCGTACTCGCATGCACGATATTGACGTTGGTGATTTTTCGCGAAGCGAAAATGCCTTTGATCGCATTGGGAGTGGTTGACGTAGCTGATACTATTATGACTTTCATGATTCATCCCAGAAACAGCGGCGCCGACGAATGGGGCGGAGCAGGAGCGCCCCTCGCTCTCCCCCCACCTCCCCCCCGTTCAGGCAGGCTTATTGAAGAATGGCTCGAGTTTGGTTTTGACGATTTCCGGCGTGAACGGTTTAACGATATAATTGTTCGCACCAGCCTTGATAGCCGCCACCACATTGGCTTTTTCCGCTTCAGTGGTGACCATGATGACGGGGAGCTGCGTACCCGGCGTGGTCTCGCGGATTTTGGCAAGGAAGTCCAGGCCGTTCATGTTCGGCATGTTCCAGTCGGTCAACACCATCGCCACATCAGGGTTGGCCTTTAATTGATTTAACCCTTCAATGCCATCGGCAGCTTCGACAATATTTTCGTAGCCGCTGGACTTAAGGATATTGGAGATAATACGCCGCATTGTCGAGGAGTCATCAACAACCAGGATCTTCATTTTTCCCGTCTCCACACTACCAAAGGTACTTAATCCAGCGGTCGAGGCTTTGCCGGCAACAAATACCTAGCGATGGTTTCTGTACAAACTTAAGCCAATGCTCGAAACCGGTTTGCATTCCCCTATAGGAAAGATAACACCGAGTCGGTCACCATGTCAAGGGGAACAATTTTTTCCACCGCGCCGGTCTTGATCGCTTCCTTGGGCATGCCGAACACCACACAGGATTTTTCATCCTGGGCTATACAGTGTGCGCCGGCGTCACGCATATTTTTCATGGCGTCGGCGCCGTCGCGGCCCATGCCGGTGAGCATGACGCCAATGGCATTGTTGCCGACATGTTTGGCGAAGGAATTGAACAACACTTCCACCGAGGGTTTGTGCCTGCAAACCAGGGGGCCGTCCCTCGTTTCCGCCACCCATTTCCCCGCCCCTTTTTTGATTAACAGGTGCAAATTACCGTTGCCGATAATGGCCCGGCCGGGAATCACGTCCATGCCGTCTTCGGCTTCCAGGACTTCGATCGGGGTCTGGCGGTTGAGGCGTTCGGCAAAAGCTTTGGTGAAGGTGCCGGGCATGTGCTGGACGATCATGATGGGGGGGCAGTCGATCGGCATTTTTTCCAGAACTGTTTTGAGGGCTTCGGTGCCGCCGGTGGAGGCGCCGATGGCGATAAGTTTGTTGGTGCGTTTGCCCATGGCCCGTCCCTGGGGTTTGGGGGCGCCAAGCTGCACGGTTTGGGTACGTTTAGGCGCCGCCGCCGCAGGGGCGCTGGGTTTACGGAAGCGGACCAGGGACGCCGCCTTCACTTGGTCGATGAGGCGGGTCGAGAAATCGGCGAGGGCGCGTTCGTTGGTCAGGGACGGCTTTTCGATAACTTCAACCGCGCCGATTTCCAGCGCTTCCAAGGACAGGGAGCAGCCTTTAGGCGTGAGGCCGGAGACGATAATGACCGGAATGGGAAACCACTCCATGAGCTTACGCAAAAAAGTGATGCCGTCCATCTTCGGCATTTCGATGTCCAGGGTGATGACATCGGGCCGCATGGCGACGATCTTATCCCGGGCCACAAAGGCGTCAGGGGCGGAGCCGATTACTTCGATCTCGGGATCTTTTGACAATTCCCTGGTGAGGACGTTTCTCACCACCGATGAATCGTCAACCACCAGCACTTTGATTGGAGCCATGGACAGATCCTTTGCGGCAAGCTTGTGAGTGCGGGCTCTACACGCTGAAATGGCGGCACAGTTGTAGCATATGGCGAAGGCGATGCCAAGAGGCATTTACCGATGCGTGAGCCGAAAAATTTGCTTTTATGGAGTTCTAGGCCCAAGACGTCTATCAATACTCCACTCTGTTATATAATCGCCCGCTTCATTTGTAAAGAATAAATCTTGTCTCCCCCACAGAAAACCTACTTGGTTTGCCAGTTAACTTCAAAAAAAATACCGCCCTTTGAGGGCGGTATTGAATCAATAAAAAAGACCTCCATCGCAATGCCGCAAGGATGATGGAATTCTGAACCCGCAGGCTCAGGTGGGAGCCGCACCGCTGACCGGTATAATCTCTTGCGCAGAGAAGACCGAGCCAAGTGGTATATTAGCCCCCTTCTAGAAATGGAGTCGGTTCGAGAATAATCTCCAATGCGAACATGACAGAGGTCACTATTCTTTATACTGGATAATGCCGTTTTGTCAATGTTTTTCCAATATTTTTTGGATAATGCCTTACAGGATTACCCGCTTGGAGCCATCCCGCCAAGGACGGCCGTCAATGCGCCAAGAGCCGGAACAAACCGATCAAATACACCACCAGCGACCCCGCCGTCCCGAGCAGGAAAACCAGCATCCCCGTGATCACCCCGCCCCGGCTCAGACTCACCGCCGCCAAAAAAAGCGCCAACACATTCAGCGGCAATCCCAGCAAAACCGTAAAGGGCAGCTTGGAACCCAAAAAAACCCACGCTATTAATAAACACAGCCAAGTCGCCAGCAAGGGCGGCTTGGCGAAAGGCGCCATCCCTGAAGCATCGGACGCGTAGTGAATGCGAATCCCGCCTCCGTCCGAATCGCGGTGGCCAAAACGGTATTCGGAAGGTCTGAATTGAAAAGCCGGGCCCTGGTCCGACCCCCTTTCGGCGCCCATCGCTTCACCCATCCGCTCGGCCTCGACCCGCTGCACTTCCTCCGAAGTCGGCGGCGATACCACCGGGTTTACTCGATTGTCCGAGCCGCTATCGCCGGAGCCGTCCTCTTGGCGATTATCCATTTTCCCACTCCTTGGCGATAAAGCAAAGTGAGTTTGCTTTACCATCATAACCACTATTACGCTGTCGCGATTCATCCGCCGCGCTTCGGAATGCCCGGGGATTAAAATCCCCGGTCTTTCACACCGTCTCCCGCGGATCCAGGGCATCGCGCAGCGCTTCGCCGACCAGGTTATAAGCCAGTACGCTGAAAAACAACACTATACCCGGAAACACCGCCAACCACCAGTTCGCGAGCGGCGAATCCCGCGTCTCCGACAACAGCTGTCCCCAGGTCGGCGTCGGCGGCGTCACCCCGAAGCCGATGAACGACAGCCCGGCCTCGGTCAAAATCGCCCCGGTAATCCCAAAGGAAATCGACACCAGAACCGGCGCCATGGCGTTGGGGAGGATATGCCGGAATATGGTGCGGGTGTCCGAAGCCCCCAGGGCGATTGACGCCGAGACATAGTCCATCTTTTTTTGCCTGAGCATTTCGCCGCGAATCAGCCTGGCCACCCCGGTCCAACTGGTGAGGCCGATGACCAGCATGATATTAATTATACTGCGGCGGTCCAACACCGCGATAACCGCCAGGATGAGAAAGAAGGTGGGAAAACACATCATGATTTCCATGAAACGGGAGATCAGCAAATCCACCTTTCCCCCGTAAAAAGCCGCCAGGGAACCCAGCACCAGCCCAATCACCGTCGCCAGAAACACCGACACAAACCCCACCGACAACGACACCCGCGCCCCATGGATAATCCGCACCAGGACGTCGCGGCCGCTTTCGTCGGTTCCCAATAAGTGATACCCCGGGGGATGCAGGGGTTTTTTCCAGCGTCCGGCCGGGACGCCCAGTACCGCGCCGGGCAGGGCTTTTTCCACGATTAAACGGTTCAGGCGCTGGCTGTCCTGGCGGGACAGCTCCCGCCCTGCCAGGAGTTCGTTGACGTAGGGGCGCAGGTTTTGGTCCCGCCGGTAAGTCGCGCCGATTTCGGGGTCGTAGAGGTTGTCCTTTTCGATAATCCGGTTCAGTTCCGCCACCAGCGGTTTAATGTCCGCGGCTGCCTGACCTTCCGGCAGCGTCACCTTATGTGCAGCCAGGGCCGCCCGTAACCGCTCCGCCGCCGGGTTTTCCGTGCCGCGCAGATTCTTCAGGAGGAGTTCCGGCGTTATCACTGCGGCTTCAGTTAAGAGGGGGGATTCGACAAACCACGACGGCGGCAACTGCGGCCCGAAGCCTTGTTCGTTTGGCCCATAAGGAATCAGGGGGAACAGGCCCCGGCCCTGGCCATTAGCGGCCATTTGCCGGTAGGGGGTGTAGTCGTGGCGGGGCGGGGTGGTGAAGAGTTGCGCCAGGAGGACCCCGGCCAGGGCGAGAATCAACCAGCGGGGGCTGAGGGAAAACTGCCAGGCGCCGGCGAGGCAAATGTAGGTCAGGCCCAGTAGCATCAGGAGGGAGGCGGCGGCGAGGATGAGAAAGCTGGTGCGGAATTGCCGCATGGGCGTAAGCGTTTCCGGAAACATTTTTTCCAGAACCGCCCGGTTCCAGCGGGCGCGGTCGAAGCTGGAAGTGTCCTGAACCCCTCCGGCTGCGGTTTTGGCCGTGGCTTTTTCGTAGCTTAAGCCGGGGATGTCGGGGACCAGGGCGGGGGTGGTCGCGGTGAAGGCCGGTCCTTCCGCCGCTTCCTGCAGCGGGCGGATAAGTAGCCGGCGGAGGTCGTCCGGGCTGGCTTCGGCGAGACGGTCTTTTTCGGCAAGAACGGTTTGGCGGAGTTTTTCCAGGGACGACGCGGCGGCGTTATTGCCTGCGGGGGACGGTTCCGCCGGCGTAAGTTTAAGTAGTTCCCTCGCCAAAATTTCCGGTTGCCGGATGTCGTCCATTTCCGGCACCGGCGGCGCTTCGGCATGGAACCAGTCCTTGCCTCCCCCCTGCACGATCATCCCGCCGATGGCGGCCCAGAGGGCGGCGGCGGCGATGGCGCCGAAGAATAGGGATATGAAGCGTGAGGAAACCTTGCCCAGGCCCGGGAGAAAACGGTTCATGCCTTTCCAGATTAGGAGGGCCAGGGGGATAAAGAGAAACAGAAAATTAATGCCACGTTCGAGATTGGCTTCGGTGGTGTCGGCGGGGGCGAAGAATTCGCGAATGAGCGGCCAGGAGCTGGCGCCGCTGGCGGGGTCTTGCCAGTGGATGGGCAGGCGGTGGGCCAGAAAGGGGGCGAGAAAGGCGACCAGGGTGAAGCTGGCGACCAGGATAAGGCCGTAGCGCCCGCCGGGGGTTTTAAGGAAGCGTTTCCAAATCCGCTCCAGACTGCCGGGATTGTTGGGGGTTTTGGAGGTGGGCGCTTGGGTCGTTCTTTCGGAATCTGGCATGGTGGTTTTCCAAACTTGGGTTACGTTGAACCGGCGTCAGGGGAGAATCTGGTTTATAAAACCACAGAGGCACAAAGGGCACAGAGAACCGCAACTACAATTATCTTCCACATGCAGGCACCTCGAAAAATAGCATGTTTGGGGAGGCCCATATATTAAATTTCATTATTTGCAGTTGCGGTTCCCTGTGTCCTTTGTGTCTCTGTGGTTAAACCAACTTTTAACAATATGACCGCCTCACGCCCCCCGCCCCCGGTCCTCCGCCCGGTACAATTGCGTCTCCAACGCCCGCGAGAAATCGGTCCAATTCTTCTCCGGGTCGGTCAAACCGTCCAACAGCATGTTCGACGTCTCCACCTTCGCGTCCAGATTGTCCAAATGATGCAAGGCAAACGCCTCCGGCACCTTCGGCAACACCGGCGCCCCCCACTCGTGCCGCCCGTGGTGCGACAGCACCAAATGCTGCACCAGCCACAGCTTCTCCTCGGGAAATCGGTCCAACCCCGCCGCCCGTTCCCCAATCATCTGGCTGCCGATGCAAATGTGCCCCAGCAACTTGCCCCGGTCCGTGTACTCGATGGAAAATTTCGCCGTCAACTCCTCAATCTTGCCAATGTCATGCAACATCGCGCCCAATACCAGCAAATCCCGGTTCACCTCCGCCGTCGCCGCAAACGCCGCCGCCATCCGCGTCACCGACAACGTATGTTCCAACAGACCGCCGAGAAAGGAATGATGCAAATCCCGCGCCGCCGGCGACCGCGCGAACCGGTTCATAATCGCGGCATCCAGGAAAAAACTCTCCGCCAAGGTCCGGTAATCCCGGTCCTTCAACGTATCCAGCACGGCCAAAAACTCCCGCCGCATCGCCTCCACGTCCCGCGTGGTCTTGGGGAGAAAATCCTCCAAATTCACCTCGCTGTCATGCGCCGGCCGAAAACGCCCCACCCGCACCTGGGTCTTCCCCTTGTAATTCTCCACCACCCCCTGAATCTTGGCGATGCTCCCCGCCGGGCACAGGTTGAACAAGTCGCGGTTGGCGTCCCAAATATTGGCCATGAGCGTGGCCGAAGCGTCGGCAATCGACATGCGGATATAATTCTTGCCGTTGACGGCGGTCTGAAAGGAGGATTCCTTGATGACATAGAAACCATCGAAATTATCGCCGTCCTGAAGGGAGGCGAGAGTGGGGGAGGTTGGGGATTTGTTGGCCATGACGTTTCGGTTCTCCGCTTTACGGGTGATGAAAACAACCATACTGGTGCTTGTCAATGATATGGCTTGCCGGTTGGGTTGGCAAGGGCCGCGTCGTTTTTTACGCTATCGGAAACAAAAAAAAGCCCGCCAGACCGCTGGCGGGCAAAAACAAAAAACAATCCCCGTTTTTCGCCTGATAGGCTCTACTTCATTAAAGGTCTTTCTTCAATTCCTGCCAAGTGTCGGACGCCGCCTGCTTCGCATCCGAAGCGGCCGATTTAACCGCGTCCGCCGCCTTGCCGGCCACGTTCTCCGCGCCTTGGACCGCGCCGGAAGCAGTCGACTTCACCGCGTCCGCCGCTTTGCCGGCGGTATCAGCAGCTTTGCCGGCCAGATTCTCCGCGCCCTGGACCGCGTCGGAAGCGGTCGACTTCACTGCGTCCGCCGCCTTGCCGGCCGTATCGGCGGCCTTGCCGGCCAGGTTCGACGCGCCCTGGACTGCGTCGGAAGCGGTCGACTTCACCGCCTCGGCGGCGTTTTTCCCCGTGTCGGCAACCGCTTTACCGGCGGCTCCGGCCTTGTTTTTCGTTTCTGCCCAAAGGTCTTCGGCCGCACCGGCGGCCTTTTGTTCGCCGGACTTCACCGCGTCGGCGACTTTTCCGGCGGCGGCGACGGTTTTGTCTTCAGCCTTGCCGATTTTGTCGGTGATGGTTTTGCTGCTGTCGGCGACGGCCTTGCCGGCGCCCGCAAGCGCTTTTTCCGCGGCGGCTTTCTCGGCGGCGGCGGTTCTGGCGGCGGCGCGTTCAGCCGCGCTGGGGCCGTTCAGGATGTCCTGGCCGATCTTTTTCGCTTCGTCCCGTACCGCGTCGGTGGCGTCGCCGAGGTTTTTCGTGGCGTTACCCAGATTGGCGGCGGCGTTTTCGGCTCCGGCTTCGGCGCCGACGCTGGCGGCGGCCTGGGTCTCGGCCAGGTTCTGTTCCGCTTTGGCGACCGCGCCGGTAATGGCGTTATGGAGCTCTTGATTAACCGGCTTCTTTTCTTCCGTCTTCTTGGGTGCGTCCGGGTTCATCAGCCGGTCCGAGAGTTTGTCGCTGATGGTGGCGGGGCGTTTTTCCGACTCGGCCGCGTTACTGGCCGGTTTCTTTTCCGTGGCTCCGACAATGGACTTGGGGTCGTCCTTGGCGGCGGCGCTGCTCGCCGGGACGCTGCCGGAGGCAGCGTCCTTTGCGAGTTGGTTGGCTTTGTCTTCGGCTTGTTTACGCAGGGTGTATTCACTGGTGTCGGGGACGTAGTTGTCGGCGTGGGGGACGATGACTTCGATGTCCTTGTAGTCGCCGGAGTAGGGGATGGAACTGGTGACGTACTGGGTGGCCGCGCCAGATGAGGAAGAAGTGGAGGGGGCGGGGGAATAGGTGGTGGTGGATGAGTAGGTCGTTTGGGTGGGTGAGGTGGTGGTGGTTACATAGGAGCCGGTGGCGGCGGGTTGCGCGTATTCGACGCGGCTGCCGCTGATGTAACTGCCGTCCATGGGGAGGACGCCGTCGGCGATGATGTTGCCGCGGGTGGGGGTTTCGCCCATTTGCACATTGGCCGGCACGAATTGGGAGGATTGGACAAAGGTGTCGAAGCGGAGGGTGGTGCGGATGGGGCTGGTTATTTGCACGTAAATCGCGTAGTTTTGCCCTTGGGGTGGAGTGGCGATGACGTTCCGTAAACGTAGTACTGCGGGTTGGCCGGGGGCGAAGGAGTAGCTGTCGGCTTCCAGCCTGACGCAGGAGCAGGAGGTGAAGAGGCGGCCGATGCTGATGGCTTGGTTGCCGGGCCGGACGATTTCGAAGAGTTGCGAAGGGGCCAGGTCTCCGTAATTTTGCCCGCCGCTACCGACCGGGGTGATGTAAAAACCGGCTTCCGACATGACGCCGGACATGGCCTGTCCCATTTGCGAAGTGACGGCGGCGGCCGAAGCGACCGAGGCGACTGCGAGCGACAAGGCAAACGCAACCAGGAAACGTTTGGATGAACCACGCATGTTTTGGGTCCTTTCCGTATGAAATTATGCTACAGGTTCCCTCACCTATGTACAATATAGGCTGTCCGTACTGGGTGGGGAACCGTCCATTAAAGTCGGGTAAAATATGCCGATTCGGGCCGATTCCCGGTCCGAGGGGCGCATGGATCCCGTAAAATTTAAGTATCCGGGCTATTCTATTGGCTATCAGGAAAAAAGTACATACAAAAAAAAGTCCTTATCCGCCGGAAGGATAGCCGCATCCGGCGGATGACTTCGGAAAGGGTGCTCGCCAAGGGGATTAGCGGGGGTTCAATAAATGTTGACAATCACCGACATCTTTTTGAACAGCGGGTCGGCGAGCATTTCCCGGGGTGGGGGCTCATAGGGGAAGGCGTCGTTGACGGTTTGTTCGGAAATCAGGCGCAGGGTGTCGTCCGAGCCGTCGATCGGGTAGAGGGTTTGCTGACTTTCGAGGGAACCGTCCGGCGCGATACGGAAGTTAATCCTGGCCTGGCCGGTCGCGTAATAGCTGGGATAGAGAATCATCGTCCGGTTCAAGGAGTCCTGGAGCTTCCGCGCCAGGCCGTTCATGTATTGGGGCCATTTGCTTTGGAGATAGCGCATGGTCGGGTCGGCGAACATGTCGACCGCCTTGGAAGCGGTGTTGCGCCGCTGCGGCGAACCGCCGGTGCGGGTCGGGGCGCCGCCGCCAATTTGCTTGAAGGTCGGTTGCGGCCGGCCTTCGCGGGCCGGCCGGGCTTCCTGTTGGGCTTGGGCCTGCCGTTCGGCCTGTTCCCGGGCTTCTTGTTGCCGGCGTTGTATATCGGCCTGCCGCTGCTGCTGTTCGTACTGCCGCTGTTGTTCTTCGTATTGACGCTGACGCTGCATTTCCTGTTGCTGTTGCAACTCCTGCTGGCGCTGCATTTCCTGCTGGCGTTGCAACTCTTGTTGCCGTTGCATCTCCTGTTGCCGTTGGATTTCCTGCTGCTGGCGTAAATGTTCCAACTGCTGCTGGCGTTCCTGTTCCCGCAGCTGTTCCTGATACCGCTCCTGTTGTTGCCGCTGGTATTCCTCGTATTGACGCCGCTCCTGCAATTGCCGTTCGTATTCGCGCTGCTGTTGTTCCCGCAATTGCTGTTCCCGCAGCTGCTGTTCGTGCAGCTGCTGTTGGCGGAATTCCATTTCCCGCCGTTCCTGTTCCTGCTGGAGCGCCGCTTGTAATTCGCGTTCCTGCCGTTCCTGTTCCTGGCGGCGTTCCTGGAGGATTTTCTCGAACTGCTGATAATCCGGGGTCGGGGTCGGTTCGGCCTTGCGTTCGCGCTCCCGCAAGTTTTCCTTGAAGGGGTCGAAAACCCCTTCGTCTGCGGTGGGAAGCAGGGCCAGGTCGACCATTTCAGCCAGCGGCGGCGGTTCGGGCGTGGGTTCGGGTTCGGTCGGCTGGACCGCTTCCGGCGCCGGCGGCGGCGGGGACGGTTCGGGAGCCGGTTCAGGATGGGACACGGGTTCCGGCAACGGTTCCGGAACCGCTTCGGGAATTGGCTCGGGGGGCGGGGGAGGGCGGAGGGACAGGGGTTCAGCCGGAGCCGGCGGGGTCCAGGCCGGCTCGGGGACAGGCTCGGGGACCGCCTCCACCGCCGCTTCCGGCGGTTCGACCGGTTCGGCAATTTCTGCCGCTTCTGCCGCTTCGGCGGGGTCGGACGGTTCGACCGCTTCCTGGGAATCGTTCTCTTCGGGATTGTCCGATTCCACTTGCCGATCGTGCGGGCTCGGGGGGGCGTCGGCCGGGCCGGGGGGATTTTCCTGGGTGCTGTAGTCGGGACCGGGTTTACCTGGATTGGCGGAGAAGCTTTCCTCGACTCCGTCGGGAATATAAGGCACGTGATTTACCGGGATGTCCGGGGCGTCGGCGTTTTGTTTAGCCTCGATGTTCACCAGGGATTCGGCTTCGTGCGGGGCCTCGGGGTCGACTTCCTCGTTCAGGGTGGCCGGGTCGACCATCACGAAAGGACGCCCCTCTTCCTCCTCCTGCATAGCCGTGACCTGGGCCTCGGGGCCAAACATCTGGAGGAGATAGGCGATTTTCGGCAACAACGCCTGGGCGATGAAGAACGTCAGGTTCAGAACCAAGGCCAACAACAGGGACAAAAGAAACGCGTCATGGCGCCTCTCCGGTATCAGCCCCTTTTTACGGATGTTGTCCAGTCGCGGCATAGGTTTGTGGAAATTGCGTCAACCAGGTTTAATGTGGTTGACGCCGGTCAAGAACCACCTCTCTCGCAAAAAAGCGGGACGCCCCAAATCGGGCGCCCCGGCGAAAACTGGTTGAAATTTGGGTCTCAAGCGTCTTTGTTGTTCGGGTCGTTGACGTCCAGGCCTTTGGAAATCAGTTTGTCGAGCCGATTTCGTTCGCGTTCGCGGGCCACGACTTCGTCAAATTCCTCGTACCATTCCACCACGAACTGGAAGCTTCTCTCCTGCTGGCGCGAGCGGAGATGCGGCGACGGACGCCGATTTTTCCAGTTGCGACGGAACAATTCCTCCCGACGCTTCTGCACGCCCTCCCTCCATTCCGTCAGCTTGTTTTCGGAAAACACGATTTCATTATCCTTTTCGGAAACGCTCATCAGTTCCCCCCGAACGGCAATGGGTATGCAACGGCCCGGAGTACAGCCCCAGCCGACTCCGACCCCGCTCCCCGCCCCAGCCAAACCCCCGTCTGGCAAAAATTTTGGACGCGAAAACGCCCCGTGCGTCTCATTCCCATCGCCTAGAGGCAACCATTCCGGCCTGGCCGCGACCACCCGCCGGCCGACCTTCAGAGCTATCAGCTAAATGGCATATGAGTTTTTGTCGCGTCTGGTGATAAATCATGCGTATATTACGGCGAACTTTCTCCTGAGTTTCGCCGGCAGTTCTTCGCGACCTTCTCCAAAATCGCGAAAGCTTTACATACGACAAAAGTTGACTTTTTGCAAGTTTTTTTTTGGATAAATGTTAGGGGTCCGGGTAAAGTTGCGGAGGCGGAGGCGGCCCTTTTTTATAAGAGGGGGAGGGGAGGGGGATTAGGGAAATGACCGGGGAAAGGGGACAGTTATTGACAAAAGAACAGCCCCCACCTTCGCGGCGGGGGCTGTTTTGTCAAGTAACCGTTTGTCCTAACCCCTGCGCTTACCGTTTCAAGTTCAGGAGTTCCGTAATCATTTCGTCGGCGGTGGTGATGGTGCGGGTGTTGGCCTGGAAGCCGCGTTCGGTGGAAATCAGTTTGGTGAACTCTTCGGACAAATCGACGTTCGAGGTCTCCAGCTGCTGGTGGACGATGACCCCCGAGCCGCCGGTATTGGCGTGCGAGTAACGGGCGTCGCCGGAGGCCGGGGAGGTGTAGAACAGGTTCGCGCCGGCGGCGATGAGACCGTTTTCGTTCGGGAACATGGCGAGGCCGATACGGGCGATGTCCACTTTGCGGCCGTTCGAGTAGAGGCCGGAAATCACGCCGTCCAGGCTCACCGTGAAGTCTTCCAGGGTCCCGGGGGGGTTGCCGTTCTGGGACTTCAGGAGGAACGAGTTCTGGGTGGCGGTGCAGGTCATGGTGGAGAAGTCCAGGCTCTGCATGGAACCGCTGGCGAGGCCGTTCAGAATCTGAATCCAGATGGGTTCGTTGACGCCCATGTCGGACTGGTTGATGGCGATGCCGTCGGATTCGGAGTAGTCGCAGCCCGGTACGAAGTTGCCGTTCGCGTCGAAGCGGATTAGTCCCGTGCCGACGTTCAGATTGGTAGTGAGGTCTCCTTCCTTGTCGGCCTGCCATTTGAAATCGGTGTCGTCGGGGCAGTCGGCGTACCAGCGCCAGGTGGTGAAGTCGTTTTCCTGTTCGACCATGGCCATGTGCACGGTGGCGGTCTTCGGGTTCCCGAGGGAGTCGTAGAAGTCCAGGGTAATGATGCTGGACGAGGTCGAGGCGGCGTCGGCGTACTTGTTTTCGGCCGAGAACATGGTCGTGTGGTTGGTGTTCTTATAGGTTATGCTGATGTCCGAGAGGCTGTTCGTCGAACCCAGGTTCGAGACCAGGGACATGTTGAAGCTGGAACCTTTCACTTCTTCATAGCCGTTGGCGCCCATCCGCTTGTAGAGAACCTGCGAGACGTCGGTGCGGGAGAAGGCGCCGGCGGATTCGAAGGGGGCGTCGTAGGCGTCGGTGCCGAAGTGCTGTTCGCTAATCTTCGGGGGAATGGACAGGAGGCCCATGGCGCCGCCGGTGGTGTCGAGGTTGGTGATGGAGGTGGCCATTCTGGTGTTTTCCAGGGCGGCCTGGTATTCGCTTTCTTTCCAGTCGGGGTTGGGGTAGCCGAACATTTCCGGGGTGATGTTCTGGCCGACGGTGGAGGGTTCGTCGACGTCGCCGGCCATGAACTTCATCAGGTGCTCCAGGGTGTAAGACTTTTCGTGGTCGTAGGGGACCTGTCCGGGGACTTCGCTGACCGCGGCGGGGCGGTGGTAGATGAAGTCGACGCTCGAGGTCGAGGTGCCTTTCTTGAAGGAGAGGTTGATGGCTTCGCCGTTCTTGATGGTGGCGAAGGGTTGGACCCAGGTTTTGCCTTTCTGGTACTGGAGCTGTTCCAGCGGGGTGTCGAGGCTGGCGGCGTAGTAATCCCCGGGGTAGGGGATGGAATTCAAAGTAAGCGGGATGGGCTGGTCGTTTTTGTCGCGGGGCCAGCTTTCGCCGTTGATGCCGTTGGGCCAGATGTCCCGAATGGCCTCGTCGATTTCGGCGGGGGTCATGGCGTTGAAATCCATGGCGCCGACCTGGGCCGAAGTCATGACGGCGCCGGTGGACTGGTAGAACCAGTCGGGGAAAGTGTGGTTGTTTATGACGGTGGTCCCGTTGTTCGACAGGGTGGTGGGGACCTGGATGCCGTAGGCGGCGGAGGTTTGGACGTTGCCGCCGTTGACGGCCTTGATTTCCTCGACCAGGGGAACGAGGTCGTTATTGGGGAATAGGGTTCCCAGGTCGGTGACTTTCGCCGGCTTGCCGTTGGCGTCGGCGACGGAGATGATTTCCTTGGAAGTTTTGTCGAAGGCATAGTAGCAGGCGGCGTTGGCGTCGGCCGGGTCGAAGGCCATGACGGTGTCGTCGCCGTAGTTGCTGACGCCGGCGGGCAGGTCTATGGCGGCGGTGATGCCGTAACTTTCCATCGTCGCGGCGGAGATGGCGAAGCTGGCGTTTTCGAGAGCGGGCCAGGAGGTGTCGACCTTGGTGTTCTTGAGGGGGTCGCCGCCGTTGAAGTCGGTCCACATCCAGGTCTGCATGTTGGCCTGGGTGGGATAGGAGGTGCCGCCGAAGAGGCGGGTGCCGTAGGAGACGCCGCCGCGGGAGTCGAGGTTCCCCGTGAAGCTGGCTTCCGAAGTCTGGCTGTGGCCGCCAATCGAGCCAATCGGGATGTTGATGTTCTGCATCTTGGCGTCCTGGGGAATCGAAATGCCGCCGTTGTTGTTCTTAATCGCCATGGTGCCCTGGACGTACATGCCGTCGCCGGCGGTGGACATCAGGGAGCCGTCGTCGCCGAGGTAGAAGGAGCCGGCGCGGGTGTAGGCGGTGTTGCCGTCGCCTTGGCTGACCACGTAGAAGCCTTTGCCCTTGATGGCCATGTCGAGGGGGTTGTTGGTGTTTTCCATGTTGCCTTGGGTGAAGACCTTGTTGATGGAGGCGGTGGTGGCGCCCATCCCCATGGCGATGGGGTTGACGGAGCCGCGGCCGGTGTTGGCGTCGGCGCCCATGGAGCCGCGCATGGATTGCTCGAGGAGGGTGGCGAATTGGTAGACGCCCTTCTTGAAGCCAATGGTATTGACGTTGGCGAGGTTGTTGCCGATGTTGTCCATGCACCTCTGGTGGGTTTGAAGGCCGGTGATTCCAGTGGAAAGGGCTTGGCTGAGTGACATGGTCGTTCTCCTTCGCTTTATCATTACCGGGGTTGTTTCGCCATCCGGCGGCTTTGGTTGCAATCTTTAGTCTTTTTTTCCCGTGGGCGGCGTTTTTTGCCGTTTACCGGGTTTTTTCTCGGACGTTTTATTAGTGATGCAAAACGTTTGCCAATTATCGCCGGGATTGCAGCCATTATGGAGCATCAGGTTACTTTCCTTTGCATAGAGGGAACGTTTCAAAGAAAATAATTTCCCTCCTTCCCCCGCGTGAACGCCACTATAGTTCAGGTGCATGTCAGGTGAACCACTCAGCGCTTTATTCCCCAACATTACATCAGGAGATACGCCTGCTGCACCCCCAACGGGCGGTTTCGGCGGTAACGTCGAGGTGAGGGAAGGGCATCTCCGCACCCTGTCACGCTTCGCCCCTCCCCGCTCGTCATTCCGGCGTCTATACGCCTGCTGCACCCCCAACGTGCGGTTTCGCCGGAATCCAGGGGGATTGACAATGACGGCGGTACTTCTTCTTTCCCTACCGCG
>JAVBTZ010000174.1:0-21976 GCA_031555915.1 Planctomycetota bacterium
GGAACCGCCCCGCAAATCTAGCATGAATAACCAGTTGCGGTGACCTTCGTTCTTTACCGCCAGCGCCGGAATTAGTGTCTAACCCTATACTCATGCTACTTTTACGGAAGTGGTTCCCGTAAAAGTAGCGTTGTAGGATTAAGCAAGTGTCCAATTTTAACGCCGTTTTGGCAGAATGAGAGGAGAAGAGGCATGCAATTCGTTGATCGCATAGACTATAAGCTGGGAACCGACGACATCGTCATTCCCCGCATGTTCAAGGCCAGGCAGGTTTTTTCGCGGAAACGCATCGATGACGTCGACGGCGAAGTGGCGCGGCAGCTCGCGACCCTGACCCTGCCGGATCTCACCGGCAAGCGGATCGCCCTCACCGCCGGCAGCCGCGGCGTCGCCAACCAGGCCCGCATTCTCAAGGCGACGGCCGATTTCCTCAAGAAGAAAGGCGCCAAGCCCTTCATCGTCCCCGGCATGGGCAGCCACGCCGGCGCCACCGCGGAAGGGCAGCACGAATTCATCGCCGGCTACGGCATAACCGAAGCCGCGATGGGCGTGCCGGTCCTGTCGGAAATGGAACCGGTTCTTTTGGGAACCACCGCCTCCGGCTTCCCCGTTTACTGCGACCAGAACGCCGCCGCCGCCGACTTCATCCTGCCCGTCCACCGGGTGAAGCCGCATACCGACTTCAAGGGCCCCATCGAATCCGGCCTCTGCAAAATGCTGGTCATCGGCCTCGGCAAGCACAAGGGCGCCAGCCACATCCACAACCTCGGCTTCGAAACGTTCGCCGCGCTGATTCCCGAAGCGGCGCAGGTCTTCTTCGCCACCGGCAAGATCCTCTGCGGCGTGGCGGTGGTCGAGAACGCCTTCGACGAAACCATGATTATCGAGGCCGTTCCCACCAACCGCATCATCGAAAGGGAAACGGCGCTCCTGGCCGAATCCAAGCGTGCCATCGCCAAGTTCCACATGGACTCGATCGATCTCCTGATTGTCGAGGAAATCGGCAAGGACGTCAGCGGCGCCGGCATGGACTCGAACATCATCGGCCGCCCCACCTCCGGCCTCCCCGGCTTCGACGCCTGCCCCATCAAGCGCATCGCCGCCCTGGGGATTACCGAACAGTCGCACGGCAACGGCATCGGCCTCGGCATGGCCGATCTGGTCACCATCAACTTCATGAAGCAGCTGGACATCGGCGCGACTTACATCAACAGCATCACCTCGCGGGTGATCGAAGGCGCGCGGACCCCCCTCATCGCCAACCACGATCTCGACGCGGTGCGGATCGGGCTTTACTGCAGCATGCTCCCCGACACCTCCAAGGCGAAAATCGTGCAAATCGTCAACACCCTCATGCTGTCGGAAATCCTCATGTCCGAAGCTTATCTCCCGCTTATCGCCGGCGACAAGCGTTTCGAGATCCTCTCCGAGCCCGTGCCGATGGCCTTCGACTCGCAGGGACGTCTCGCCCGCCTGCCGCGCCAGCACTGAGCGGGGCTGGCGGAAACAGTGGACGCCTCCCCGGGCAGGAGCAAGGACGATGGTGAAAAACGGCAGAAAAACCACGCTGAAGGATGTCGCGGAAAAGTGCGGCGTGTCGCTGATGGCGGTGTCGAAAATCCTTAACGGCAAGGGCGGGGCGTCCAAGAAAACGGCGGAGCTGATAATCCAGACGGCGCGGGAAATGAACTACACCCCCAATTTGGTGGCGAAAAGCCTGCGGGTCAACGCCACCAAAACCCTCGGGGTCATTTTCTCCGACACTTCGCAGCTCCTCTTCGCCAAACTGCTGAAAGGCATCGAGGACGCGGCGGCGGAACACGGCTACAACATCATCATCGCCAACACCAACCAAAGTCCCGAGCGCGAGCGCGATTCCACCCTGGTGTTCGTCAACAAGCGTATCGACGGCCTGCTCCTGGCCGCCCCCATCAACACCGACGACCAGTCCATCCTGACCAATCTGGGTTACGGCATCCCCCTCGCCCTCTTGATGCGTTTTACCCAACTGCCGGTGGACACGGTCATCAGCGACAACTACCACGGTTCCTACGAAATCGTCGACTATCTGATCCGCACCGGCAGCCGGCGCATTTATTTCCTGAATATGCCGAAGTGGTCCATGAACGGGGAGGAACGCCGCAAGGGCTACCGCCAGGCGCTCCTGGACAACGGTTTAGCCTACGATGAAAAGCTCATCCGCAACCTCCCGCCGCAGATTGAGGACGGTGTCAGCGCCATGCGCGACCTTCTCAAGAAAGGGTTCGACGGAGACGCCATCTTTTGCGGCTGCGACATGATCGCCGTGGGGGTGATGCATGCCGCCACCGAAGCCGGAATCGAGGTGCCGGGCCAATTGCGCATCGCCGGCTACGACGACGTCGACATGCTGGATTACCTGCGGGTCCCCATCACCACCATGCGGCAGCGGGTTTACGAAATGGGGAGGGAAGGGGTGCGATTGGTGTTACGGCGCATAAACAAGCCCGACGCCGAGCCGGTGCAGACGGTTCTTCCTTGTGAATTGATTATTCGGAAGTCTACTTGAGAGGTAAACGTTCACGGCTTCGTTTTCAGTACGCCGATAACAGCGCTCCCGTTGGGGAAAAGCAGTACGCTTGTCATTCCGAACGGTAGTGAGGAATCCGGCGGTCGCGGAGGCTGAAATAAACCGCCCCCATTGGCAAGCGTTTAGGCTGCCAGAGACGAGCCAAATGTAAAGCGTTATTACTCAACCGCCGATCCCGCCGGATTCCTCACTACCGTTCGGAATGACAAGCGTACCGTTTTCCCGGTAAAAGCAAGGTTCTTGCCATCATACTGAAATTGTGCCGTGAACGGTTACCTCGAGGGTAGTGCATCGCAACGGGCGCATCGCAACTTATTTTTAGACATAGCCTAAATGGATGCGGACAACCGACAACCAAACCGAGAAGCATTTTCACAATTCCAAGACGCGGCGAGTATTACGCGTTGCTGGTGCAGCATGACGAGAGGTTTACATCTTTTTTCATAGGAGAGACTGATGAAAAACATTCGCTTCACCCTAATGGCGGCGGTGCTGGCCCTGTTCGCGGCTTGCCTCCCCGCCGCCGCCGAGGACACCGTCACCTTCGGCGTCGTCGCCCCCCTCACCGGCAACAACCTGATGGTCGGCGATTTTGTCCGTAACGGGGCGCTCCTGGCTCAGAAGCACATCAACGCCAAAGGCGGCATCCTCGGCAAGCAATTGAAACTGGTCTTCGAAGACGAGGTCGACACGCTGCAAACTTCCGTGAACGCCATGACGAAAATCCTCAATTACCCCGAAGTCGTGGCCTTCTTCGGCTCCACCTATTCCTCCAACTGCATCGCCATCGCCCCGATGGTCCTCGACAAGAAAATCCCCATGCTCGCCGGCGGCTCCTCCGCCAACATTCCGAAGCTCAAGAACCCCTTCATCTGGCAGGCCCGCATGACCGACGACAACTCCGGCATCCTCCTGGCCAAGGCCGCCAGGGACAACATCGGCATGAAGAACCCGGCCATCATCTACATCGCCGAATCCTTCGGCACCGGCCTCAAGGACCAGACCGTCGCCGCCCTCGAACGCATCGGCATCAAGGTCGACCCGAAAAACATCTACACCCACAACCCCGACGAACGCCAGTTCGGCCCGATGATCTCGCAAATCATGCACTCCGACGTCGACGGCCTGATCGGCATCACCCACCAAATGCCCTCCGCCATCATCTGCATGCAGGTCGAGGCGGCCGGCCTCTCGATTCCCCTGCTCGGCTCCTCCTCCTTCGCCTCCGTCGTTTGCCGCGAGACCGCCGGCGAAGCCTCCGACGGCTGGTTCGGCGTCGCCGACTGGACCCCCGAAGTCACCACCGCCTCCGGAAAAGCCTTCTCCGAAGCCTACCGGACCGAATACAAAGGAAAACCCGACTCCGACATGCCCGCCGTCACCGTCTACGATTCGATCATGCTCTTCGCCGAAGCCTGCCGCATCGCCAACACCACCACCGATCCCCAGGCCATCAACGCCGCCTTCATGAAAATCAAAGCCTATCCCGGCGCCATGTCCACCTACACCCCCAACTCCGACCACTGCTTCGCCACCAGCCAGTTCCTGACCCTGAACGAAAACAAGAAAGCCATGCTGAAGGAAATCGTCAAGGTGCGCGAACCATAGTAAATACGGAACCGCGGCGGCGGGACCGGGACTTGGGTGTCGTGCAGATATACCGGTAGCGGCTTGAAATGGTGCTTTTGTAATCCGGGGACACGTTAGAAGGTCGCTGAAATACAAAATCACCATTTCAAGCCGATACCGGTATAACAGTACCTGGCTCCGCTTCCGGTCGAGAGGCAATCCTCATGAATCACATCGTGTTTTTCGAATTGACCATCAACGGCGTCGCCATGGGGATGATTTACGCCCTCATGGCGATGGGGCTGATCCTCCTCATTCGCGCCATCGGCGTCATGAATTTCGCCCAGGGCGACCTCCTCATGCTGGGCGCCTACATCACCTGGGCCCTGACCAACCAGTTCCAGCTTCCTTTCCAGTACATGGTCCCGGCCGCCATGCTCGGCTTCGCCGTGGTCGCCATCATCTTCATGTTCACGGTCTACTGGCCGCTCCGTAACGCCTCCTATCCCGCCGCCCTGGTCATCTCGACCATGGGGGCGTCGATGGTCATACGCGAAATCGCCACCCTCATTTGGGGGAGCCTCCCCCTGGCGGCCGCAGCCATCATTCCCCGCCGCGGCGTGGAAATCTTCGGTTGGAAAATTAACCGCACCGTCGACCTCTGGGGCAGCAAGGTGCAGATGCAATACCTCCTCACCATCCTCGTCGGCATGGTGCTGATTTTCCTGGTCTTCATGCTGTTCGAAAAACTTTACGCCGGCCGGGTCATGCAGGCCGCCGCCCAGGACAAATACGCGGCCGAACTCCTCGGCATCCCCACCATCTACACCACCGCCGCCACCTACATCATCGTCGTCATCCTCGCCAGTATCGGCGGCTACATGATCGCGCCGATTTTCCTGGTCAACAAAATGCTCGGCACCCTGCAACTGCGGGCCTTCGCCGGCGTGATTCTCGGCGGCTTCGGTTCCATCCACGGCGCCATCATCGGCAGTTTGATTATCGGGCTGGTGGAGTCCTACAGCACCGTCTTCACCACCACTTACCGCGACGCCGTGGTTTTCTCGGTCCTAATCCTGATGCTCCTGGTGCGTCCGCAGGGGCTCTTCGGCGAACGCATCGCCGACAAGGCGTGAGGGGGAGGAGGCATGACAAGACACTCGAATTCAATGAAACAGCTAAAACTCGGGCTGGTCCTGGCCGCCGCCGCCCTCTTCACCCTGATCGTCCCCCAGCTCACCACCGGCTACAGCATGATGGTCATGAATGTCGCCATCATTAATTACATCGCCGCCCTCGGGCTGTCGGTCATGCTCGGGATGGGGGGGCTCCTGTCCTTCGCCACCGTGTCCATGATGGGGGTCGGGGCCTATTTCACCGCCAACCTCACTTCGGGACGGTTGGACGGCCTGGCCATACGGACTCTGCTGGCGCTCATCATCGCCGTCGCCATGTCCGGCGTGGTGTCGTTGGTTCTCGGCATGATTCTCCTGCGCCTGAAAGGAACCTATTTCACCTTCGCCACCATCGGCCTGGTGCAGGTCACCTGGTCCATTTACCTCAACTACAAGCCCCTGTGCGGCGGCCCCGACGGCATTTCCTCCATCCCCACCCTCACCGTCTTCGGCTTCACGCCGGCCAATTACCACGAATGGTTCTACCTCCTCATGGCTATCGCGGTGCTGGTCGGGATTTTGGTCGAGCGGATTCGGGTTACGAGCCTCGGGCGCTCCCTGGCTTCGGTCCGCGACAACGAAATCGCCGCCAACACCCTGGGCGTCAACGTCTACATGACCAAAGTCTGGGCCTTTGTCATCGCCGGCATGCTGGCCGGTTTGGCGGGCGGGCTCTATGCCATGCACGCCAAATTCATCTCCTCCGACCTCTTCACCTTCGACATGAGCACCTATTACGTCATCATGGTGATGCTGGGCGGGGTCAACAGTACGCCCGGGGTTTTCGTCGGGGCGGTTTTGGTCATGATGATGCCGGAATGGCTGCGGCCGGTGGAGCAGTACCTCAAGCTTCTCTACGGCGTCGGCGTGATTCTCCTGATGATGTTCATGCCCATGGGACTGGCCGGCATGGCGAATTCGCTCCTCCGCCGCTGGTTCGGGGTCCGCCGGGATCGGAATGGCTCCACCGGCCCTTCCGGCGCCAAGGGCGTGACCGGGAGCAGCGACGGCAGGGAGGCCAGCGCATGAACACGAAACCGATTCTTCGACTCGATGGGGTCAGCAAGCGTTTCGGCGGCGTGGTGGCGGCCCACAACGTGACTTTTTCGGTGGTCCCCGGGGAAGTCCACGGCCTCATCGGCCCCAACGGCGCCGGCAAATCCACCATGATGAACCTGATTAGCGGCATTTACAAGCCGGACGCCGGCACCATCTACATCGACGAAAAACCCATGTCCGCCGTCCCGGCCCACGACCGCGCCCGCCTGGGTTTGGGCCGAACCTTCCAGACGCCGCGTTTTCTCCAGCGTTCCAGCATTCGCGACAACCTGCTCCTCGGGACCGACCTGGCCGACCAATACGGTTACGTCCGCTCCTACTTCGGGGCCAGGAACCGCGGCTTCGAAGCCGAACTCGACAAGCTGATGCGCATCGCCGAGTTTTCCTTCGACTGGGACGACGACATCCTTTCCCTCCCCTACGGGCAGCGGAAAATTCTGGAAATCATCCGCTCGCTCCTCGGCAACCCCCGCGTGATGCTGGTCGACGAACCCGCCGCCGGCCTCAACAACCGGGAAATCGAAAACGCCATGGCCCTCCTCAACCTGGCGGCGAAGGAACGCAACATCGGCGTCCTCCTTATCGAGCATTCGATGGACATGATTATGAACATCTGCCAGCGGATTGTGGTCCTGAACTTCGGGGTGGTGATTGCCCAAGGGACGCCGGCGGAAATCGCCAACAACGAGGACGTGATCGTGGCTTATCTCGGGAGGAGGCGCGATGCTTAAAATACGCGGCCTGCACGCCTATTACGGCCCCATCGAAGCGTTGAAGGGCGTCGACATCGACGTCAGGGCGGGTGAAATCACCTGTCTCATCGGCTCCAACGGGGCGGGAAAGACCACCCTCCTCAAGTCGATTTCCGGCATGATTCGCCGCGCCGGCAGCATCCTTCTGGAAGACCGCCGGGAGCTTATCGACCTGCCCCCCACCGCCATCGCCAGGAAGGCGGTGGTGCATGTCCCCGAAGGGCGGCATATCTTCCCCGGCCTGACCGTGCGGGAGAACCTCGAAGTCGGCACCATTTCCTGGCACGGGTTTTTCGGAACCGGGTCCTTCGAGAGCGACCTGAAGTCGGTGTACAAGCTGTTCCCGCGTCTCGAAGAGCGGAAGAACCAGCTCGGCTGGAGTCTCTCCGGCGGGGAGCAGCAAATGCTCGCCATCGGCCGGGGCATCATGGCGCGGCCGAAAATCCTCCTCCTCGACGAGCCGTCGATGGGCCTGGCGCCGGTGGTGATCGACGAACTCTTCAAACGCATCGTCGAAGTCAACAAACTCGGCATCCCCATTCTTCTGGTGGAACAGAACGCGCGGCTGGCGTTCGAAATTTCACATCACGCCTATGTCATCGACCAGGGCCGGGTCATCCTCGGCGGCGACGCCAAGGAAATCAGCCGCGACCCCCGGGTCATCGAGGCGTATTTAGGGAAACTGGCGCAGAAAGGCGCATGATGCTTACTATCACTCTCACCAAACCGTTCACCTTCGAAATGGCCGACCTCCCCAAGCCCGCGCCGCAGGCCGGCGAGGCCCTCCTGAAAGTGCGCTCGGTCGGCATTTGCGGTTCCGACATCCAGATGTTCCACGGCAAACACAAATACATGACCTACCCGGTGATCATCGGCCACGAAGTGGCGGCGGTCGTCGAAGCGGTCGGGCCGGGCGTGTCCGATTTCAAACCCGGCGACAAGGTCACGGTCGAACCGCAGGTGGTCTGCGGCGAATGTTATCCCTGCTCCATCGGCCGCTTCAACGTCTGCGAAAAACTCAAGGTGATGGGCGTTCACCTGGACGGCTTCTGCCGGGAATACGTCTCGCTGCCGGTATCCTACCTCCATAAGTGCCCGCCAAACCTGAGCGACGCGACGGTGGCCCTGGTCGAACCCTTGGCGGTCGGGGTCGGGTCGGTCAAACGCGCCTCCGGCTACAAGGGGGGGAACGTGGTGGTGGTGGGAGCGGGGACCATCGGCAACCTGGTGGCGCAGTCGGCGAAGGCGCTGGGCGCCGGCCGGGTGCTGGTGACGGACATTTCCGAAGTTAAACTGAAGCTCGCCGAGTCGATGGGCCTCGAAGTAGCCAATACCAAGGACAAGAAGCTGGGCGAAGTCATTCTCGAACGCTTCGGCAAACGGAAAGCCGACATCATCATCGACGCCGCCGCCACCCGCGGGTCAATCCTGTCGATTCTCGAGGCGGCGCGGCGAAGCTCCGAAATCATCGTCACCGGCAACTTCAAGGAGCCGATCGAAATCGAAATCCCCGTCCTCCAGCGCCAGGAAATTTCCCTCATCGGGCACATGATGTATGTGCGGGAAGACTACGCCGACGCCATTCGCTTCATCGCGGAAGGCAAGGTGAAGCTGGACGGCTTCGTGACCCGCCGTTTCCCGGCCCGGGAAATTAACGAGGCTTTCGCCTACATCGACCAAGAAGCGTCCTCCATCATGAAAGTGCTGCTTGATTTCTAGTTTCGCAACGCCGCTTTTGCGAGAACCGCATTCGCAAAAGCGGCATGAATATAAGGCTGCCTGGCATTTGCAAGCCGCCAGGGGAAATCGCCCCTTAATACGAAAAACACCGCATCTGTACAATCATGCCGGAATTGCGGAAGCGGTTAACGCAATTCCGGTATTGTGGAACTTTAATCCTGGGAGGAAGACATGAAAGCGTTGGTGAAATTCGCCGCCGGTCCCGGCAACATGGAAATCCGCGACATCCCCGAGCCGAAACCGGAACGGGGGCAAGTTAAAATCGAAGTCAAGGAAGCCGGCATCTGCGGGTCCGACCTGCACATCTACCATTCCGACATCGCCATTCCCGTGAAGCCGCCGGTCGTCACCGGGCACGAATTTTCCGGGGTCATCGCGGAAGTCGGGGAAGGGGTCGAAGGCTTCAAACCGGGGGACCGGGTGGTGTCCGAAACCGCCTTCCATTACTGCCAGACCTGCGACTTCTGCCGGGAAGGCTTCTACAACCTCTGCGTCGAACGCCGCACCCTGGGTTACTGGTTTAACGGCGTCTTCACGAAATACACGGTCGTGCCGGCTTCGCGCCTGCACCGCATCCCCGATTCCGTCGACTTCACCACCGCCGCCATGACGGAACCTTTGGCCTGCGTGGTCCACGCCGTTTACGACCTCTGCCGCATCGTCCCCGGGGACGTCGTCCTGGTGAGCGGACCCGGCGCGGTGGGGCTGATGGCCATGCAGGTCGCCAAAGCCCACGGCGCCACCGTGGTCGTCTCCGGCACCAACGTCGACCTGGAACGCCTGAAAATGGCCAAGCGCCTCGGCGCCGACCACGCCGTGAACGTTCAGGCGGAAAACCTCAAGGAACTTCTCGACGGCCTTACCGGCGGCTACGGCCCCGACGTGGTATTGGAGTGTTCCGGCACTGCGCCCGGGGTGGACAGCGCCTTGCAGCTGGTGAAGAAACGCGGCTACTTCATCCAAATCGGCCTCCCCGGCAAGAAAATCGAATTCGACATCGAGAAGGTCTGCTATAAGGAACTGCACTTCTCCGGCTCCCTCGGCTCCCGCAAGGCCAGTTGGAAAAAGTCCCTGCAACTCCTCGGCGAGAAGAAGGTGGAACTCCTGCCCCTGGCCGCCACCAAGCTGCCCATCACCGAATGGAAGAAGGCGTTCGAAATGTTCGAAAGGAAGGAAGGGTTCAAGATTTTCCTGTTGCCGGTCGATTGACGCGCCGTTGCGCTTCACATTATACATTCTGTCGTAGACATCACATCACAAGGAGAACAAGTCCATGCTGTCGGCTGAAAAACTGAGCCGCTACCAAGCAAAATGCAGCCAGTTTCGCAAAGATCTGGTGAACCTGCTGCATTCCATCCAGACCGGACACCCCGGCGGATCGCTTTCGGCGGTGGAAATCCTCACCATTCTGTACAACGAAATCCTGAACGTCGACCCCAAACACCCGGACAAGCCCGACCGCGACGTTTTCATTCTCGGAAAAGGCCACGCCGCCCCCATCCTCTATCTCGAACTGGCCGACCGCGGCTTCTTCAGCAAGGAACTCCTGCCCAGCCTGCGCCAACTGGGAAGCTGTCTCCAAGGCCACCCCTGCGCCCGCGAAGTGCCGGGAATCGACCTCTCCACCGGGCCCCTCGGCCTGGGGATTTCCGCCGGCGTCGGCCGCGCCTTGGCCGCCAAGGCGGACAAGAGCCCGATGCATGTCTACGTCCTGATCGGCGACGGCGAAAGCCAGGAAGGCATCGTCTGGGAAGCGGCCATGTCCGCCGCCAAGTATAAACTCGACAATCTCATCGTCATCACCGACCGTAACGGCGTGCAATTGGACGGCCTGGTCGAGGAAATCATGCCCATGGGCGACCTCAAAGCCAAGTGGACCTCCTTCGGCTGGCAGGTCATCGAGGCGGACGGGCACGATTTATCCGATATGTACGACAAACTGACCGAAGCCAAACAGTTGAAAAACGGCAAGCCAATCATGATCCTCGCCAAAACGGTCAAGGGGAAGGGCGTGTCCTACATGGAAAACAAGAGCGCCTGGCACGGAAAACCGATCAGCAAGGATGAACACGCCATTGCCATGCGTGAACTGGAGGGAGCGAAATGAGCAAGAAAATTGCCATGCGGGACGTCTACGGCCAGGCCCTGGCCGACCTCGGCGACGAAATGCCCAACGTGGTGGCGCTGGACGCCGACGTGGCGTCGTCGTCCAAAAGCGGCATCTTCGGCGCCAAATTTCCGCATCGTTTTTACAATGTCGGCATCGCCGAAGCCAACATGGCCGGCATGGCCGCCGGCATGGCCATGGGCGGGAAAATTCCCTTTGTCCACTGCTTCGCCTGCTTCATGATGCTCAGGGCCGGCGACCCCATCCGCAGCCTCGCCTGCTACCAGCGCCTCAACGTCAAACTGTGCGGCACCTACGCCGGCCTGTCCGACTCCTACGACGGCGCCAGCCACCACTCGGTGGCGGACATCTCCTTCTTCCGCGCCCTCCCCAACCTGACCGTCATCAGCCCCTGCGATCCGGAAGAAACGCGCCAGGCCGTCAAGGCGGCCGCCCTCCACCCGGGCCCGGTTTACCTGCGCATCCTCCGCTCGGAAATCGTCGACCTCAACCCGGCCGGCTACAAGTTCCAGCTCGGCAAAGGCGTGACCCTGCGTGACGGCAACGACCTCACCATCGTCGCCACCGGCTATATGGTCGCAAAAGCGCTCGAAGCCGCCGAACTCCTGAAGAAGGACGGCATCAACGCCCGCGTCGTCAACCTCCACACCCTGAAACCGGTCGACGCCGACCTTCTGGCGAAATGCGCCAAGGAAACCGGCGCCATCGTCACCGTCGAAGAACACAACATCTACGGCGGCCTCGGCAGCATCGTCAGCGAAACCCTGGCGAAAACCACCCCGGCGCCAATCGAAATGGTGGGAATTGCCGACACCTTCGCCGAATCCGGCGACTATGAAAAGCTCTTGGCCAAATACGGTCTTTGCCCCGACAACATCGTCGCCAAGGCCAAAGCGGTCATAAAACGCAAATAAACCCGGGGTAAGTAGGTTGGGGAGCGTAGGTTCCGGTGAAGACGCCGGGGAGCCCTGGTCAATCCGAACGAAACAAGCCACGGTTACGGGAGCCGATCCCGTAACCGTGGCTTGTTTTTCGGATTGATATTTTTGCCCTTGCCGTGCCCAGACCATCTTAGCCCCGCTGCAAGCCGCCCTCGCCTACCCGTCCACCACCCGCGCCGCTGCGCTGGCGGCGGAAACCAGCCGGCCGATTTCACGCAACTCCGGCAGGCCCAGCCCGCCTTCCTTCAACCCCTGGTAATGCGCCGCCGTGCACGACCGGCAACGGCCGACAATACTGGCCGCGAGGCAATACATTTCGAACGTGCGCTTGTCCACCCCGGCGTTTTTTTCGTATGCGGTGAAACGGAGCGCCAGATCCTGATGCACCAATTCGGGATCGGAAGCCAGGTCGAGGTAGGAATACCAGGCGTTGGACATGGCCATGAGGGACGAGGCCGTTTCCGCCGCCAGTTGGTGGGTTTCGTCCAACCGGCCGCTGGCGCGGACCACTTCCGCCAGCTTCGGACTCTTGGCGGCGTGGGCGACCGCCAGGACGATGCCGAAGGTCTCATTGTCGGAAAGGAGCGGCCGCGCAAGAAGCGATTCCAGGCTGAGGCGGACGTCTTTGGCGTATTTCGGGATGAATTCCCTCAGGGCGGTTTGCACATCGGGAGAGGGGATAATCATAAGGTTTTTCCTCCCACCGGACGGTTGCAGGCGCAAGCGGCGCCGGTTTGCAGGGCGTCGAGGACGCGCAGGGGTTCGTCGGAACTTCTGCCTATTCGCAGCGGATTCACCGTGACGTGCTGGATGATGTTGTCCGGATCGACTATGAAGGTGGCCCGAAGCGGCACGCCCGCCGTTTTGTCGCGTATGCCCAATTGATCGATGAGGGAACCCTTCGGGTCGGAAAACTGCCAATGCCCGAGGCGTTCCAGATCCCGGTGTTCGCGCCGCCAGGCCAGTTTGGCATATTCGTTGTCGGGAGACCCCCCCATCAGGACCGCGTCCCGATCGGCGAAATCCCGGTTCAATTTATTGTAGGCGACGATTTCGGTGGGACATAGGGCGGAAAAGTCCTTCGGATAGAAATAGATTATTTTCCATTTGCCGGGGAATGAGTTCTCGGTAATCTTCTCGAAAGCGGACTGGCCGTTTTCTTCCGGCTGGTTGAAACCGGGTTTGATGCCGGTAACGGAAAAAGGTTCGAGTTTGTCGCCGATGGTCTTCATGAGCGGTGGTCCTCCTGTATCAGGCGCGGTTGGGTCCGGTCAGGACCCCGGTCCCCTCGTGGTCGCCCCACATAACCGGCCGCTATTTGTGTATGTAGGGTTGGTGGCGGGCGGTCTTCGCAGCCGCTGGGGCAAATACGATTGCTCTTTCCGAATTTTTCTTCATAATGGGCGGTGCGTTGGCCAGAAACCGCCTTCGCAGATGTTTCACCAGCTTTTTCACGCGGCGGGTCGGATGGCTGCCGGGAGCGTCGAAACAAATCCGCCCCTGCGGCGGATTTCCCTGCGGCGCCCTCTCGGAGGAAAGTCCGGCCACCACAAGGCAGGAATGCGGGTAATCCCCGCCGGAGGCAACTTCAGGGGCAGGCAACAGAAAACAAACCGCCCCGCGAACCCAGGTTCGCAGGGTAAGGGTGAAACGGTGGGGTAAGAGCCCACCGCGCCGGCGGTAACGTCGGCGGCACGGCGACTGCCCTTCCGGTGCAAGCGCAAATAGGGGGCAAGGACGCCCGGCCTAGGGCCAAACGTCCACGGAACCGCCTGTTCCGTCATAAGCCCCGGGTAGCGTGCTCGATGCGGACGGCGACGTCCGCACTAGATAAATAGCCATCCCCGACAGAAGCCGGCTTACAGATCCGCCGCGTGTTTTTCCAAGGATCACCACCATGACCAGCAGAACCCATAGCTGCCCCTATCGCGTCTCCTACGCCGACACCGACGCCATGGCCCGGGTTTATTACGCCAATTATCTGGTCATCGCCGAACGCGCCCGAACCGAATTCCTCCGCGACATCGGCTTCCCCTACAAGGAAATCGAGGCCGGCGGCTGTTTTTTCCCGGTACGGAGCTGCTCGGTGCGCTATCACTCCTTCGCCGCCTACGACGATCTGCTGGACTGCCGCTCGCATGTCTCCCGCCTGACTCACGCCACCCTGACCGTGGTCACCGCCATGCACCGGGACGGCGCCGACAAACCCCTGGCGGTCGCGACGGTGGAACTGGCTTGCGTCAACGCCTCCGGCAAACCCTGCGCCATTCCCGAGCGGCTGCGGGAGGCGCTGGGGCCCTATTTGCGGGAAGGGTAACCGCCGCATGGAAAAAACCAAAGGAAAGATGACCCAACCGGTCCAGGCCGTATCGGCTTTGCCCCATCCTCACGACCATTTGGCAAAATTCTACTTCGCCGACCCGGAACTCTTCGCCGATTTCCTGAGTTGTTACGGCGACCGGGAACTCGTTCCCCGCCTCGATCTAGGGAAGCTCCGCCGCCTGAACCCGGCGGTCATCAAGAACGACCTGACCTCGCGTATCGGCGATTTCCGCTACCTCTGCGAATTCAAGAATTCCCGCCTGCCCCTCGAAGCCTTTATCTTCCTGGAACACCAGTCCTCGCCCCAACACCACATCGCCCTGAGAATTCTCCGTTATATCTCCGACGCCTACGATAATTTCCTCAACCAGCCCAAAAGGGGGAAAAAGCCGCCGCTTCTACCCTATCCCTTGGCAATCGTCCTTTATCACGGTAAAATGCCATGGAAGGGACCGCTCGCCCTGCGGGAAATGATTGGCGTGCCGCCGGGAGTAAATCCGTTTATTCTCGACTTTCCGTTGCGGCTGGTGGATGTGGCGAGGATGCGGCCGGGCCAGTTAAAAGGTTCCCTGGTCCTGCAAGCGCTCCTGGAAGCGCTCCGCTCGACCGCCCACGGCGAGTTGGAACAGCGCCTACCCGACATCATGGGGAAGCTGGCGGCTTCAAAGAAAAACCCCCTGCTGCGGGACCGCATGGACGCCATGTGCCATTACGCGGTTAATTTCTGCCGGTCTCCAAAAAGCATAGAGGTGGTGAGTTCTTCCTACGGACAAGCTTTTAGCAGAAAGGAAGGTGACCAAATGGCAAAAACCCTGGTAGAACAGTGGCTTGAGGAAGGCATGGAAAAAGGCATGGAAAAAGGCAGGGAGGAAGGCAGGGAGGAAGCCAGGAACAAGGCTGTAAACACCTTGTTGACCATCCTTGCGGCCCGTTTTGGCAAAATCCCGGCGCAACTGGAAAAACGCCTGCGGAAGCTGGCCGATTTGGATGAATTGGGGCGGTTGGCGGTGTTGGCGGCAACTTGCGAGAGTCTAAGCGAGTTTAAACAGGCCGCCACGGACATGAAAGTGGCTGCAAAGAAATAGCCGGGTGCCATGAACCAATCAACTTTCCGCCTCCTCCCCTGGTTAAGCGCCCTGCTCCTGGCCTTTGCCTTGCCCTATGCCAAGGCCCAGGACGTGGTCGACTCGGCGGTCAACCCCGCCGCAACCCCTGTCGCCGACGCCGGCCTCAACCCCGCCGCCGACGCCGCCGTCAACCCCGCCCTGCCGCCCATCACCCTCAAAGACGCCGACAGCCGCCTCGAAATCGCCCAACGCATGCTCCAGGGCGGCATCTACGACCGCGCCCTCGAACTGGCCGATTCCGTCCTCGCCCATCCCGATACCTCCGCCTCCGCCATCACCCAATACGACAACGCCCAGGAATGGCTCAAACGCCGCGAAGCCGCCCGCTTCGCCCGCGAACGCGCCCGCCTGGGTCTGGCCAAAACCCAGGACGATCTCGAAGACGTCGCCGAAGCCTTTGTCCAACTCTCCAACAACCGCTACCGCCTGCAGGAAAGCGCCTACAACGTCCAGTCCGCCTACTGGGCCGCCCGCGCTTACGAACAGGCCGGCGAATACCGGGAAGCCGTGGAATACTACTCCCGCGTCGGCGGGGTCACCCTGCCGCAGGGGATGGAAGGCGACGCCGCCCAACGCATGTCGGGCTGCCTCAGAAAACTCGCCGAGGAAATCCCCTATCCCGGCACCATCCGCGACCGCCAGCGCCGCGACCGCCTCCTCAACCAGGCCATCAACGAACTCGACCGCGCCAGATTGGCCTTCCCGGTGGGAAACCGCCGCAAGGAAATCGAACTGGACCTGATCGTCCTACGCATGGCCCGCCGCGAAGAGCAATTCATCCGCGACGCCGCCACCGAAGCCGAAGCCTATATCGAAAGCGATCCCGCCAAAGACCCCCTCCGCGCCCGGGCCGTTCTCTATCGCGGCCAAGCCGCCGCCATCCTTGGCCTCCCGCAGGAAGCCTCCACCTGGTTCCAAAAAGTGCTCAAGGAAGAAGCCCCCTCGCCGGAAGACCAGGCCGCCGCCCGGGTCGGTCTCGCCCTGGCTCTGATGGAAATAGCCGAGTCGTCCGGCCAGGACGAAAAAAATCGCCTGCTCAAGCAGGCCAACGAGGCCCTGGACGCCGCCATCGCCGGCCAGGCCGAACCGCTGCAACTGGAAAACGCCCGGGTCATCAAGGCGCAAGTCCTGCTGGCCCTGGATCAACCCAGCGCCGCCATGGACACCCTAAACCCGATTATCGAGGCGAAAAGCGCCAATCCCTCCGCCTGGCGCCTGGCGGGAGTGGCGGAACTCCGCCGCGGCCGCCTCGCCAACGCCCTCTCCTATCTCTACCCCGCCACCCGCCCGGGGAACGCCAACCAGCGGCTGCGCTACCAAGCCACCGCCGACGCCTCGCGAACCGCCGACGCCCGCCGCGATTACGGGCTGAGCCTGGCCCTCAACCATCATGCCAACCGGATGCTCCGGCATAACCGCCTGTTCAGTTCGCTCCTGGTATCCGAATTCCTGGCCATGGAAACGATTCTGAAGCTCGGCAAAATGGGCAGCCCCCTGTCCCTCTCCGGCGACCGCGACCTCCTCACCTCCGAAGCCGACGCCTCGGTCGTCTCCATCGAGGAAAAACGTTCCGAAGCCGCCCTGGGCCTTTCCCTCGCCCTGGTGCGCCTCCTGCAAAACGGCGGCGACCCCAACCGGGCCTACGACCTCGCCATTCAAGCCGAAGCCGCCGACGAATGGCAGGGCGAACCCATCCGCAAACTGGAACTGGGCATCGGCATGATTGCGCACCTGCGGCAGCGGCGGCCGGTCGGCGTAACCGACAGCACCCTGTCCTCGCGCCAGGGCGAAGCCCGACATGCCCTCGCTCTCGCCCGAGCCGACCTCATCCTTAATTCCCCCGAGCCGGACAACGCCGCCATCGACCGCGCCCTGGGCGATTTCGCCGCCGCCGCCGACAGCTTCCAGGAGCCTTCCGCCGACGGCTTTTCCCTCCAGGACAGCCTGAACCAGGGCATGGTCAACCTCGAGTCCGGCGCTTTCCTCATGGAACTGTCCAAACGCTGGGAGCACGGTCCTTACGCCGCCCGGGCGATGAACTGGCGGGAGGAGGCGCGGCTGCGGATCGAGGCGTCCCTAAGACCTTTCAACCAGGCCCTGTCCACCTCCGGTCCGTCCAGCCTGGCGGCGCGGCGGGCGAAGTGGTCGCGGGGACGGGCGTTGGAACTAATGGGCGAATGGCGCGGCGCCGCCGCCGACTATCTGGCCTTGATGAACAACTCCGAACTCCCCCGCATTCTTCGCGCCAACGCCGCCCGGCGTTGGGCGATGTGCATGGGACAGCTTGGGGAAAACCGGGTCGCCCTGACCCGCCTGGCGGTGTTTACGGAAATCGACGCCGAGGCGGCGCTCCTGGCCGGACACCTCGCGGAGGACGCCGGCTTCCCCCGCGAGGCCTACCAGTACTACCGTTTCGCCTCCGATCCCGCCTCCCCCAGCATTCCGCCCGCGACTCCCAACCGGATTCAGGACGCGGCCTTTCACGCCGCCCGGCTGGCTTTGCGGTCGCCCGGCGAGGCGAATCCCCTCCTCCCCGCCGCCCAGGTCATCGCCTCCGCCCGGGAGCGGCTCGAGGAAACGGCTCTGGCGGATTTGGCCAATCCCTGGACGATTCGCATGCTGACCCTGCTGGTGGACAGTTGGATCGGCGAAGCCGGCGACAGCTGGAAGACGGCGGCCGATTTCAGCAAAAACCTCTTGCGCCGCAGGGATCTGCCGCGCGCGGTTGAACGCGCCTTGTACATTCTGTCCGCCAAGGCGATGGCGAAGGGGGCGGATTATGAGGGGGCTTTGGGAGAACTGGATTTGGCGCGCGAATTGTTGGAAGAGGACGCCTTGTCCCGGCCGGATTCGGCCCTGATTATGCTGGAGACGGCGCGGCTTTACCGCAGTCAGCAGCGCCGGGACGACGCGCTCAGGGCCTACGCCGACGTTTACGCGGTATATCCCGAACAGGTGGGACCGGCCGAGGACGCGCGGACCGAGTCGGCCGTGATGTTATTGTCGAACGGCAAGCCTAGGCCGCAGGACATCGAGCAGGCGCGGGGGGTTCTCAGCGGTTTGAAGGATCAGATGCAGGCGCAAAAGATTATGCGCGAGTACGGGATTCATTGACTTTTGCGGGCGGGTAAGGAGGATAGGGTGGAACTTCCATTTCAAGCCGATACCGGTATATTATGACCCTTTCCTAAACCAAACGGAGCCCAACCATGTCCCATGCCCGGCAAAAATGCATCGACCCCGCCTGCGGGGCGGAATTCGATCTCCTGCAGGTCCTGCCCAAGTGTCCAAAATGCGGCAATCTTCTCGACATCGCCTACGACTGGAACAAGATGCGCCTCCCCTCCGACCCGACCCAACTCGGACGTCTGAAGGATTGGCCGGCCGGCGGCCTCGGGGCGGTATCCGGCGTCTGGCGTTTTGGCGATCTCCTGCCTTTCGCGCCGGAAGGGAAGCGCGCCACCATAGGCGAAGGCCATACCCAGCTCCGCGTCTCCCCGCACACCGCTTCCTACACCGGGGTCAAGAGTGAAAACTTCCGTCTCCAGTATGAAGGCCTGAATCCGTCCGGTTCCTTCAAGGACAACGGGATGGCGGGCGCCCTCACCCACGCCGGCATGGTCGGGGCGAAGATCGCCGCCTGCGCGTCGACCGGCAACACTTCCGCCAGCCTGGCGGCTTTCGCTTCGGCTTCCGGCGGCATGCGGGCGGTAATCTTCATCGGGGACGGCAAAATCGCTTACGGCAAGCTGTCGCAGGCCCTCGACTACGGCGCCGTCACCATGTTGGTGAAAGGCGACTTCGACGACGCCATGGCGCGGGTGCAGGAGGTTTGCGCCGAGGAAAAAATTTACCTGGTGAATTCGGTCAACCCCTTCCGCCTCGAAGGGCAGAAAACCACCATGTACCGGGTTTTGGAAGGGTTCGGCTGGAAGGTGCCGGATTGGATTGTTTGCCCGGGCGGCAATTTGGGCAATTCGTCGGCTTTCGGCAAGGCGCTGTTCGAGCTTTACGATTACGGCCTCATCAAGAAAATGCCGCGCCTGGCGGTGGTGAATTCCTCCGGCGCGCCGACTTTTTCGCGTCTCGTGAATCAACACGGCCTGAAATGGAACGGCGGCAAGGTCGACGACAAAATCATCAAGGATTATTACGCCAACCTGGACGCCAAGGGGGAGAAGGCCCACACCCTGGCGAGCGCGATTGAAATCAACCGCCCGGTCAACCTGAAGAAGTGTTTAAGATCCCTCGAACGCACCAACGGGGTGGTCCTGGACGTGGGCGATCAGGAAATCCTCGACGCCAAGGCCTGGATTGCCCGGGACGGCATTGGCTGCGAACCGGCCAGCGCGGCTTCGGTGGCGGGGGTGAAGCGTCTGGTGGAAGGGGGGGTGATTGACAAGGACAGCGTGGTGGCGTGCGTCCTCACCGGGCACCAGCTGAAGGACCCGCATGCGACGGTGGCTTATCACAGCTATGACGAGAAGCGTTTGCAGGCGGATTACGGCGAGTTTGGGGTGAAGACGTCCAGGTATGCGAACCGTCCGATTCCGGTGGCGAATGCGCTGGGGGATATTATTGACGCGGTGCGGAAGGCTACGCGGGTATAAGCATTATTACCGGCTGATTGAAAATGTGAATTTAACCACAGAGGCACAAAGAACACAGAGAACCACTTTATTAAAATGTGGTTCTCTGTGTGCTCTGTGATTCTGTGGTTAAATTCACATTACATTTTCAATACCGTCCTCCCAAAGGAGAAGCCCATGCCCCTCGTAGTCAAAAACGCCCGGCTCCCGCACTCCGACCGTCTCGTCGACATCCACATGGACCAGGGTAAATTCACCGCCATTTGTCCGACCGGCGCCAAAGCGGCGGAAGGGGGCGATTGCATCGACGCCGGCGGCAACCTGGTCTCGCCGCCGTTTTGCGATCCGCACGTCCACCTCGACGCCGTGCTGTCCGTGGGGGAACCGCGTTTCAACCGGTCCGGCACCCTTTTGGAAGGCATAGCCATTTGGGGCGAACGCAAGAAAAACTTGACCCGCGAAGTCATCCTCGAAAACGCCCGCGAAGCGGTCTTGTGGGAATTCGCCAACGGCGTCCAGTTCATCCGCACCCACGCCGACACCACGGACCCTTCCCTCAAGACCGTCGACGCCCTCCTCGAACTCAAGGACAGCCTGCGGGATCTGGTGGAGATCCAAATCGTGGCCTTTCCCCAGGACGGCGTCTTCACTTCGCCTGAAGGCGAGAAACTGCTTAAGCAGGCGCTGGACATGGGAGCCGACGTCGTCGGCGGCATTCCCCATAACGAACTCACCCGGGAGGACGGCGTGGCGGATGTCGCTCTGGCCTTCGACCTGGCGGAAAAACGCGGCCTCCTGGTCGACATCCATTGCGACGAAACGGGGGACGACCAATCCCGCTTCGTGGAAGTGGCCTTGAAGGAAGCCATCCGGCGGGGCATGGGCGACCGGGCCTCGGCCAGCCACACCACCGCCATGCATAATTACCACAACGATTACGCCCTGAAGCTGATGGGCATCGCCGCCCGGGCCGGGATGAGCTTCATAACCAACCCCTTCGACAATTCCGTCCTGCAAAACCGCACCGACGGCTACCCCCGCCGGCGCGGCCACACCCGGGTGGATGAATTGGACGCCGCCGGCGTGAATGTGGCGATTGGCCACGACTCGATCATGGACCCCTGGTATCCGCTGGGAATAGGCTCGATGCTTAGGGCGGCAAATTTGCTGCTCCACACCGCCCACATGTCCGGCGCGGACCAGATTGAACGTTTGTTCGACATGATAACGGTAAACTCGGCCAAGGCGATGCGGCTGGAAGAGGGTTACGGTTTGGAGGAAGGAAAACCCGCGCATCTGCTGATTCTGGACGCGGCGACGGTATTCGACGCAATACGGTTGACGCCGGAATGCCTGTATGTCATCCGCCACGGCAAGGTGGCGCTGAAGACCACCCCGGCCGTAAGACAATTGGCGTATGCCGGTATTGAACAGAACATCGCATTCAACCGCAGAGGAAAAAGCGAATCGGCGGCACGCTAAATTTTTAACGATTTTATCAACGGCGCCTGCCAATACTAAGACATACAGGATTAGAAGGCGTTAATATCCCGGGGGTTCGTTAACGGAGTTTGGCTATAATGTTGCACCACCGTTATTGCTCACCGCCATTCCCACCCTGGTGCACCTCTAAAAATAGCTAATTTGCCCGCAGACGAGGAAGGGCGTAGCGGCAGCGTTTGGTAACACGCGGTGGTGGTTGGTGTTACCAAACGCTGGAGCAAAGCCCTGACGAAGTATCCGGGCAAAAGAGCATTTTTAGAGCTGCCCCGAATGGCGCTGAAATAAGGTCAATTCTTTGCGAGGCGATGATTTAAAATAATTTTTACCACAGAGAACACAGAGACCACAGAGAACCACATTAAACTACGGATGGAAGTTAATCCTGAATGCCATTTTTATAAACAAATTTAAATCCCGGGGCTATACGTAATTCCGCAGTTAAGAGTGGTTCTCTGTGTTCTCTGTGTTCTCTGTGGTAAAAAATTGTTTTAAATCGTCGCTT
>JAVBTZ010000038.1:0-15879 GCA_031555915.1 Planctomycetota bacterium
TGTGTAATTCGGGCACTTTCACTAATTTACTAAACCCGCCTCTAAATTTCGTAACGTGCCCCCTATTAAAAAAAGCACCTTTTAAAGCCGATACCGATATATATGCGAAGAGTATAAAAAAACCAACCCAAAATTGTAGGAAAGGCGACGCCTTTTTCAAGGCTAAACCTCCGCGGAGCCGCGATGGGTATATAATTCACCGCAGTTCGTCCGCCTTTTCCAGCAAGCGTTTGATGTCACCCATCAGCCGCGCCGCCAAGGCCCCGTCAATGGACCGGTGATCGCACGACAGGGTCAGGTTCGCCACCGATCGCACCACCACCTCGCCATTCACCGCCACCGGCGCCTCGTGCACCTTGCCCACCGCCAGGATCGCCGCTTCGCCCGGGTTGACAATCGCGATGAAGTTGTCCACTTCGAATGCGCCCAAATACGATACCGAAAACACCCCCCCCGAACAATCCACCGGCATCAATTCGCCCCGCTTCGCCTTCTCCGCCAAACTCCGCGTCTCCTCGGCAATCACCCTGAGGGGCTTCTGATCCGCATTCTTGATGACCGGCACCACCAAGCCCTCGTCCGGCAAGGCCGCCGCAAAACCGATATGCAAATCCGCCCGCGGCACCAAACCCTGCGGCGTATAAATCGAACTCGCCCGGGGATTGCGGAGTAGCGCCAAAGCCGACGCCTTGATCGCCATATCGTTGAAAGTCGCCTTCTCCCGGTTCTTCTTCATCTCCCCCCGGAGAGCCAGGCAATTGCTCATGTCCACGCAGGCGGTCAGGTAAAAACAGGGGATGTGCCGCTTCGACATCGCCATCCGGTCGGCAATCGCCCGCCGCATCACTCCCAAAGGTTCCGGCGGCCCGCCCTGGTTGTCGATTTCCGACCAGTCGAAGCCGTGAATGTCCTCTTCCGTGGGTAACGGCGCCAGCCGCGACTCGGGTAGGGGCTCCTCCGACCAATCCGAAATCAGGGCCAAAGCCGAACCGGTCGCGAAACGCGCCCCGGCCGGCACCAGATAGCGGCGAATGACCCCGGCCGTCGGCGACGGATATTCCTGCACCGCCTTGTCCACTTCATAAATGCACAGCGGCGTTCCCTTCTCCACCGCCATGCCTTCCGCGACCAGCCATTCCACCCAAGCGGGGCGGGGGCTCTGGCCAAGCTCCCCGCGCGAGTCGAAAATAATTTGTCTTATCATCTGACGGCGTGACCTTATTTGTTATGGGTGGGCAGGTTCTCGACTTTCAAAGGCAAGCGAACCAACCGCCGTTCGCTTGCCTTTGAAAGTTATTCTGTTGCATCGCATGGGGTGAGTTTTTCGCATGGCGATAAAAGGAATCCAGGAAACTTTAAGGGCAAGCGAACGGCGGTTGGTTCGCTTTTCTTTAAACCGGCCACTCTATCGGGATTATCCGGCCGTCTCCTGCCGGAATCCGGAGTAACGTTTGCAGGCCAACGGGATACGGTTGATAATGTCCCGCGCCATCACCCCGCGGTCGCCGATTTCCCCGGCCGCGAGATCCCCGGCCAAGCCGTGCAAATACACCCCCAGCTTCGCCGCGGCAAAAGGAGCCACCTCCTGCCCCACCAACGAGGCAATCACCCCGCACAGGACGTCGCCGGAACCGGCCGTCGACAAGGCGGGATTCCCCGACTCGTTCACATACACCTCCGTTCCGTCCGTCACCACCGTGCCGTGCCCCTTCAAAACCACAATCGCCCCGGAATGCTTGGCGTATTTTACCGCGAAGTCCTGGCGTTTTTCCTGAATTTGCTGGGTGGTCTTTCCGGTTATGCGGCTCATTTCCCCGGGATGCGGCGTCATTATCGTGGGGCTCTGGCGTTTACGGATAATCATGTACTCGGTGCCAATCGCCGAAAAGGCGCCGCCGTCAAGAATCAGCGTCGGAAAAATTTCCGGTATCAACAGCCGCATCAGTTCACCCGTGTCCCCCGCCACCGGCAAACCGGGGCCCAGGACCACGCAATCCGTCTCCCGCGCCGCTTCCACCAATATTTCCCGCGCGTCCATCGACGGCGCGCCGGAAGGCGTGTCGGGAATCGGCAAGGTCATCACCTCCGGATTCTGCGCCTCGCCAATGACGTTCATGGCCTTGGGTAAGGCCCAGAGCACCACCCCGCTTCCCGCGCGGAGGCACGACAAGCTGGCCATCGCCCCCGAACCCATCATCCCGGCCGAACCGGCAATCACCAAAACCCGACCGAAAGAACCTTTATGACTGTCCACCTCGCGGGGTGGCAGGGGAGGAAGCTGTTGCAGGTTGGTAGGCGGCATAAGGTTGCCTTCTAACAGTTCGTGTCTGATTAAGATTTTAAATAACACCACATTCCGACTTGTCGCTCACCGGGGTATCCTCAACATCCGCGCCGCGGCGACTGCGGCCCCGAAGCCATTGTCGATATTGACCACCGTTATCCCCGGCGTGCAACTGTTGAGCATGCCAAGTAAGGCGGATATCCCGCCCAAACTCGCCCCGTAACCCACCGAAGTCGGCACCGCCACCACCGGCGCCGAAATCAATCCCGCCACCACGCTGGGGAGCGCTCCCTCCATGCCAGCCACGGCCAAAACCACCTTGGCCCGGCGAAGTTCCTCCAGCCGCGCCAGCAGGCGGTGGATACCCGCAACCCCGACATCCGCCACCATCTCGCAGGGGATCCCCACGGACCGCAGGGTGAGGGCCGCTTCTTCCGCGACCGGGATGTCGGAGGTACCGGCCAGGGTGATGACGACCGGCCCCAGGTTTTCTTCCAACCGGGGAACAACCCCCACCACCGCCGTCCCCGAGCGTTCGCCCGCCAACAGATCCGGCCAACGTTTACGGAGCGCGGCCAGGGTGTCGGGGGACATCCTGGTAATCAGGGCATGGCCCTGTTTTTCGACCAGTTTTTCGGCTATGGCCAACGTTTCCGCCGTGGTCTTCGCCAAGGCGAAAATAGCCTCCGGCGTACCACACCTTGCCGTTCTTTCCAAATCCAGACGCGCCGCCACCCAACCGCTAGGGTCATGCACTTCGGCTTCGGCCGGGTTGGTTTTGCCGCTTTGCTGGTTTGGGGCCAAATCGTTCTTTCGGGATGGTTGGTCTGGCATAAATATAAAGCGTTACCCCCTGCGTCTTTTTCTGGCGGCAATTTTATCTTCGATTCTTCTTCTTTCCAACTCGCGCTCGCGCGCGCGGCGGCGTTTCCTCTCTTGCACCAGTTCCTCGTTCAAAACCACCCGCACCAGATAGGCGAACCACACTCCGGCGGCAAAACCCATGGTGATGGTGACGCACAGCCAGGTCATGAAATTATTCATAATGAATCTCACCACCCATGGAGGATCTATAGCCGCCGAAAAAAAGGATTGCCATATTCCCCGAGTCTATCATACAGACGCCAAAAGGCATCGCAACATAAAACCGCCCGGCCAATGCCGGTCCCGTGGTTTAACCCCGGGAAAAATGCTTGGTGGCGGGGGGGCCATTTAGCTATACTGGCGGACCGGTAACTGCCTGAAGCAGTTTTCCGCAGCATTACCCCGATGGAGAATGACATGGCCCAGCGACCCAAACCCGGCGACTCCCGTTTTCCCCGCAAAAAAGCGCCGGCTGCCGGTTCTCCCTCTTCGCCGGCGTCCCGGCGTCCCCTCCGGCCGCCCAAGCCGGACCGTCCGGATTCCCAACCGCCGCGCTTGCAGGTCACCACCCTGTGGGATTTCCCCTCCCAGAATTATGGCGGACAGCGCCAGGGCGACACCGCTTACGCCGGAGCCACTCCTAGTTATATCGTCTGGAATCTCCTGGAACGTTACACTAAGGCAGGAGATTTGGTCGTCGATCCCATGGCGGGCAGCGGAACCACCTTGGACGTGGCGAGGGAATTGGGGCGGCGCGCCTTGGGTTACGACGTAAATCCTACCCGGCCGGACATTTTTCGGGTCGACGCGCGGAAGCTCCCGTTGGAGGACGGCAAGGCTGCCTTTGTTTTTGTCGACCCTCCCTATTCAACTCATATCAAGTATTCGGACGATCCCCGCTGCATCGGCCGTTTGGACGCGGCGGGCGGGGAATATTACGCCGCCATGGAAAAGGTCATTGGCGAGATTCACCGGGTTTTGGCGCCTGGGGGACATGTGGGGCTGTATGTTTCGGATTCGTTTGTCAAGGGTAAGGGGTTTTATCCGATCGGCTTTGAGTTGTTTGAGCGTTTGCGGCGGTTGTTTATTCCGGTGGATATAATTTCGGTGGTTAGGCACAATAAGAGTTTGGGGATGGGGAATTATCGGGCGGCGGCGGATGAGGGGGGATTTTATTTACGGGGGTTTAATTATTTGTTCATTATGCAGAAGGAAGTAAAAAAGAAGGTTAAAAAGAAGTAAAAGAGAGCTTTTTCGTGTCTGTCTTGTTGTTTTGCCCCGCTTTTGCAAAAGGAATTGGTTATGCATAGAATCTGGCTTGCGGCGCTCCTTATCCTCTTAACCCTCGCCGGCCCGGCCCGGGCCCATTTCGGCATGGTCATCCCCTCGACCCAGGTGGTGGAAAATCAGGACGACGCGACCGTAACCGTGGCATTGTCCTTCAGCCACCCCATGGAAAGGGTCGGCATGCCGCTGGCGAAGCCGAAGTCCGTCCGGGTCGTCGGCAACGGCTCGGCGGAGGACGTGGAGGATAAGCTGCAAGCGGCCGAAATCATGGGCCATGCCGCCTGGAAATTTGAGTATGCCGTGAAGAGACCGGGCGTGTATGCGCTAATCATGGAGCCGGAACCGTATTGGGAACCGGCGGAGGATTGCTTCATTGTTCATTATACCAAATCCTACCTGGCGGCGTTCGGCGAGACGGAAGGTTGGGACGAACCGGCCAACCTGAAAACGGAGATCGTCCCCCTGACCCGGCCGTTCGGCAACTACGCCGGCAACGTGTTTCAGGGACAGGTCAGGCTCGACGGCAAGCCGGTCCCCCATGCCATGGTGGAGGTGGAATACTACAACCGCGACGGCAAGTACGCCGCCCCGAACGAGTACCTAATCACCCAAACCGTAAAGGCCGACGCCAACGGCGTGTTCACCTACGGGATTCCTTTCGCCGGCTGGTGGGGCTTCGCCGCCCTGAATACGGCGGAGACGAAAATGCTCCACGAGGGAAAGGAAAAGAACGTCGAACTTGGCGCCGTCCTGTGGAGCGAATTCGTTGACCCCGTTCGGCAATAAGGCCTTGTCAACAAAGGCGACGCGATGCATATCTCGGAAGGCGTTCTTTCACCGGCGGTGCTTGGGGGCGGCTGGGCGCTAACGGCCATCGGAACCGGCATCGGCCTCCGCCAGGCCGATTACTCCCGCCTCACCACGGCGGCGGTCCTGTCGTCGGTGTTCTTCATCGGCTCCCTGGTGCATGTCCCGCTGGGACCGGGGAACGTGCATTTGATCCTGAACGGACTCATGGGCCTGTTCCTGGGCTGGACCGTTTTCCCCGCCCTCCTGGTCGCCCTGCTCTTGCAGGCCATCCTCTTTTCCTACGGCGGCCTTGCCGTCCTGGGAGTGAACGTTTTCGACATGGCATTCCCCGCCCTCCTCTGCCATTACGCTTTCCGCAACCTCCTGGCGAAAACGAACCTCCTCCACGCCATCGGCGCTTTCGGTTGCGGCGCCCTGTCTGTCGTCGGCGCGGCTTTCCTCACCGCCCTGGCGCTGGGGTTCACGGACGAAGGCTTCTGGACTTCGGCCAAAATCCTCTTCCTGGCCCACCTCCCGGTGATGCTCCTGGAAGGCTGCGTCACCGCCATGATCGTCGCCTTCATCGCCAAAACCCGGCCGGAACTGCTCCGCTTCAACGACCACCCCGCCATGGGAGCCGATACATGAAACGCCTTGCCTGCTTCGCCCTCGCCTGCCTTGCCGTTTTTATTTCCCTCGCCGGCGCCGCCCTCGCGCACAAGGTCAGCGTCTTCGCCTTCGTGGACGGCGACGCAATCCAGGTGGAATGCTCCTTCAGCCGCAGGCAAAAAGTCAAGAACGGCAGACTGACCGTCACCGACCTCGTAACAGGCGGGACGATTCTCGAAGGGATCACGGACGACCAGGGTCGGTTCAGGTTCAGGCCGAGCGAAGCCTTTCTCGCGACCGGGCACGGCCTCCATATCCGCCTCCACGCCGGCGAAGGACACCAGGACGACTGGAAAATCGCGGCGGACGACTTGGCCGCCCTGTCCCCCGCGCCAGCTACCGCGGCGAAGACGGCCGCGCCCGCAATATCGGAAAACCCGGCGGCGGCGGCGGGAACAACCGGCAACTCACCGGACCGTCCGGCGTTGGAAAAGCCGCCGGCGAACCGTTACCCGCTTGACGCGGCGGAACTGGAGGCGATCATAGGCAGGGTGATCGACGCCAAGTTGGCTCCCCTCAAGCAGGCGGTCCTGCAACAACAGAAAAGCGAGCCGGGCTTGCGGGACATCGTCGGGGGCATCGGCTGGATTCTCGGCTTGTTGGGCCTTGCGACTTATTTGAAATACAGGCGACAGTGACGACATGTTTACGGAATATTCCGCCCAGGAACAATACCGCTGGCACCACCTGGATCCCAGGACCCTCCTGCTCGCCGCCGCTTGTGCGGCGTTTTGCTTTTCCTGTGTCCGCAGCCTTCAGGCGTCCCTGGCCTGCCTGGCCTTTGCCCTGCTCCTGGCCGTATTCCGCGGACTCCGCGCCGTGCCTTTACTGAAGCGTCTGGCCGGGGTGAATGTCTTCATCGCCTTCATTTGGCTGACCGTGCCCTTCACTATGCCGGGAGAGCGGATCGCCGGCATAGGACCCCTGGCCTGGAGCCGCGAGGGCGTGCATCTGGCCCTGTTGGTCACCCTCAAATGCAACGCCATCCTCATCTCTTTCCTCGCCCTGGTCGGCGGCATCAGCCTGCCCCGCATCGGCTGCGCCCTGGAACGCCTGCGGGTCCCGCCCAAACTGGTGTTTGTCTTTCTTTTCACCTGGCGTTACATCCATGTCGTGGGGGAGGAGTGGCACCGGCTGCTGACGGCGGCGAAATTGCGGGGATTCGTGCCCCGAAATTCCCTCCACACCTATCGCACCATCGGCAACCTGCTGGGACTGACCCTCATCAACGCGCTCGACCGCTCGCGGCGAATTTACGAAGCCATGTTGACCCGCGGCTTCGCGGGGAAATTCCATACCGTCGCCGATCTGGGGGGGACGCATTCGGATATCGGATTTTTACTGCTGTTTTCCCTCATCCCCTGCGGCCTCCTGTTTCTGGACCTATGCCTGGAATAATCGCATGCCCACCCCACCCATCATTTCCCTGGAAAACATCACCTTCGCCTATCCCGAAAGGCCGACCCTGTTCAAGAATCTTTGCTTCGACCTGCGGGAAGGCGAATGGATCGGCCTGCACGGACCCAACGGCAGCGGCAAAACCACCCTTCTCCGCCTGATCATGGGCCTGGAGATTCCCGAAAGCGGCAGGGTGTCGTATCGCGGCGAACAGGTGGACAACAACGCCGCCCTGCACCGGCTGCGCTGCCGGGTCGGCTTCGTCATGCAGAACTCGGACGACCAGCTCTTTTCCGCCACCGTCCTGGAGGACGTGGCGTTTGGGCCACTGAACCTCGGCATGGGCCGGCGGGCGGCCCGGGACCGGGCGCTGGAAACGCTGGAAACGCTGGAATTGACCAAATTGGCCGAACGGGCGACGCACCGCCTCTCGGTCGGGGAAAAGAAAATGGTGTCGATAGCCACCGTCCTGTCCATGCGGCCGGAAGCCCTGATTCTCGACGAACCGACCGCGTCACTGGACGACCACGCGCGGGCGCGGATTAGCGAGATTCTCCGCCGGCAGCCGCTTGCCCGCATCATCGTGTCGCACGACCACGATTTCCTCAGGGAAACGACCTCGTCCCTCGTTCGCGTCAATAGCGCCGGCGCGGTCGAATGGGAGACCGCGCCGCCGTCCCAAAGCCAGGGCGAGAGCACTAAATATTGAGTATTTTTTCTCTTATCCTACAATCTACAGAGGAATCAGGCGGGATCGGCGGTTGAGTAATAACGCTTTACATTCGTCTCTGGTAGCCTAAACGCTTCCAAATGGGGGCGGTTTATATTCAGCCTCCGCGACTGCTGGATTCCTCACTACCGTTCGGAATGACAAGCGTACGGCTTTTCCCAAAAGAGAGCGCTGTTATCAGCGTACTGAAAACGAAGCCGTGAACGCTTACAAATGCGGGAGACGCCACTGTTCGCTACGGTGCCTCCGGTTAACCCAGAGTCGGAAATCGGTGAAATACCAGATGCAAACACCCTCACCCTACGCGGCGCGTAGGGTGTATTTCCAAGAAAGGAGGGCCAGTAGTGCCACCAGAAACAAGCCGTCACCCCGAGCCGCTCATGTGACCGGCGCGGTGGGTGATGGTGAGTACCGAGGGTGTGGTTTGGTTTACCAAGCGGAGGCCGAAAGAAGGACATTTTCTCGTTTGTCCCCGTTTTTGTTACCGGCGGATGTTTGCCACATGTTTGCCACAAGGGATCTTGAGATGAAATAACCACTGAGTTTATCAGGATTTACAAAGAACTGGCGGAGAGAGAGGGATTCGAACCCCCGGTGGGTTGCCCCACAGCGGTTTTCAAGACCGCCGCCTTAGGCCGCTCGGCCATCTCTCCGTTCTATGGTTATTCTGATTACCGTTTGGTTTGCATTTACTCGTTGCAGGTTGGTTCCATGGGGTAAGGGTTTGCCCAATATTAACTTTTACACATTCACAATTTGCCCAATGACCCAGAGGCATTTTCGACCAGGCGGTAAGGGCGAAAATGCCGATCCAAACGAAACACCCGGGTTAAACTGGTAAAAGTTATTTTTGGGCAAAGCCTAACTGCCAGGAATCAGCCCGCCGTAACTTTTTCTATTACGTCGCGGGACACGTAAATTGGGCAGTTCGCGCGCGTCGCCATCGCTATGGCGTCGGAGGGACGGCAATCTATCACCAGTTCGCCGCCGTCGCGCTCTATCACCAGAAATCCATAGAATGTACCGTTGCCCTCGGAATCTTCGCGCAAGTCCGATATCGCCACCCGCAGAAGGCGCCCGCCCAGCGCCGACAACAGCGTCATCAGCAGATCGTGCGTCAGCGGACGGCGCATTTCCTCGCCATGCACCTGGCGGTTAATCGCCAGCGCCTCGAACAGCCCGATATGCACCATGAACGAACGTTCCTGGCCGCCCTTTTCCCTGAGCACAATCACCTGCGGACTGGATATGCTGTCCGTCATCAACAGAATCTGCGCCAGTTCGCACTCTATCCACTCCGCCATCGACACCCCTTTTAATCATTCTTCGTTAAGGAACGCGCTTAAACGCGACGACCGTCTCTGACGGCGCTGATCGTCCAGGCTCATCCCCAGCGTTCCCGCCCGTTCCGCCTCGCTCACCGCTTTTGCCACTTCGGGGTCGTAACGTTTCCCCGATTCCTTCACCACCGCCAAAACCTCACGGGACAGGGCCGCCGGCGAAGTGTCTCGGCCAAGGTGCGACTCCATGTCACGCGCCGCCTGGAAAATACGCGCTTCCAAGGGGAGTTCGGTGCCAAGCAAACCTTTGGGGCCGCTGCCGTCGTAACTCTCCAGCTGATAGGCGATGATTTCTTCGATTTCGGGGAAGAAGGCCTCCTGGCCCAGCAGGTCGACCGTGTCGGCCGTGCGTTCCTCGGGAGTGCGCGAACCGGTATCCGTCACCATGTCGGCGTAATTGTGCAGCATGCCGGCAAGCTGCAGTTTTTCCAGGGCCGAAGGCCCGAGATGCAACGCCTTCCCAATCGCCCGCATGAATCCGGCCAAACGTTCGTTTTTCGCCTTGATGCCGGGATGGCGGACATCGGCCGAACGTAGAAGCATGCGCACGGCCGACGCCATGTATTCGCGCCGCTGCAACTTCGAAGTTATGTGCGACAACGCCAGGCCCATCTGGTCCGCCATTGCCGCCACCAACTCCAGTTCCTGTTCCGTGAAGGAGATCGCCGGGTCGTCGCCGGCCAGGTACAGGGCCGCCTCCACCCCTTCGTACAGGGTTAACGGCGCGCAGATTACCGCATGGATGTTATGGCGCATCACCGATTCGTTCGAGGAAAAACGATCGTCCCGCATCGCGTCCGTGACCAAGAGGGCCCGCCGGTCCTGCAGGACTTTGCGGATGATGGTGCGGGACAGTTGGCCCGACCGTCCGCCCTTGGGTACGTGCGACCCCAGGGTGACTATGCCGCCTTTTTGCGAATCCCGGCCGAAGAGGTAGGCGCCGTCGGCCCTGAGGGTCTCGGCTATGAAGGCGAGCGCCTTCTTCGCCAGTTCGTCTTCGGTGTCCTCGCTCGCCACCAGGCGCGACAGCCGGTACAAGGCGCGCAGGTGAATTTCCGAGGAAACGTCGCCTTCGCCGACATTCACCGCCGTCAGGTCTTCCAGGCGGAGTTCGTAGAACGCCTCCAGTTCGTCTTCGGAGAAATCCAGTTCCTCGCCCGGGCGCTGACCTGCCAGGGGTTCGAACACAATCACCGTGCCGCCGATCTGGACGCGGTCGCCGTCGCGAAGCATCTCCTCGGTGATGCGGTTGTCGTTGACGAAGGTGCCGTTTTTTGAATCCAGATCCCGGACAAAGCACATGTCGCCGATTTTGAAGATTTCCGCGTGTTGGCGCGACGCTCCCTTGTCCTGGAGGGAGAGGGTGCAGCTTTCGTCGCGGCCTATGGTCAGGGGTTTGTCCCCGATCGAGTAGGTTTGCCCTTGACTCGGGCCGTTTTTTACCCTGATTCCTGGCATGATATTCCCTTATTTATTCGCTTTGGCCGGTTCCGAAACGGGACCGGGAGCGGTTACAACTCCCCGTATTGTCCCGATTCGTTCTGCAAAAGCAAGCGTTATGCCTTCGAATTTCATTGAAGGGGGGCGTTTGGCCGGAGAAACGCGCGAGGCATTCCGACCCGTTGGGAAGGAATGCCTCTAAGGGTGGCGAACGAGGGGTAATTCGGGAAACGCGGCCTCGCGGCCGGGCGGGTTCACCGGCAAATTTTGCCCGGATTCAATATGCCGTGGGGATCGAACGCCGTCTTAATGCTACGCATCAGGGCAATTTGCGTGTCCCCGCATTGCTCTTGCAGGTATTTACGTTTGGCCGAACCGATGCCGTGCTCCCCCGACACCAGTCCCCCCATTTCCCTGGCCTTGCCGTATAGTTCCCCGAAGGCCAGGGCGGAGCGGCGTTCCCACTCGGCCGCGTCCAGGTCGTCCCGGCATAGATAGAGGTGCAGGTTGCCGTCGCCGGCATGCCCGAAGCTTGGTAGGCGCAGGCCGACCTTTTCGGACAACGCCTGGGTGAATTTGATGTAGTCCGCCACGCGGCTTCGGGGCACCACCACGTCGCACTCGTCGATTTGGCTGGTCGATGCCCTTATCGCCTCCAGGAACGCCGCCCGGGTGCCCCACACCGATTTCTTGCGTTCTTCCGTGTCGACCAGGAACACATCCGCGGCGCCACGTTCCAGGCACATTTCCGCCACTGCCGCGTAACCCGTTTCGACTTGTTCGCGATCGCCGCCGTCGAAGGTGAGGAGAAGGTAGGCGGGATATTGGGTGTCGGGGAATTTCTTGTCCAGATGCTTTTCGGCGAAGAGGATGGTTTCGCGGGCCATGTATTCGATGGCGGTCGGCGTGGCCTTGGCGCGGACAATGTCCGGTACCGTCTCCAGGGCCGTTTCCATGGATGGGAACGGAATCAGCAGGCTGACCGAGTACGCCGGCAGCGGCAGCAGCCGCAGCACCGCTTCGGTAATCACCGCCAAGGTGCCTTCGGAACCGACCAGTAAATCCTTGAGGCTGTAGCCGGTGCTGTTTTTCACCGTCTTGCCGCCGACGACGATCACTTCGCCCCCGGGCAGGACCGCGGTCAGGCCCCGGACATAATCGCGGGTGACGCCGTATTTGACCGCGCGCATGCCGCCGGCGTTGGTGTTGATGTTGCCGCCGATGGTGGCGGATTTCTCGCCCGGGTCGGGAGGATAGAACAGTCCCATCCCTTCCACGTGCGTGGTCAGGTTCAGGAGGGGGACGCCGGGTTGGACGGTGGCGGTGAGGTTGTCGGGGTCGACTTCCAGGATGCGGTTCATGCGGGTGGTGTCGAGCATGATGCCGCCTTCCGCCGCCACCGCCCCTCCCACCAGGCCGGTTCCGGCCCCCCGCGCGGTCACGGGAATTCGGCGCTTGTCGGCCAGGCGGAGTATGGCCGACACTTCGTCGGTGCCGGCGACCAGGAGGAGGACTTCGGGGAGGCGGAAGGCGCCGCCCAGTTCGTCGTGGCCGTAGTCTGGGTTGATGTTGTCGCCGGTAAGGCAGCGTTCGGGTCCGACGATGGCGGCGAGTTGTTCGATATCTTCGGCCAGGGGTTGGTTGTAAGGCATGCAGGTTCCTCTATTGGCTGTTGACAGCCAGGCTAAAAAAGAGCGAATAAACGCGTCGAATCAATCTCCCCCCTCGTATAACCCAATCGCCGGCCGAGCGTTCGCCGGCAACGTCCGCCCGGCGAAATCCCGCCGCAGTCCCAAATTCATCCCCGCTCCCAACAGGGGCGACCCCGGCAAAGGGCGGTAATCCCGAGTCCGTTCCCCCAGGGGATATTCGTAAACCAGCGGCGCCACCTCCCGTCCCCTGCGTTCGACCTCCTCCTTGATTTCACGCAAGGTCATAACCTGAAAATGCCCGTCGTCACGAAGCAAGCGCATCAGGACTTCCCACTCCGCCTCGGAAAACTCGGTCCAGCGGTGCGAGTAAAAAACTATCGCCGAAAAATGCAGGCGCAAATAATCCAGAACCTGCCGCAAACGTTCCTCCACGCTATCGCCATAGGCCGGGATGTTGTGTACATCGCCAAGGGTTTGACCGGGCAGGCCGAAAATGTTCATGCGCACGGTTTGGGCGCCGTGGCCGCCGCCCCGGTCGTTTCCCTGGTCGTCGGCCAATAGCCCGGTGCGGGAGGCGGTGTATCCCGCCCGAGCGATGGCCTGTTTGGACATTTCCGAACTGATGGAGTAGGGATGGACAAAAACGAAATCCCGCGTTTCCGGCAAATTTTTACGGAGTTCGGCGAGAGAATTTTCCAGTTCGAATTTTAAAAAAGCGTCGATATCGATAGCCAGGGTTACCTTGCCCTTGGGGAAAAAAATGTCCAGGCGAACGTCGCGAGCCAGAAGAGAAGCCGGTACCCCATTATAATAGGGGGATATCTCGCAGGAAAGCCCCGCCCGCGTCAATTCGCGGGCCAGAACGCCCATGCTGGTTTTACCGTCGGAAAGGTCTTTCGCATAGAGTTTTTTGCCGTCGGAAGTGACGCTCAAGACACCGGGCGGCTGGATAGTCAGAAAAGCGTCCCGTCTATCCCGGCGGTAATAGGAAAGGGCCAGCGGCGCCGCCATGGTGACCGGGGTGTGGCTGCTGGTGTGGGAGGCGATTTCATGCCCGCGCGCCAAACCGTCGTGCGCCGTTTCCCATACGGCGGCGTCCGCGGCGGCGGTGTTGATGGCCCAGGTGAGCTTGAAGCCGAAACGGTCGCCCATGCGGGTGAGGTCCTGCCAGACCCCGGCGTTGGCGGAATCGTCAATGCCCAAGCCCACCGCCACCGGCCGCCCGACATCGCGAAAACGCGGCGAAAGGCAGCGGGAGGCTTTGACGATCGCCCCCGTCAGCGGCGTCCCCGCCGTAACCAGCCCGTGGTTGAGGATGGGGGTGTAGAGGCAATGCGATACCAGGGCCGGCGGGGTTCCGGCGGTGATTTCACCCATGAAATTATGGTAAAAGACGCTGTTCAGGAAATTCAATTCGCCATGGTAGCCGCGGCCGCCGCGAACCGTCATGCCGTTTTGGCTGAAGAGACAATTGGCGAAGGCCAGGTCCGCTTCCCCCGAAATCAGAAAAACGCCCTGGCCGAAGCCTTCGAAATGGCAATAGGTGAAGTCGATTCGGCGGTTCGCCTCAGTCGAATCCGGCAGGGCGAGGTTCAGGCTAATTCCCAATCCGCCCGCTCCCAAGAAAGTCGAAGCGTGAAAAGAGGGTTTGCCGCCGGAAATAAGGACGGCGAAATTGGCGAAGTTGACCGACTCGGGAACAGCCACGGGATGGCTTATTTCATCCGATCCGTAATCTTTCAGGCGATCGGCCACCGGTTCGGCGGGACGGTTTTCCGGTTCTGACGCCTGAATCCGGCAGTGCTCGAACCGGCCGGTGAAATTGACCAGGGAGACGACATTCCCGCCTTCGCGGTTGGTGAAAGCCACACCTCGCCAGACAGTGTCGGCGAGGTCGAGAAGGGTCGGTTCGGAAGGGTTGGGGCTGACGATGCACACCGGCGTGTCGGCGACGGCGCCCGGCGGAGCGGTTAGGGTGAGACCGGGGCGATCGACCACGACGTTTTCATAATAAACCCCGGGGGCTATAATGATGCGGTCGCCGGAACGGGCGGCGGCGATGGCGGAGGAGATGGAGGCAAAGCTGCCGGCGGCGGCCATTCCCCCGGTCGGGTCGGGTGACAGGGAGGCGGCGCCGGCGGGGGTGACGAGGAGGTCCCGATCGTAGGTGGGTTCGGGCGGTTCCGAAAAAAGGAAGGCGCTACTCCTAAGGTCCAGAATGGCGTCGCGGATTATCTCCAGTGAAGCCGTTTCGTTCCCCCCCAAGCGCCAAAGGTCGACGCGATCGAAGCCGTAGGCGCGGACGACGCGGCGGAGATACGCCAGGGTATGGCCGTCGGCATACCAGACTTCGTGTTTTTTGCCGTCCGGCGCTTCGTAATTGAAAACCAGGTAGCGGGAATCGGGGCGGCGGAGGGGGGTAACGCCGAATTGCGCGGCCAATTCTTTCGCCTGGGTTTCGCTTAGGCTTTTGGCGTCCTTGTCGCCCGCCCAGTCGAAGCCGCCGGTGGCGAGGGCGATACGGGGGTTTTCCAGGCGGGCGGACTGGCACTGCCAGTACAATTGGTCGATAAAGGCGGCGTTGGCTTTGGGGCCGGGGCCGGAATGCCCGCCGAAGAGGTTGTAGGCCATGATGGAATATTCGGGGCCGTCGGGCAATGGGCGGCGATAATATTCCCGCTTGGGTTCAAGCACCACCCGAAGGCGTTTTCCCCGGGCGGCCAAATCGGCGGCGAGTTCCTGGCAGAACTCCAGATAGCGCTGCCAATCGGAAATTTTCACCCGTTCGTAGTCGAGTTCGATGCCGGCGAAACGGTCGTTGAGGGCGAGGTCCAGGAGGTCCTGTTTGTGGCGTTGCCGGCTTTCCGGCGTGGCCAGGAAACGGGTGATGATTTCCGGGTCCTTGGCCAGCGGATTTTCGCCGTAGGAGTCGACGTCGTTGACCACGGAGAGGATCAGGCGTTCCTTGGGGATGTCGGCGGCGGAGGGAATTTGCTCCAGCCATTTTTGGATGGGTTCGGGTAAAACCGGTTTACCTTCGCGGTCAAAATAGGCGGCGAAGATCTGCACGGTATCGAGGCAGGGTTCGAGGACGGCGGCGTCATGCCAGCCTTTCTCGAAATCCCAGTCGGCCAGCCAGGCGCCGCCCGGGCGGGCGTCCTGGGCGAAGATGGCGGAGCAGGCATGGGCCAGCATGGCGAGGGCGAGGACCAGGGCGGACCATCTTCCCCCCGGTGGCGTCTTGGCGCCGGAAAACGGTAAGAGCATGAATTTAGCTGTACCTTCCTAGAGCGGTTCTAACAAACAAATAGCACCCAAGAGTGCCGCTATTTTGCCCTCAATCGAGGCGCGAGGAGGGCGCATCCTTGAATAGGCTGTAACCGACGAGCAACGAAGAGTGAGGGCAAAAGAGCGGCGCTATTGGGT
>JAVBTZ010000230.1:0-3096 GCA_031555915.1 Planctomycetota bacterium
ATCAGTCAAACCAGAATCAACGGCGGCCTTATTATTCTCCGATCTGGGAGGGCTTCGCCCCCCAGACCCCCCGCATTAATTAGCAGCGCGTGGGAGCTTCGCCCGCTCTGAAATGATACCTTCGTGGCCGCCCGGGCGCAAAGGCGCGCCTTACGGCGCTGTTTGCTCAAAGCGGCCCTTTAACCGCGTTTCAATAACCGCTTAACCGCTTTAACCGCGCACCGCTCTTTGACTTTTTTATAACCGCATCCACGGGGGGCTCGGTTCTGTCTGGTTAGACAGAACCAGTTGCGCCCCCCCGGCCCCCGCAACCAGCGTGACGCTGGACCCAATTAACGCAAGCGGAAATTGCACGTTCACCTTATTTGCACTAGCGCCCCTGAGGACCCCATGGACACCACTAACTCCCCCCTCTTCATCCGCGAACTCCAACCCGCCTCCACCCCCAAAGGCGCCTTTCTCCTCATACACGGCATGGAATCGAACTCCGACTGGTTCCTCGACCTCGCCACCCGGCTGGCCGCCGAAGGCTACGCCTCCATCGCCTACGATCGCATCGGCTGGGGAAAATCGCCCGGTAAACGCGGCCACCTCCCCTCCTACCGCGACTTCTATGAAAACGCCTCCGGCATAGCCTCGCAATTCATCCCCAAATACGGCCCCCTGCACCTGGCCGGCATGTCCTGGGGCGGGATGGCCGCCCTCTACCTGGCCCTCCGCCGACCCTGGTTGTTCGCCTCGGTGTCGCTCTTGGCGCCCGGCCTTGCCGCCAAGCGGGACCTCACCCTCAAGGGAAAATTCGACGCCCTCCTGGCCATTGTCCGCAAATACCCGGAAACACCCGTCACCCCGGCCTTCGACGTCCAGCACTTCACCGCCAACCCGAAATGGCAAAATTTCATCAGTCACGATGAAAACCGGGTGAAAAGGGTAACCGCCTCCTTCTGCTTCGAAACGTTGAAAATGCGCCGCTTCATCCAGCAAAACGCCGGCCGGCGCCTCCTTCCCCCCACCCTCTGCCTCCTGGCCGGAAGGGACCAAATCGTCGATAATCCCGCCACGGAAAGCCTGGCCCGGAAAGCCGGCGCGGTGGTGGAAACGTTCCCCGAAGCCGCCCATTCCCTCATCTTCGAACAGCCCGAACAAACCGCCAACGCCCTGGTCCGACAGGCAGCCCGCGCCCGGCAAACCCTCCCCCCGGCCGGCCGCGTCTGGGTCGTCGGCGCCGGCGCCGTCGGCGGCACCATCGCCTCATTTCTCAGCTTCGCCGGCGTGGAAACGGGAGTCCTGGTCAAAAACGCCTACCAGGAACCATTGCGGCAAAACGGCTTCACCGTCACCTCCGGCCTGGCCCAACGCACCGCCCGGGACCGCCTGGTCTTTTCCAGCTCGCCCGAAGAACTCCCCGCCGACCCCAACCTGGTCGTCGTCGCGGTTAAAAGTTTCGACACCATCTCCGCCCTCCGCCCTCTGGCCGGAAAAATCCCGCCCGGCTGCATGCTTGCCAGTCTGCAAAATGGCGTCGGCAACGAAGATAAAATCGGCTCGATTTTCCCCGACCGCATCGTGGCGTCCGGCTCCATCTGCGCCAGCCTGGAACTTACCTCCCCCGGCCAGGTCCACCTTGCCTCCGACCATGGCGGTCTCGCCGGCGCCCGCCACCAGGGCGATCCCGAAGTGGCCAAAGCCGTCTTCCAGGGTTTATTGTCCCTGACCGGTATGGAATGCCGCTGGGTCGAAGGCGGCAAAGCCAGCGCCAGATTGAAGTGGTCCAAACTGATGCTGAATATCGGCTTCAACGTGCTTAATTCCCTGACCGGCAAAACCAGCGCCCAGCTTTTGGCGGATCCCCTGTATGGCCGCCTGGCCCTGTCGGCTCTCCGCGAAGGGTTCAAGGTGATGCGCTTGCTCCGCCTGGAACCGGTGAACCTGCCCGGGTTCCCGGTGGCGCAATTGCGCCGGGTCGTCTCCCTCCCCAGCCGCCTTTCCTTGCCCCTCTTGGCTTGGCAGGCGGGCCGAACGCCGGAAGTGGCCTTTTCCATGCGTCAGGATGTCTTGCATAAACGCCAACACACCGAATTGGTGGAATTGAACGGCAAAATAGTTGAGGTGGGCCGGCGTTTTGGGGTCAAGGTAACGGCGAATGAAAAATTGGTGGAAATGGCGGAGAAGGCGGTTAACGACAGGGGGTAGCAGTTATTTTTAAATAATATTTGCTATTTCCTACAACAAGCCTTACGAATTGAGTTGAAAAAAATGCTTTGGGAATGCATGGGTTAAGAGAAACGCCCGGTTTTTGCTTTATTGATAAACCACTATATATAGTGGAAGCCATTATCACTTCATCTATATTTCGTTTTTTATCCTTGACTTTTTCAATCTTTGCCGTAGAATGTGAAATTGTTGTTGGTTAAGGCGCCGGGGTTAGTGGAGACGCCGCTCACCTTCCTTGGGATGCCGCCGTACTAAGGCGTAACGCCGGGCGTAGGCGGGTCTGTTTACCGAAATACTTACGGCTTGGGAAGATAATCCGCCCCTAAAAATTTTATGGGTGGCGGGGGTTTTTGCGGGTTTTGGGTTATAGTAAATTATGGGTGCCGTTTTTCCGTTTTTCAGGGAATCAACCGGGAGTTTTGCGCATGACCATTGATGTATATTCCAAACCTGGCTGCGGCAAATGCAACGCGGCCAACTCGAAGCTCGAAATGATGGGCTTGGCTTATAATGAGCACAACATCGAACGTTATGTCAAGTTGCATGAGGGTTGGCGTAACGACGGTTCTGCCGACGTGATGGCGGCCCATACCCTGCTGGACACGCTGCCGTTGTTCAGGTTGAACGGCGAATTCCATGATTATCCCACCGCCATGCGGAAGTTGAAGGATCAGCTGCCGGCGGCGGCGAGGTAGGGGTGGGTAAGGAAAGATCCTTGAAACATTTATGGGATCGGCTATAATTTCGACTTTCGGCGGCAGGGGATACCTGCCGCCGACCATTTTTTACCTTGTCTGGCATGTTTCCGGGGGTAGCTGATGGATGTATATATCATGCGCCATGCCGATGCGGTGGACAGCGCGGCGGGGGGCGACTTTGCCC
>JAVBTZ010000198.1:0-4120 GCA_031555915.1 Planctomycetota bacterium
AATCCTACAACGCTACTTTTACGGGAACCACTTCCGTAAAAGTAGCATGAGTATAGGGTTAGACAATAATTCCGGCGCTGGCGGCAAAGAACGAAGGTCACCGCAACTGGTTATTCATGCTAGATTTGCGGGGCGGTTCCCACAAATCTAGCGTTGTAGAGTTAAGTGGCCTTTTCGAGAAAAGTCCTCTGCCACTATTATTAGCGGCAGGATCGGCTGGCAACTTGAAAAATTAAACCGTCACCCTTCTGCCTCACCGTATTCTATGGATTCGTCGCCACCCCGGCCAACAAAAAGCCCCGGCCTACAATTGCCCTTGATCTTCGCAATCCAGTTCCGATAATGTACGCAGCCGTTTTTCTCCGATTTCACCCGAGGAACGCCCCATGGCGGAACCGACGCGATCCAGGCCGGTAGAGTACTATAACCCCAGGCCCCTGATTTTGGGGTTCTGTTTCTTTTGGGGCGTGGCGATGGGCTTCTGCCTCTTCTACTTCTCGCCCCCGAAGCAAATCGCCAATCCCAATTACAGCCGCGAAACCACCGAACTCGTGCTGCCCAAAAACCCGGTCTCGGAAATCGAGCGCCGCCGCACCGGCGCGCCGGATATCGCCCCGGTCACCCCGGCCCCGAAAACCGCCAGCCAAACCCGGCCGCGCCTGGAAACGCTGGAAATCGACCCGCCCGCGCCCACCCTGACCACCGAAGGCGGCCTCACCGGACGGACCGCCCACCTGCTTTTACCCAGCCAACCCCGACCCTTGGCTCCCCGCCCGACCGGCGATGCCGGGCAGCTTCGCCCCACCCGGCGGTCTCCCCCCGGCAATCCCACTCCGCCCCTGCCGGAGCTTTTTCCCTAACGCTAACGACCACCACATTTAAACCATTATAAATTACCTGGTAAGGAAACCTTATGCCCCAGCCCACCGTATTCCTGCTCTCCTGCGGAGACGAACTTCTTTTCGGCCACACCGTCGACACCAATTCCGCCTGGCTGGCGGAACAATCCACCCTGTTGGGTTGGCGGGTCCTGGGTCACCGCACCGTCGGCGACGTCACCCAGGATTTGGCCGACGCTTTCACGGAAGCCGCCCGCAAGGCCGATATCGTCATCGCCACCGGCGGGCTCGGTCCCACCGAGGACGATCGCACCCGCAACGCCTTGGCCCAGGCTTTGGGGGTGGGTTTGCATGAAGATCCCGAGGCGATCGAGGAGATTGCCGCCATGTTCCGCCGCTTCAACCGGCCGATGGGGGACAACAACCGGCTGCAGGCAGAAATCCCCGACGGCGCCCGGCGGATAATCAATTCGAACGGAACCGCGCCGGGGATTCAGGCGGAATTGGGGACGGCGAGGGTGTTTTGTATGCCCGGGGTGCCGAAGGAAATGCGGGCGATGTTCGACCAGACCATCCGGCCGGTAATGGCGGGGGCGCCGGGGGCCGCATTCACTTTTATGCGGCGGTTGCATCTGTGCGGGAGGGGGGAGTCGGACATCGGGGCGGCCCTGAAACACCTCATGGGCGAGAAGTCGAACCCCGAGGTGGGCACCACGGTGGCGGAAACGGTGATTACGGTGCGCCTCTACGGCAAGGGCGAGAGTGGGTCGGAGGCGCGGGAGGCGGTGGAGAAAACCGAAGCCGAAATTCGGGGGGTGATGTCGCAGGACATTTTTGGGGTGGACGGCGAGACTTTGCCGCAGGCGATTTACAAGCTTCTCCTTGAACGGGGCGCCAGCCTGATCACGGCGGAGTCGTGCACGGGGGGGATGTTGGCGAGCAACCTAATCGATGTCCCCGGGATGTCCGACGTATTTGTGGATGGGGTGGTGGCGTATGCGAATGAGACCAAGGTGCGGCGTCTCGGGGTGCCGCAGGGGTTACTGGATAAATATGGGGCGGTAAGCAGGGAAGTGGCGGCGGCGATGGTGGAGCGGCCGCTGCGTTTTGGCCAGTATCTAACGCCAGTGTATGCCTTGTCGACTACGGGCGTTGCCGGGCCCGGGGGCGGGACGCCGGAGAAGCCGGTGGGTACGGTATGGATTGCCTGCGCCCGTTTGGACGCGGAGGGGAATGGGGTTACCCGCACAATGCGTTACAACACGGTGGCGGATCGGCATGGGGTGCGGCAGCGTTCGGCCAATGCGGCGTTGGATTTACTCCGGCGGACGATTTTGGCTTATCCGTCGCATTATAATGTCGAGGAGACGACCTGGCGGAAGTAGGACGAATTACCGAGTAATTTGCAGCCTGAGAAGGCGGACATTACATCGCCAAGAGTAAACAGCCCAGCTTGTCATTCCGAGCGGTAGCGAGGAATCCGGGGGTCGCAGTGGCTGAGTATAAGCCGGCCCCATTTGGGAGCGTCGAAGTAATAAAAACGAGCCGAATGTAAAGCGCTCTTACTCAGTCACAGCTACCCCCGGATTCCTCGCTACCGCTCGGAATGACAAGCTGGACGGTTCTTCACTGCAATGCCGGTCTGTAGTTATAGTACTGTAATGAAAGGCCAATAACCAAATGCACCTGCTCCTGTCCGCCGCCATAATCTTCCTCACCCTACTCGCCAACTCCCCCGCCCTCGAAGCCGGCTCACTGCAACTCTCCCCCGAAACCTCCCAACCCCAACCCCTGCAACGCTCCCTCGACGAAATCCACGAACTCCCCACCGCCAGCGCCGACTGCCCCGTCTGCAAAACGCCGGTAAACTACCCCCTCGTCAACCGCCTCATGCGTAAATCCGCCGCCTATTCCGGCCCCCTCGACAACTGGCAAGCCTGGCTGAAATGGCGACAGAACCCGCTAACCCGCATCCCCAGCACCCCAAAGTGGCGCCTGCAAGCCAGCCAACGCGACGCCGACACCTGCCCCTACCCCGCCCCAAACCTGCTCGACTACCAAGCCGATCTCGTCACCTGTCCCGCCTGCGGCTACACCCGGGAAAACGAACACTTCGCCGAAGCCGTTACCGACAACGCCGCCCAATGGACCCGCGCCAATCTGCAGCCCTCCCTCCGGCAAAGCCAAATCCGCCTCCTGGGAAAACGCGCCGCCGAAATGCCGGAAAACGAAATCGTCGCCTTCTTCAATAGTCAGGACCTAATCCCCGACACCGTCCGCACCGAACACCACCGCACCTTCCTCGCCGCCACCCACGCCCCGGCCCTCGCCCGCGCCAAGGCCAACCTCCTCGCCGCCTGGGCCATCCGGCGTTACCTCGCCACCCCCCCCAAGGGACCGGTCTTCGCCAAAAACGTCCAACCCATCCTGACCGAACTGGCGAAATACCGCAAAACCGAACCCGACACCCAGGCCGACATCGCCCAACTCCGCATCTACCTCCGCCGCACCCGGCAAGGACGCGAAGGCCTGCCCGGCGCCGCCGACATGGCCGGAAGAATCCTCCAGGCCGGCCTCGCCGACCGCGTCGGCAACTGGCAGGAAGCGGAAAAAATCCTGCAAACCCTGCTGGAAGAATGCCGCGAACGTTTCCTCCACCCCGATCAGGACCCCCTTTGGAACCAAACCTCCACCCGCGCCACCCGCAGCCACCGCCTCGGCGAACTCGAAAGCATCCGCCAGGACTGCGAACGCGAAGTCAACGTCCGCCTCGACATGCTCCGCCGCGAACGGGAAATTCTCCTCGCCGCCGCCGGCTGCCTCAAGGACGCCCTCCGCCACGGCGAACTGGACGGCCAACCCGACGCCGCCCTCTTCCACGCCTACCAAACCGCCGAAGCCCTCCGCCGGGCCGGAAACCTGCCCCTCGCGGCCGAATGGTTCAAAAATATCCTCAACCTCGCCCCGCCCGATTCCGACCTCGCCCAAGCCGCCACCCTGCAACTGGAAGCCGCCGCCAGCGACGCCGGCGACAAAATCAACCTTCTCTCCGCCTTCGGCCAGGACGGAGACCTCTTCGCAATACTCCGGCGCATCCGCCAGGAAGGCTACCCCGCCCCGCCACCCAGCCCGGCTGCCAACGACCACCCCAAATCCGACCCCCTCGAAGAATAAACTGACCACGGAACGAAATTGTGAAAACCGGGAACCGCATTTAACCACAGAGAGCACAGAGGCCACAGAGAACCACACTTAACCGCTGGTGGAGGTGCAGATGAATA
>JAVBTZ010000178.1:0-7764 GCA_031555915.1 Planctomycetota bacterium
GCAATGGTCCAGCCCCCTGGATTCCGGCGAAACCGCCCGTTTATACCCCGGTTGGTTGTATAGACGCCGGAATGACGCGTGGGGAGGGGTCCGCGTAACAGGCTACGGAGGAATGTGTTGCCCTTATTTCAGCGCCATTCGTGATTGTCCCCGAATCACTCCCCCTTTATTTCCCCGCCCCAAATGGATAGAATCCGGTTGATATTGCCGGGACTTCACCCGGTCCGGAGAACCCATCCATGCGTCATCGTTCCGACCGTCGCCTGGCCGCGACCGCCAGAGGCTTGGTCCCGTCCTTTGTTTTACCGCTCGATTTGCTCTTTTGCCTCCTTCTTGCCCTTGCCTTCCCCGCCGCCGCCGGCGACGCCCCGCCCGCCAAAGCTCCCGCCGCCGCCGGCAAACCGGTCGAACCGGCCAAGGGAAAGTCGGCCGCCGACATCAATCACGAATACAACCAGGACCATGACATCGACCTGGCCCCGAACGGCCAGCCACCCCGGGGACAAAGCTACGCCGACCGGGTCGCCGCCGCCCAGGGTCATCTGGAAGCCCTCCCCAAGGAAATCGGGGACGAATCCCTCCGCCAAAAGGTGGCGGAACAATGGAAAGACATCGTCGCCAGCTGGCAGGCCGCCCAGGAGGCGTCGGAACAGCTCGAACGCCGCCACAAGACGATTGACGCCGCCCCGGCGCGCCTCCAGGCCATCGAGGGGGAAAGCGAGGCCCTGCGCCAGCGCGCCGCCACGCCTGACGTCGCCGACAGCGGGCATTCCCTGGCCGACCTCGAAGCGGAGTTGCGGGAGCTGGATCTCAGTTTGCCGGAGTTGAACAAGTTACTGAGCCAACGGGTCGCCCGCGCCGAAACGCAAAGCACCCGCCTGGCCGAATCGCGGAAAGCGGCCGAAGCGGCCCAGGCCCGGCTGGCCAAGAAACCCGAGCCCATCCCCGAGGACCTGCCGCCGGAACTGAAGAACGCCATCCGCGAAGCCCAAACCGCCCGCCGCCGGGCCGACAACGAAATCATCGCCAACAGCGACTATTACCGGAATATCCAGGAACCCCTGGCCCAACTCGACACCGCGGAACTCACCCTCCTGTCGCACCGCCTCGAATACGGCAAAACCCGCCGCGAGCAACTGGCCAAAGTCATCGCCCAAAAGCGCCGCGACGCGGCCGAACAACTCCGCCGCGAAAGCGAAGCCGCCGCCCGCCGGGTCCTGGACGCGCTGCCGCCCGATTTCCGCCAGGTGGCGGAGGAAAACGAGACGCTGAGCAAGACCCTCGAACAAATCCTCGGCTACGAAAACCGCCGCCACGCCTACCTGCAAACCGCCGACGAAAACATCCGCACCCTGCAAAACGACTACAACCACATCCTCGAACAACTCGAATCCGGCGGCGGCGGCGCGACTCTGGGCACCTACCTGTGGGGAAAACGCCGCAGTCTGCAGCGGGAGGTCTACCAGGCCAAAAAAGAACGGGAAAACCTTCTCGGCAGCAACATCATGGGGGTTTCCCTCTCGAACCTGGACGACCTCCGCCGCACCGTTCCCCGCCTGGAAAAAGAACTCACCGCCTTCGCCGCCCGGCCGGACATCGCCGCCCGGCCCGAAGCGGAACGGAACGAAATTCTGGGGCCTGCCAGGAAAATCCTCGACTATCACGCCAAACTGGTCGCCAACCTGTCGGAAGCCGTATCCCGGCACGCCGCCGCCCTGATTGACCTCGATTCGGCCGAAAAGGAATTACAGCGGATTTCCCGCCGCTACACCGCCCTGGCGGAGCGTTATGTCCTGCAACTCCCCGGTTCCCCTCCCCTGTGGCGGATTTCCCTCCCCCAGGTCATGCGCGGGGTCGGCGGCGACATGGCCCAGACCAGCCTCGGCAAGGAAACGGGACTGGCGTTGCTTTCCGGCCTCCTGAGTTCGCCGTGGCTGCTGATATTCCTGGCCGTGGCGGTTTTCCCCGGTTTAGTCCTGAAGCTCCTCGGCCGCTGGCGCTGGTTCCGTAACCTCTGGGCCCAATCCTCCATCGCCGGCAGTCCCCGGGGACTCCTGGGCCGGACCGCCCTGGCTTTTATCCGCTCCTATCAGGCGCCTTTGGCCCTTTTCGCCGCCGGCGCCGCCATTTGGCGCTCGGCCTTCCCCGCCGGCGCCGCCGCCGCCTTGGGGGAGGCGCTGCTCTTGACGGTAATCCCCTGGCTGGCCTTGAACCTCTGGCGGCACTTCTGCGACCGGGACGGCATCATGGAAGTCTACAGCCGGACTCCGGTATTGCTATGCCAGCGCCTCCGCCGCCGGCTTACCTCCCTCGCCCTGTTCGGCTTGCCCCTGTGGACGGCGGTTTGCTATGTCCTGAACCGGACGGAACCCCGCGAATACCAGGCGCTCGGGAGCGTTTTGTCCCTTCTCCTGTCCGGCTTTGCCCTGGGTTTTTGGTGGCTCCGCATGCGGCCGGCCGTCCTGCTCCGCGACTGCGGCGGCAAGGGCGGCCTCGCCTGGCAGGCTTTGCATCTGACCGTGATGGCGTTGGGGATGGCGTGGTTGGGGTTGTCTTTGATGGGTTATAATTACGGGGCGGTTTTGGTGATACACAAGGCGACTGTATCGGCCTTGCTCCTGACCGCCCTGATGGTGGGGGCATTGTACTGGAGCCTCCGCCTGGCGCGGTCGCGGGAGCGGCAGCGGGCAAGGGCGATTCTCTTCTACCGCTTTGGGGCGATTCGGGGGGAGGGCCGCAAGCGGCGCTTGGCCGAACCGGTTCTTAATAAGGATGCGGCGATTTCCCCCCGCCTGCGGCAGGACGACGCCAACAGTAACGCCAACCTGAAAAACAGCGTCTCCAGCCGCAACCTGACCACCTCGAACCGCGCCCACGCCGTCGCCGCTTCGGACCGTGGCGCGGCCCGGGCGGGCGAAGCCGCCAATGTTTCCGAAAAGACCCCGGCCGCCCCGGCCGTGACGCAGCCAGGACCGGCTGCCAACCCGCCGGCGGAGAGCCAGGACGACTCCCACACCCCCGCCCCGGTGAAAGCCGCTGCCGCCAGCATTCCCCCGGCGGTGGAGAACGAGTTGGCCGAGTCCCTCCAGCAGGCGCGGCGTTTGGTCCTGTGGCTGTTCCTTGCCGCCATGGCCGGAGTACTGTTGCTGCAATGGTCGGACCTTTTCCCGGTGCAGGAATGGCTGGGACGGCTCGGCTTGTGGCTGAAGGGGGACGCCAAAACCGTCACCCTGAGGGAACTGTTGCGGGCGGTCCTGGGGGGGCTCTTCTGTTACCTAATAGCCAATCCCCTGGGCGCCTGGTTCAACCTCACCTTCTTCGGCTGGAACCCCGGCGAACGCGGCACCCGCATGGCGACGGCGTCCCTCATCCGCTACGCCGCCGTGGGGGCGGGACTCATCTGGATTGCCCATGAACTCGGCATGGCCTGGTCGGACGCCCAATGGCTGGTGGCGGCGTTGTCGGTGGGAATCGGCTTCGGCCTCCAGGAAATCATCCTGAACTTCGTGTCGGGGATTATCCTCCTCTTCGAGCGGCCGGTGCGGGTCGGCGACATGGTCACGATTGGCACCGCCGACGGCACCATCAGCCGCATCAACATCCGCACCACCACCCTGCTGGACGGCAACCGGCGGGAGCTCATCATCCCCAACAAGGAACTAATCACCGGCCGGGTGGTCAATTGGACCCTGTCCGACACCATCACCCGCCTGGTGATTCCGGTGACGGTCGCTTACGGCTCGGATTTGGAAAAGGTGCAACAGTTGCTTTTCGATGCGGCCAATTCGGTGGATGAGATTCTGGACGACCCCGCGCCTTCGGTGTTTTTCGTGGAAATGGCCAACAGCAGCCTGAATTTTGAATTGCGGGTTTTCACCGGCCGTTTGGACGACCGCATGCCGGTGCAGCACCAGCTTTACCTGGCCATCGACCGGCTCTTCAAGGAAAACGGGGTGGAGCGGCCTTACCCGCAGATGGATGTGCATTGGAAACGGGGGTGATGCTTGGGTGCCACGCAGAAATAATTTGACCTGGTGGGTTTAACCACAGAAACACAAAGGACACAGAGAACCGCAACCGCAACTACTAAAGCAGTTTAAGGTGGTTCTCTGGGCTCTCTATGGTAAAAATAATTTATTTGTACAGCTTACGTCGGGACTCAAATGAATTTCCTTTATAAATCATTCCGACCGCATATAATGATTGATAAAAGGGAGGCGTATCAATCATGCCATGGAATTGGCAACACCCCGATTGGCCGCATTTCATTTGGGACGACACCCAACTGGCGGAGTTTGAATCGCTGTTCCTGCAAGAGGCAGGTATGACCGCCGGCGCGGCCAAGCACCTCCTCGACGCCGACAGGGAAAACCTTACCGTCAATCTGATGACCGGCGACGCCATGGACACGTCGGAGATCGAGGGCGAATACCTGGACCGTGCCAGTGTCCAGTCCTCCATCCGCCGGAGACTCGGTCTGGCGGTGGACAAGAGGAAAGTGGGACCGGCAGAAGCCGGAATCGCCGAAATGCTGGTCGACGTGTTCCACTCCTACCGGCAACCGCTCACCGATGAAGTTCTGTTCCAATGGCACGGCATGATTGCCAGAGGCAGGAGGGATTTGGATGACATCGGCCGTTACCGCGCCCATGTCGAACCCATGCGCATTGTTTCGGGGACGGGACAAAAACGGAAAGTCCATTTCGAGGCGCCGCCATCGCATCGGGTGGGGAAGGAGATGCGCTGAAATAAGGTTAATTCTTTGCGAGGCGGTGATTTAAAATATTTTTTTACCACAGAGAACACAGAGACTACAGAGAACCACCTTGAACTACGGATGGAAGTTAATCTTACACCGCTACTTTTACGGGAACCACAAAATCACCATTTCAAGCCGATAGCTTTATAACCAGGCATAAAAAATGGGCCGGCGACATCTAGTCACCGGCCCCTACGCAATCGCCTGGATTTTCGGACATAATCCTTGGAAGGTTCCACTACCAAGTCATTTTGACGTAAATCGACTTGTTACAACATCTGTGCTTCACTTACGTACTTCGCGCTCAAACGCACTCTCGGTGACACGCTATTACGTACCCGGATTCAGGGAGTCATCTATGTGGACCACATCCCGAATCCACACCACAGGCCGGTCAATTACCATGAACCTTAATTATACCGGTAGGCGTGCGAACAATCACCCTATGCATAGCCGTCATTTCCGAATGGGGGCGTTTACGATGACGTCTCCGTAAAATGTGAGCGCCCATTCCGATTGCGCCGCTCGCCAAAGCTGCGAACTGCAACCACCGAATGCCCGAAGACCCGTATGGCGATTTCGCATCTGGAAAACTGATACCCAGGAAAAGGACAACCGTAAAACTGACTTGACACTGGCAAGGCGGGCAGCTTGGATGAAGCTTTTGGCGGCATGGGGGTAAAAAAACCACCGCCATACGCAACCAACCCCGCTTTTTTTCTTGGCATGTAAAAAAATAGGCAGGAAAGAAAGTCCGTCGCCGGGAAAACCCGCCAGCGAAAAAGCCCGTCTGATTAACCTCCTGTCGATCGGGTGCCTAGCGGTCAAAAAACCTGCCGAAAATCACACCAACCCTGGGAAGACCAGATGCCCTTTGTGTTCGTCCTTTCGTCATTCGACACTTGTAATTTACCCTATCTACGTTCCTTAGTCAAATCACTCCCGCTTTTTTTTGCTATTTTTCTTCCTCCTTATAAACTCCTTTAAATTACCGGCTTAGAGCAGTCACAACTTGCCTCTCGCTGGGATTTTTTTTAATTTTATTTTTTTCGCTTGCAAATATTACCGTTTTCGTTCCAACTCCCAGCCAGGCACATTTTTTTTCCGCCGGTCAATTAATCGCTGTCGCCCGCGCCGGCTTTTCCCGCGCCCGCAACCGTGCCCGGAACCACGGGCAATTAGACCCTTACGGAGTAAATCCATGCTTATCGGCGTAGACATCGGCACCTCCGCCAGCAAAGCCGTGCTGTTGCGGCAAAACGGCGAAATCCTCGCTTCGCATCAGGAGAGTTACGGCATTGCCGTCCCCCACCCCGGCTGGGCCGAACAGAACCCGGAAATGTGGCTGGAAAAGGCCGCCCTCTGCCTTAAAAAAGTCGCCGCCGCCGCCGGCGACCCCAAGCAAATTCACGGCCTCGCCTTCTCCGGCCAGATGCACGGCATGGTCCTCCTGGACTCGGCCGGCCGACCCCTCCAGAACGCCATCATCTGGGCCGACAGCCGTTCCGGCCGCGAAGTCGCGGAAGTGACGGCACGTATCGGCCGGGAGCGTTTCCAGGCCGTTACCCTGAACCGTCTCGCCGCCGGCTTTGCCCTGGCCTCCCTCTTCTGGCTTAAAAAGAACGCCGGGGAAATCCTCAAACAAGCCGCCTGCGTGTTGTGTCCGAAAGACTATGTGCGCGGCCGGCTCTCGGGGTTGTGGGGGCAGGAAAAGTCCGACGCCAGCGCCACCGGTTGCCTGGACGTGGCGCGGGGGGATTGGGCCTGGGAAATTTTAGACGAGCTGGAAATTCCCCGCCGCATTTTCCCCAAAATCGCCGGTTCCACCGACCCGGCCGGCGTCCTTACGGCGGAAGGGGCGGCGCTCTGCGGGTTGCCGGCGGGTCTCCCGTTGTATTACGGCGGCGCCGACAGCAGCATGGCGGGGATTGGCGCGGGATTGGTCGAAGAGGGGGTGTTGGGGATAAATATCGGGACGGGCGGCCAAGTGTCGGCCGTACTGACCCAGCCCTGCTTTGACCGGGAGTACCGCACCTCGACTTTCATCCATCCCCTTCCCGAGCGTTGGATAATCCAGGGTTCGACCTTGGCGGCCGGTTTGTCCCTGAAGTGGTTCCGTGAAAATTTCGCCGCCCATCGGGATTTCGCCGAACTGTCGGAGTTGGCCGGCGGGGCTGCCTGCGGGGCGGACGGCTTGTTGTTCCTTCCCTACCTGACCGGTGAAAGGACGCCCTGGTACGACCCCGAGGCGCGGGGCATCTTCGCCGGGCTTACTCTCCGGCACGGGGTGGCTGAATTGGCGCGGGCGGTGATGGAAGGGGTGACGTTGGGTTTGGAACAGGGTTATACCCTGTTACGCGAAGCTGGGGTGAAGAGCGGGCGGGCGCTGGCGATGGGGGGCGGGGCGCGGAGCCCGGTGTGGCTGCAAATCCAAGCGGATGTCTTTGGCATTCCGGTGCAAGCGGCGGCGGCGGGGGACGCCTGTGTGGGGGCGGCTTTGTTGGCGGGCGTGGGCGCGGGGGTTTACGGCGACGTCTATGCGGCGGTGCGGCAGGTGGTGCGGGGAGGCGGCACGGTTTACGAACCGCGCGGAGCATTCCGCCAAGTTTATGCCGAACGGCGGGAGCAGTTCCGCGAGCTTTATTTGCGAAACAAAGACTTGTGGCGGATGGGATATACCGACCGCGGAACGAAATGAGTAATCAAGTGATTGTCCCGAATGGCGCAGAAATAAGGGCAACACATTCCTCCGTGCCCTGTTACGCTGTCCCCTCTCCGCACGTCATTCCGGCGTCTTAAACGGCTGCTGCATCCCTAACGGGCGGTTTCGCCGGAATCCAGGGGGCAAAACCTTGACGGCATGAAAACTCGACCGTCACCGCTTCATAGCAATGGTCCAGCCCCCGGGATTCCGGCTTAACCGCCCGTTTATACCCCGGTTGGTTGTATAGACGCCGGAATGACGCGTGGGGAGGGGTCCGCGTAACAGGCTACGGAGGAATGTT
>JAVBTZ010000035.1:0-5999 GCA_031555915.1 Planctomycetota bacterium
CGAAAAAATTTCATCCTATTTCCCCAAATGGCAAAGCCAAATGAAAAGTATTAACCAACGGATTCAATTTATTTGACCAGACTTTTTTCCCGCCTTTTCCTGCCGGGGCCGAGTTCCTGTTTGAAAGCATTCAAGCCGTCGCAAGTAGCCGCCACCACCGCCAGCCGGTCGAGAACCGCCGGATCCGGGCATTCCCCCAGCCGCTTTTTGACCATTTCCGGCACTTCCCCGAAACGCGCCCGCAAAATCGCGGCAATCGTCTCCGCCTTGCCCTCCGCTTTGCCTTCCGCCTTGCCTTCCGCCTTGCCGTTCGCCAAACCAATCTCAATGCCTTCCTCGATCCCGATTTCAATTCCTTCCTCGTGAAGCTCTTGCAACGCTGTTTTCGCCATGGCATCACCCTCCTCGAAAATAAAAACGTCCAAGGGCGTTCGGGTGTTTTTAAAAATTGTCGAATAGCGTATATCGCTGAATTGTTCTTTCAAATCGCCGCCGACATCGGCCGGTGATTCGTAAACCAGCCGGTCCAAATCCAACAACTTCACGACGTTGGGGTCGAGGTAATTGTTGAGAAAATCGATAAAAATTTGCTGCTGGCCGAAGAACAGCCGGGCGAGATGATCGTGGGGTTGATGCGGCGCCTTGATCCTTCGTGAACGGGCCAAGCCTATTCCCTCCCCAAAACGGTGACAAAATCCAGGGATGTCAGATCCGCCACCGGTCGGAGTTCAGCCTCCAGCGTGCCGCTTTCCTCGCCCTCGACCAATCGGCCGGCCAGCGTTCCCAGAAGCAGTCCTTCCGGAATCGAACCCTCCAGGCCGCTTGTCATGGCGATCCACCCCTCCTTCGCCGCCACGCCGGAAGAGAACACCACCGCCGCCACGCTTCCCCCCCCCAAACCCCGCACCGCGCCGAGAAGCCGCGGCCGGTCGGGGGAGCCGCCAGGTTCACCCAGACGGGCGGAAAGATAGCACCCCCGGGACGACAAGGACAATACCAGCGCCGCGTCGGGTTCGGCCTTGACCACCACGCCCGCCAACGCCTCGCCCACCACCACCGCCATCCCTTGCTTGACCCCGTCCTTGACGCCGACGTCGATGGTGAAGGTGTCCAGGGTATTGTCCGGCCCCAGGCGCAGGACCCGGCCGGCGATGATTTTCACCTTCTCGACCTTTTCCTTGGTTACGCCGATTTCGGCGAGGCGACGGCGGAGATCGGCGATTTGCGCCTCCTTTTGATGCAGGAGGATGAGAAGGTCGCGGCTGTCGGAGAAGCTTTTATGTTCCTCGTCCAGCCGGGGGTCGGGCGGCCGCCAGAGTCGGGCCACCATGCCCTGCACCCGCAGACGCAAGGCATAAAACGAGCCGTCCGGCAACATGTACAGGGCGGCGGCGAGAATGATGAGAATCAGGGAGGGGAGAATGGGGGTACGCACGGCAAACGCTCCAGTTCAATCAACCGTCATCATCCCCCGAGTCCAGATATTGATCGTAATCCTCGATGCCTTCGATGAACAGTCCCGTCCCCCGCGCCACCGCCTTCAGGGGTTCGTCCGAGATGTGCACGGGAATCCCCCGCGTTTCCTTGGCGATCAGTTTGTCCAGGCCGCGGAGGAGCGCGCCGCCGCCGGCGAGGGAAATGCCGTTGGCGTAGATGTCGCCGGCCAGTTCCGGCGGGGTGTTTTCGAGCGTTTCGATGATGGCGGAGATGATCTGGTCCAACGGTTCCTTCAGGGCTTCGCGAATTTCCTCCGATCGGACGGTAATCGAGCGGGGGAGGCCCTTGACCTGGTCCCGGCCCATGACCTCGATGGAGGTTTCCTCCTCCATGGGGAAAGCGCTCCCTATGGCCATTTTGATCCGTTCCGCCGTCGTTTCCCCCACGATGAAATTATATTGCCGCCGCAGGTAATTCATCACCGCCTCGTCCAGTTCGTCGCCGGCGACGCGGATGGATTTGGAGTAGACCATCCCCATCATGGAGATGACCGCGACTTCGGTGGTGCCGCCGCCGATGTCGACGATCATGTTGCCGACCGGTTCGTCGATGGGGAGGCCGATGCCGATGGCGGCGGCCATCGGTTCGGAGATGACCCAGACCTTGCGGGCGCGGGCTTTGACGGCGCTTTCCTTGACGGCGCGTTTCTCCACTTCGGTGATGCCCGACGGTACCGCGATGACCACCCGGGGACGCGCCAAATTGGAAAAATTATGCACCTTGCCGACGAAATAGGTGAGCATGGCTTCGGTCATCTCGAAGTCGGCGATGACGCCGTCCTTCATCGGGCGGATGGCGGAGAAGTTGCCGGGGGTGCGGCCGACCATTTTTTTGGCGCGGTCGCCGACGGCTTGGCCGTTCAGGAGGACGCGGCGATCCTTTTTGGAGACGGCGACGACGCTGGGTTCGGAGAGGACGATGCCTTCGCCGCGTTTATAGACGAGGGTGTTGCAGGTACCGAGATCGATACCGAGATCGTGGCTGAAGAACCCGAAGATGCTTTCTATAAACACATTCCGTCCTCATTCCAGGATGGCACTGGAGGATCGTGGCGTATGGGATCGTGGCAAGGAGCCTGGATAATTCCTAAGCGAATCGAACGGCGGTTGGTTCGATTTCCTTCTGAATTCGCGAACACCCCTCATATTGTATATCGTTTGAATTTGCCCGCGACTTGAATATTCCTCGAGGAATGGAGTATAGGCTGAAGCCGGTTGGGAAAAAAGCATAAAATGCCGTGAACAGTCCGGTAACCGGGCTGTGTAGCCTATCGGTCGCGGCTGGGGCGACGGATGGTGTCGCCGGGTTCCGGCGGCAGGGACGCCTGCAACACTTCGCAGGAGGACTGATTGGCGAAAACGTCCACCACTTGGATATCGGCAATCCAGCGGCCGGCGCGGGTGAGTTCCAGCCTGGCGCCTTCGCCCAGGCCCAGGTCGCGGCCGCCTTCGACCATGACCCGTTTTTGCGCGTTGGAGATGGACACCACCTGGCGGTCGCCGCCGGCGAGGGCGGCGGAGAAATTTTCTTCGCTTGGCGTTTCGTTTTTCCCTGGGGGGATTTGCCGGCGGAGGTTTTCCAGGCCGGACCCCAAATCGGGGACGAAACCGACCCCGGCCGGCAGGTTGCGTAGCGCCCAATCCCCAGCCGCCGCCGCCGCTGGCGGCGATCCGCTTTGACGCGGAGCGGCGGTTCTCCCCGCCTGCCCCCCTGACGGCGCGGCCATGCTTGCCAGTCCCGCCGGCGGGGGTTCGGCCGGTGGGTAACGCGGCGCGGAACGGAGTGCGGCGCGGGTTTCCCGGCCGCGTTCGTTTCTGGTCGCCCGTTCGTAGCGGACCGCCGCGGGCGGAATCGGTTCCAGATGCGCCAGCGGGGTGGCGGGGCGGATCGGCGCGGTCGAGGTGGCTTGGGCCTGGAGGCGGCGGATGGCTTCCCTGAGGTCGGCTATTTCCTGGCGGGATTCGTCCCGCAGGGCTTCGAGTTGTCGGTAGGTTTTGATGAAGCCGCCCAGCAGAAAAAACGCGAATGCCACCGCCGCCGCGGCAATCCAGGCGGGGGTGGAGGGGCGGCCGTAGGTGAAGAGGCGGTCGCCGGGGTCATCTTCCGGTTCCCTGGGTGGTTGGCGGTATGAGGGTTTGGCGTTTTTCATTTACGGGCGCCTGTGCGGAGCGGTAAAAAAGCTGTAAAAAAGCTGTAAAAAAGCGGTTAATAAAATCCAGCCTGCGGCTGGTTGCGGGGGTTCTAGGGGGGCGCAACCAGCCCCCCTGTTGATATGCGGTTATGTTTTAACGCAGTTAAAACGACCTCGCTTAGGAGCCAGCGGAGCGGCGCTCCGACAGAGCAAAAAAGGAAGGAAACCATCCACGGAAAAAACCTCCCATAAAGGGCATTTTTAGAGGCGCCCTAAAGTAGGCAAAAGCCCAACCCTACTTGGCGAAGTGTTTATTTTTATAATATTCCCTTCCTTGTTTGCTCTGTCGGAGCGCCGCTTCGCTGGCTCCTAAGCGAGGTCGTTTTAACTGCGTTAAAACATAACCGCATTTTGACAGGGGGGCTGGTTGCGCCCCCCTAGAACCCCCGCAACCAGCCGCAGGCTGGATTTTATTAACCGCTTTTTTTTTACCGCTTTTTTTTACCGCTTTTTTTTAACCGCTATTATAGTGGTGCTTGCTCAGAACAATCCCACTCCGTCCGCCGGCCTGCCGTCCCCAGGATATAACGCCCATTCCAGGCAAAGCCCCCAAGGCGGCGCGCTTTCACCGGCGCAGGCGCGGTCACGCAGGGCAAACAAATCCTCAATAACCTCGGGCCGGAAGCGGCCGGTGCCAACCCCGTAAAGCGTTCCGGCCATCGCCCGAACCTGGTTGTACAGAAAACCCCGGCTCTCGGCCAAATAAACCAGACGGCCCCGGCCGGCGCGGTCGGGCGGCAGCGGGACCAGAACGCTCCGCGCCACTTCCCGGCGATTGTCCTCGCCCGCCAACTCCCGGTTGCAGAACGAAGTGAAATCATGCAGGCCGGTGAACAGGCCCGCCGCTTTTTGCATGGCCGGGATGTCCAGCCGGCGTTTGACGTGCCAGGAGCGTTTGTTTCCCAACGCCGGCCGCACCGGCCCGAAGGTGAAGGAATAGGAGTACTGCTTCATGAGGCAGTCGCGCCTGGGGTCGAATCCTTCCGCGGCGGTCCTGGCGGCGGTGACGGCGATGTCGTCCGGCAGCCGGCTGTTGAGGGCTTCCGGTATTTTTTCGACCGGGATGGCCGCCGGCAGGATCAGGGCCGCCGTTTGCCCCCGGGCGTGCACGCCGGAGTCGGTCCGTCCCGCACCCTTGACCCGAACCGCCTGGCCGGCCAGCCGCGAGGCCGCCTTTTCCAGGGCTTCCTGCACGGAGGGGGCGTTTTTTTGTATTTGCCAGCCGCTGTAGGCGGTTCCGTCGTATTCGAGGGTGATTCGGTACAGGCGCATGGGGCGTAATTTTCTCAGGGCGGTGGACCGGTTTGTCATACAGTAAAACAAACAGATTTTAGTGTACGGTTATGGGGGGGAGGGTTCAATCACAATCGGGAGGGAAGGAGGAAATGCGGGAGGCGAATTATGGGGACACGCACAAATGGCGCTGAAATAAGGTTAATTCTGTGCGAGGCGATGATTTAAAATAATTTTTTACCACAGAGAACACAGAGACCACAGAGAACCACCTTAAACTACGGATGGAAGTTAATCCCACAACGCTACTTTTACGGGAACCACTTCCGTAAAAGTAGCATGAGTATAGGGTTAGACAATAATTCCAGCGCTGGCGGTAAAGAACGAAGGTCACCACAACTGGTTATTCATGCTAGATTTGCGGGGTGGTTCCCGCAAATCTAGCGTTGTAGAGTTAATCCTGAATTCCATTTTATAAATAGATTTAAATCCCGGAGCTATACGTCATTCCGCAGTTAGGAGTGGTTCTCTGTGGCCTCTGTGGTCTCTGTGGTAAAAATTATTTTAAATCATCGCTTCGCAAATGCTTACCCTTAATTCAGCTCCATTCGACTCGATGGTGAAATACACTTTTAACAATTTCACCACGCCATCGGTATGACGTCATTCACTCGCGCGTCAAACGGAGCGAATTCGCTACCGCCATCAGCGCCACCCCCACATCCGCAAACACCGCCGCCCACATTCCGCTTATCCCCAAAACCCCCAAAACCATCACCACCGTTTTCACCCCCAACGCCAGAACGATGTTCTCCCCCGCCACCCGGCGCGTCCTCGCCGCAATCCCAAACAAACTCGACAAATGCGCCGGCGAATCATCCAAAATCACCGCGTCCGCCGCCTCCACCGCCGCCGCCGAACCCAATGCCCCCATCGGCCCGCCCACCCCCGACACCCCCCACACCGGCGCGTAAGTAACCCCCGACCCCACAAACACCCCGTCCCCCGTCGGCGAAATCTACTGAAAAGCCGAACCCGTATGGTCCCGCCGCCCGGTCGCCCGGAAGCCGTCAATCCC
>JAVBTZ010000166.1:0-17053 GCA_031555915.1 Planctomycetota bacterium
GCGCCGACAGATACCGCCACGCAACTGCGCAAAGAGAGAAACCCCATTCCACCCCAGAGCACACAGAGACCACAGAGACCCCCACTTAACCGCTGGTGGAGGTGCAGATGAATACTTTTTTCTTAAAATTTTACAAATTTAAATAAACGTATTCAGGCTCAATGCCTATCAACGGTTAAGTGTGGTTCTCTGTGGCCTCTGTGTTCTCTGTGGTTAAACGCGGTTTCTCACTTTTCGCAATTACATTTCGTTAGCAGTATATGTCATGAGGGATTCGTGAAGGTGAATGACTTGATTTTGTCGCTTTCGCCCAACCCGGGATTAATTCCCCCCGTCCGTTATCCCCAAAATGCCGTCGAGCCGCTCCCGCATCAGGTCATAACCAAACTCCGCCGCTTGCTTGCGCAACCACTCCATGAAATCCTTGCTTTCCCCCTCGTAGGAAAATTTCTCCAATTCCTCCAACTTCTCCTCCACCACCTGGGCATCATATTCCATACAGGCCTTCCGTAGCGCCTCCAGGCCCGAACGGTCCAAGGATCCGCGCCGTTCCTTCTCCCCCCCTTCCGGCGACGCGCCCTCCAGCCGGGTCAGTTGCCTGCCGATTTCGCCTATCAGCTTCTCCGCCGCCGCGACGAATTCGCCGTGGTGGCTCCTGATGCAATCCCGGTCCCCCGCCAGCGCCGCCTTCTCCAGTTCCTCCGCCTTCCTGCCCAAGGCGTTCGCGAACACGCTGTAGGAGCTCCCTTTCAGACCGTGCACGGTAATCGCGTAGCGCCGAATCCCCTCTTCATCCTCCAAACCGGCAAACGCCTCTCCCAACTTCCCCAAGGCGTTGGGAACGCTACCCACGTAGCTCTTCAGAATCCGGCCGAAATAAACCTCCGCCCCGCGGAACGCCCTCACCCCCAACGCCGTTTCCAGGCCGTTGATAGTCGGCAACGCCCCCAGCGTTTCGGCTTGAACCTGCCCCCCTTTCTTCACGATTCTGGTCATTCCGGCAGGCTTCCGTTCCCGGCGCTTGCCATGGGGAATCCACTTTTCCACCACCTCGTTAAGCTTGCCCAGATCGATGGGCTTCGCTAAAAATCCGTCCAGCCCGTTCTCCAAAAACATCTCCCGCGTCCCCGACATGGCGTTGGCGGTCAGGGCGATGATGGGCACGATGCAGCGTTTCGGATCGGCCAGGGCGCGTATGGCCCGGGCCGCCTCCACCCCGTCCATGCCCGGCATCATGTGGTCCATGAAAATGAGGTCGTAGGAGTTTTGCCGAACGTGTTCGACCGCGAGCTCGCCGCTGGTGCAGGAGTCGATCTGGAAGTCATACTGCGCCAGCAGTCCCTCGGCGACGCGGATATTGGTGACGATGTCGTCGACGATGAGGATTCGCGCCTCCGGCGCGGTGAAACGCGCTTCCAGGATCCTTTCGCGGTAATCGGTGCGATGGTTGCCGGTGTCGTTCAGGAGGTCGACGAGGGTGGTCGAATAAGCGGGGAGTTCGAGATGGTTGCCGCGGTGTCCGCCGGATTGTCCCGTGCGGGACATGACGATGAAGCGGGCCTTGGAAGGGAAGGCGGCCAAAACCTCGCGGGCAGACCGGACCAGGCCGGCTTCGACGATGATATGGGTGAATTCGACCCCGTGGCTCATGACGCTGCGGAAAATCGCGGCTTCGGTGGCGGTATGGGCGAAGACGCCGAGGTTGGTGAGTTCGGCGCGGATGGACTCCAGATTTTCCCGGCAGGAGTCGTAGATGAGGACCTTTTTATTCCAGGGGGCCTCGACCTTGGCGAAACGCTCGTACACCTCGAAACGTTGGGGAATGGTGGCGGTGAAGGTGCTTCCTTCGCCGTAGACGCTTTCCACGAAGATGTCCCCGCCCATGAGATTGGCAAGGTTTTTGGCGATGGCCAGGCCAAGGCCGGTCCCTTCGATTCCCTTGTTGGCGTTACGGTCGAGGCGGGAAAAATTGGTGAACAGGTGCTTGAGGCTGGCCGGCTTGATGCCTATGCCGGTGTCGGCGACCGAGAAGGTCAGGGCGGCTTTGCCGTTACCCATTTCGCCCGATACATTCAGGGAAATGGCGCCGGTCTGGGTGTATTTGAAGGCGTTGGAGAGGAGATTCAGGATGATTTGCCTTAGCCGCACTTCGTCGCCGTGGAACTGGTTCGGCAGCCGGCTGTCGACGTTCACGGTGAATACCGCCGCGGACTCCAGGCTGCGGGGACGGATTATCCCGATGAGGTCGTTCATAAGGGAGGACAAACGGTAGGGGGCGTCGACGAGTTCCATGCGGCCGGATTCGATTTTGGAAAAATCAAGGATGTCGTTGATGATGGTGAGGAGGCTGTCGCCGGCTTGGCGGATGGAGAGGATTTTGTCACGAATGGAATCGGGGGGATCTTCCCTGAGCGCCAGCTCGGACATCCCGAGGACCGCGTTCATGGGGGTGCGGATTTCGTGGGACATGGTGGCGAGGAAGATGCTTTTCGCGCGGTTGGCGTCTTCGGCCTGTTCCTTGGCGTTCTGGATTTCGGTCATGTCGTGGCCGACGATGACCACCCCTTCCGCCAGGCCTTTGTCGTCGTGCATGGGGGTGATGGCGAGGGAGATGCTGCGGGGGTTTTCGCTCCCGCAGATGTTGGAGCGGATTTCCAGGCGCTTTTCCCCGTTCTCGGCCAGGGCGGCCTTGATGGCGTCGAAGACTGGTTCCGAGTGTTCGGCGTCGAAGGGTTGGATGATCTCCCGCAGATGCCGGCCGTTGACCAGTCCGAAGCCGGGTATGCCGGCGTTCTTGAGGAATGTTTCCGTGCAGTAGACGAGTTTGCCCTCACGATCGAGAATGAGGATCATGTCGGAACAATACTTGAGGAGCAGGCCAAGATACTTTTCCTGCTTTGATTTTTCCCGGGAAAGCAGGGCGGACAGGGTGGAGGCGGCGGTGGACGAGGCTTTGGCCTTCAGGATGAGGTTTTGCAGCTTCTTCACTTCCTGGGCGAAATGGTTGCGTTCCTGAAGCGCTTCGTCCCTTTCCGCAATCACACATTCCAGTTCCTGGGCAAGCATTTGCAGTTGGTCGTCTAGTTCAGCCATGCCGGGTCACTTTGTCTCTGGGAGATGGTTTGGCGGCGAAGGGATTTGCCCGAAGAGGCGATTCAGCCGCCAAGCGCCGCTTCGGGTCCGTAAAAAAAACAACTGTTATTTTTTTTACGGACCCTTCGCGAAGGTTCGTTTTCGCCGGCCTTTCAAGGGGCTCATAATATGCAGGCGACCAGCGTGTGGGAAAAGAGCCGGCTCGCCTGTTCGCCGTTGTTGTTCCGCACGGGACAAATCTCACCCCCGGAATAGGCTAAAAGAAAAGGGGGGGTGCCGGGGAAAGTTTCCTTCACCAGTTCCACCTCGGCCATATCCTCGAACCCCAGGTTGATGGAACGCCCGTGGCAGGAGAAAACCAGCACCGCGTTGGCGGAACCGCAGTCCTTGATTGCCTGCATGACTTCGCGGGTGGTTTTCATGACCGAGGCGTAATCCTGGGCGATCAGGGACATGGTCCCACCTCTCGGCACCGCCTTGCCGCAGAGGAGATAACCTTCCGGGGTCATGCCGTAGGTGATGGTGTTGTAAGACGGCTGGCCGTTTCCGGGGTTGATATTGAAGGGATAGGCGTGGGCGCCGGTAAGTTTGTTGCCGGTATACAGACCGAGTTCCTTGAGAAATTCCAGAACCGGGCGGTTGTTGATTTCCATGAGGACGGTGTTGTGGGATTTGGTGATGACGGCGTCCTGCGCGATGATGCAACCGGAGGGAATGGAACCGAAGGCGAATCGCGGCCGAACCGGTCCACGCAGCATGACCAGTATGGCGCGGTCGCGGTAGTGCCGGCGGTTATGTAGGATGCGGGAGCCGATATAATCGCCGTCGACGTAATTAACCGCGAGTGAGCCGAAAACCGGGATTGGTCCCACCGCCTCGTCCAGCATGTGGAAAAAGATTTCTTCGTCCACGCCGACGTCGAAAAGCATCGGCGAAAAAGCCAGGATAAGGGAGGGCGGTTCGCTGCCGTCGAGATGGATATTACGAAAAGGGCTGAGGGGAGTGGAGCGGCTGATGTCGGTAACCGGTTCGGAAAGGAAGAGTTCGAAAGTAATGTCGTCCGAGGTGAGGATGATTAGGCTGAGCAGGTGAATATCGGCGGCGCCTTGCACGCAGGAAATGGTGGTATTGATGCCGACGCAGGGAAAGGGCAGCACCGCCGCCACCGCCGCGGCGATCCCTTGGTCGATGAATTCCTGTTCGCACACCATCAGGCCGAGATTGTTTTCGTCCAGGGGAAAAGCCTCGATTTGCGCCTGGATCTCCCGGGCGGCGCGGATGGAATCATGGCCCTCCCGGGTGAAGACGTTGAATGCGCGCAACATGAGGTTATCCTTGCCTTTGGCGAATGGCAGGTTTTTATAACCGGGGGATCCCTTGGTTTAATCCCATACACCTGTATCTTCCCATTTTTCCGCGTAACAGTCAACCGCGTAACCGCACGAGATTTATTGGGACAGTCTCGCCTGTCCGCACAACCGGAGCATTTCGGCTTCGTCAATCACCTTCACTCCGTACTCCTCCGCCTTGGCCAGCTTGCTCCCGGCCGCTTCCCCCGCGACCAGGTAATCGGTTTTGTGGCTGATTGACCCCGCCACCAGCCCGCCCGCCGCCTCGATAATCCGCTTCGCCTCGACCCGGCCGAGATGCGGCAACGTGCCCGTAATGACAAAGACCTTGTCCGCGACCGCCCCGCCCCGGCCGGCGTTCGCGTCCGTCGCCACCCCCAGGGCGGCCAGGCGGTTCAGGAGCGTTTCGGCCTCGGGCGATTCCAGATAGGCGCGAAGGGAATGCGCCGCCACCGGTCCAAGCGTCCTTTCCACCTGCGAGGCTCCCATCTTCACCATGGCGACCTCGTCCGGCGTGGCGGCGAGCAGCCGGTCAACCCCGCCAAAATATGCCGCCACCGCCTGGAGACGCTTCTTGCCGAAATTAGCCAGCTTCAGGCTCTCCAGGAAAAGTTCCAATGCGGCGGGGTCCTTGCCATAAGGTTTGACTTCGGCCGGCAGATTTTTCAGGGCGGCGGCGAGCTTGTTCGCCGAGGTGTTCCCGAGTGTCCGGTAGGCGGTGGACTCGCCCATTTCGGCGGCGGCGAGACTGGCGGCGTCGGTTTTCCCGAGAGCGTCCAGGCTGCCGAAACGCCGGGCCAGAAGCTGGGCGGCGGTGTTGCCGATATTGGGAATCGCCAGGGCGAAGAGAAGTTTGGCGAGTCCCCTGGTCTTCGATTCCTCAATCGCCGCCAGGAGATTGTCGACCGACTTGGCCGCCTCCTTTTCCTTGCCGTTACCTTTGTCGAGGAGCTCCCGGCCGGATTTGGTCATGGGGAGAAGCTGTTCCTTCTTCAGGGTGTAAATATCCGCGACATCCTTCACCAGATGCTGGTCGAGGAGCCATTGGACGACGGCGGGGCCCATGCCTTCGATGTCCATGGCGTCACGGGAGGCGAAGTGGACGAGAGCAGCGAAGCGGCGGGCGGGGCAGTCGGGGTTAAGGCAGAAACGGAGGACGATTTTACGTTTGCCGTCGGCGCTTTCGCTGGTGCTGGAGGGTTTGCCGCAGGAGGGGCAGTCCGGCGGCATGGCGAAAGGTTTGCTGTCGGGGGAACGTTTGGCCGGTATGACTTCGTAAACTTGCGGGATGATTTCGCCGGCTTTTTCGACCAGGACGTGATCGCCAATCCGCACGTCCTTTTCGGCGAGGAGGCTTTCGTTATGGAGGCTGGCGTGGGTGATGGTGGAACCGGCGAGGAGGACCGGCTTCAGATCCGCGACCGGCGTGAGGCGGCCGAGTTTGCCGACCTGGACCCGAATGTTTTCCACTGTCGTTTCGGCCCGTTCGGGGGCGAATTTGTAGGCGACGGCCCAATTGGGGGACTTGGTCCCCAGACCAAGGATTTCCTGCTGGCGGAAGGAGTCGAGTTTGATTACCAGGCCGTCGGTGCCGTAGGGGAGGCGGTGGCGCTCCGTGTCCATGCGGTCGCGAAAAGCGAGGATTTCCTCCGGCGTCGCAAAGAGTCCCCGCGTGGGATTGACGGGTAGGCCCCATTTTTCCAGGGCGGCGAGGGCGGCGGATTGCGTTTCGAGGCCGTGATCGCCCGGGTCGACGACCTGGTAGAAGAAGCAGGCCAGGCGGCGTTCGCGAACCATTTCGGGGTCGAGCAGTTTCAACGTCCCCGCGGTGGCGTTTCTGGGATTGGCGAAAATCCGCTCCGCCTCTTCCTCCTCCTGCGCCTCGACCAGTTGGGCGAAGACCGCGTTCGCCAGGTAGATTTCGCCGCGAACTTCGATCTCTCCCTGGGGGCAGGGTTCCTTCAAGCTTTTCGGCAGCGCCTCGACCGCCTGCAGGTTGGCGGTGATGTCGTCCCCGCTGTTGCCGTCACCCCGGGTGGCGCCGTTTTGGAAGGTCCCGTTCCGATAGAAGGCGGTGAAGGCGACGCCGTCGATTTTCAGTTCGACACCGAAGCGGGGCGGTTCGGGGTCGCGGGCTTCGCTGAGGGCGCCTTGGACGCGTCCGGCGAATTTGCGGATTTCGTCGGCGGAGTAGGTGTTGGCGATGGAGAGCATGGGTACGGCGTGGCGGTGGGGGGGGAAGGCGGTTTTCTTGTCGCGTTTGGGGCGGGCGGCGCCGGGTTTGCGGGTGGGGCTGTCGGGGTGGGCGAGTTCGGGGTGTTTGGCTTCGAGGGCTTTAAGTTCGTCGACGAGGGCGTCGTAGTGGTCGTCGGCGATTTCGGGTTGAGCCTGGTTGTGATAGAGGTCGTCGTGGCGGCGGATTTCGGCTTGGAGCTGGGCGATACGTTCCGAATCGGAGGGTGGGAAGGGCAATTTATTGGACATTTTGTGGTATCCTATGCAAAAGGAACGCTTCGGCCCAGGTTCAGTTCTTGACATTATCAAATTTGATAATAATATCAACAGGGGAGGCGGCGTATATGATCCAGTCCTTTGGCGACAAAATGACCGAAGCCATTTACGATGGCTTGAAACCAAAGGACTTTCCACCCGATATCCTGCGGAAAGCGGTTGTCCGCCTGGAACAATTGAACTATGTCGACCGGGTGGAGTCGCTCCGCATCCCCCCTTCGAACAGATTGGAGAGGTTAAAGGGAAAGGGCAAGGAATTTTGGAGCATTCGCATAAATTCGCAATGGCGGATCATTTTCAAATGGACCGACTCTGGACCTGCCGAGGTGCGAATAATCGATTATCACTGATTGGAGGTGCTGTTTATGATTCCCAAAAACCGGGTCGTTATGCACCCAGGTGAAATGCTCTGCGAAGGTTACCTGGAACCGATGGGACTATCGCAGGCTGAATTCGCCCGCCGTACCGGCATTCCCGCCTCGGCGATAAACGAAATAATCGCCGGACGCCGCCGCGTTTCCTCGCGGCTGGCCATTATCTTTGGTGACGCTTTGGGTACAGGCCCGGAATTCTGGGTTCGTTTGCAGGCTGACCACGATTTTACCAAGGACAGGGAGGAAATGCGCCGGGGAAAACGACTGCCCAAACGGGTGCGTCAAGTTCAGCCGGCGTGACGTCCCTTCAGGTCAAACACACCCTGCCCTTGGCCATGCGTAAACGGTTCTACACCAATTTCACCAACGCATAATTCTTCTTCCCCATGCGGACAACCAACGTATTCTCACTGGCCAGATTACCGCAGTCGACCGTCATCCCCGCGTCCTCGATGCGACGGTTGTTCAAGTACGCCCCCCGCTGCTCGATGGAACGGCGGACGTCGTTCTTCCCCTTCCACAACGGGGTGGCGGCGAGGAAGTCGACGACATTCATGCCGGCGGCAAGTTTGGCGCGGGGGATTTCCACCTTGGGTACTTCCGCGAAAATGCCCTGTAAATCCGCCTCCGACACGTTCTCGATTTCCGCCCCGAAGAAAATCCCGGTCGCCTTCTCCGCTTGGGCCAGCCCCGCCCCGCCGTGCACGAACTTCACCACTGCCTCCGCCAGCGTCCGCTGCGCCCGCCGCTCCTCCGGTTTTTCCTGGATGGCCCGTTCCAAATCGGCGATTTCCTCCGTCGACAGGAAGGTGTAGTATTTCAGGTAACTGGCCACGCAGGAATCTTCGGCGTTCAGAAGGAACTGGTACATCTGGTAGGGGCTGCTGATCTCGGGGTCGAGGTACACCGCGCCGCCCAGCGACTTGCCGAACTTCTGGCCCTTGGAGTCGGTGACCAGGGGAATCACCATGCCGTAGGCGGAGCCCGCTTCCACCCGGCGGATCAGATCGATGCCGGCGGTGATGTTGCCCCACTGATCCCCGCCGCCGATTTGCAGGCGGACGCCGTGCTCCTTGTAGAGGTGGAGAAAGTCGTAGGCCTGGAGAATCTGGTAGGTGAATTCGGTGTAGCTGACGCCGTCCTCCGCCTCCATGCGGCGGCGGACCGACTCCTTGGCGAGCATCTCCCCGACCCGAAAACGCCGGCCTACGTCGCGAAGAAAATCCAGGAAGGTGAATTTGCCGAGCCAATCGTGGTTGTTGACCAGGAGGGCGGAATTTTTGCCGCAGTCGAAATCAATCAGGTTTTCCAATTGCCGGCGAATGCACCGGACGTTCGAATGGAGGGTGTCCATGTCCAGAAGGTTGCGTTCGGTGGAGCGGCCGGAAGGGTCGCCGATCATGCCGGTGGCGCCGCCGACCAGCACGACCGGGCGGTGGCCCAACTTCTGCAGGCGGCGCATGGTGACGATGGCGAAGAGGTTCCCCAGCTGCAGACTCTTGAAGGAGGGGTCGTAGCCGCAATAGAAGGACACCATTTCCTTGCCGAACCGATCCGCCAGGCCGCCCGCGTCGGAAACGGTGTGAACAATGCCGCGTTTTTCCAGTTCTTCCAGTGCGTTCATGAATAACCCCTTTAATGAAGGCGATACCTTATGCCGAAAAGTTCGGTAGTAAAAAATTAATTTCCCCGGGGAAATGTACGGTAAAATGATATGTATTGAAAACGCGGCGGCAAGGAAAAGATGCGGCGTTATCGGTCCCGCGCCGGAGTTAGCGGAAATGCACCAAGAGCAAAATCGCCACCACCCCTTTTTTTTTAAAAGAACCGCCCGGGGACGGGCAATACTTCAAGGGAAGGCGCGAGTCCGGGCCGGCCCGCCGCCCCCGTTTCCGCCTTAAAGCGTTTTGCTGCATCTTTAGGCAAAACGCCGTAGCCGTACCAAGGAGAACTCCCCGTGGCCAAACGCAAGAAAAAAAACATCGTCCTGGGTCTCGACCTGGGCGCCTATGCCATAAAAGCGGTGGAAATGAGCCGCCTTGACGAGGAGCTGGTCGTGACGGCCTGTTCCTACGAGGAAGTCTCCGACCCTTCCGCCTACGACAGCAGCATCCAGGCCGTCCTCGAAGCCGGCGGCCTGACGCCGAAACGGGTGGTGGTCGGCATCAGCGGGCGAAGCACGCTCCTGCAGAACATCACCATCCCGTCCGACCGGACCGAGGACCTGGACGATGCCGTTCTCGAAGAGGCGGAGAAGTACATCCCCTACGACATGGCGGAAGCCCAGGTCGACTATCACGTCTTCGAGGCGGAACACAGCCGGCAAATCAAGTGCCTCCTCGCCGCCGTCCGCCAGTCGGACCTGGAAGACAAGCTGGAAATCCTCTTCACCTCCGGCATCAACCCCATCCGCATCGACATCGAACTCATCGCCCTCGCCAACGCCCTGGAAACGGCGAATCAGGGCGGCTTTTTCTCTCCCGAAGGCAAACCGGTCGGCATCGTCGATTTCGGCGCCACGAAAACCCTCATCGCCATTTCGGACGGCGCGACCAACATTTTTCGCGAATTTCCCGTGGGCGGCAACAACCTCACCGAAATGATCGCCCACCGCATCGGCTGCAACCTCGCCGAAGCGGAAAAAATCAAGCAGAACCCCGCCGACCAAATCGACATCGTCAAAGACGCCATCTATCCCGGCATCGAAGACATCACCGGCGAAATCAGATCCTGTCTGGATCAATTCAAAAACGCTTCCCAAGGGAAGGAGGCGGAGACCATTCTCCTATCCGGCGGCCTGGTCGGCTTCGCCGGCGTCACCCCGCTTATCGGCCGTCTGGCCCGGGTGGAAACGCGCATCTTCGACTCCTTCGGTGCGGTGGACGCCTCGGAACTGGACAGCGCCTTCATCGGCACCCACGCCCACGAATTCGCCATCGCCTTCGGTTTGGCCTGCCACGCTCGGGACTGAGGAAAAACCATGATCAATATCAATCTGTTGCCGGAATCCATGCGCAAGAAGGAAACCATGCCCCTGTCGCATATCCTGGCGACCCTGGGAATGGCGGCGGTTCTGGCGTTGCTGGTGCATTTCATCACCCAGTATTATTTCGACACCATCCCCACCCTGCAGTCGCGGATAGCGGCGCGGCAAAGGGAAAAAGCCACCCTCACCCAACAAGTAGAGGAACTGAAAAAAATCAACACCGAAATCGACCGGATGAACGCCTTCGTCAGCTCGGTGAAAGGCCTCTACAAGGGTCGGACGGTCTGGGCGAAGATTCTCTCCGATCTGAAGGGAATAGCCAACTTCGACCCCACCATCAGCCAATACAACCCCGACATGCGTTACCTTTGGTTCAAGGATCTGAACGGCAAGGAAGACTCCCTGACCCTGAACGCCTTCGCCACCGCCTCCACCCAGGTCGTGGCGATGCAGATGGGGGAACGCCTCCTGGAGGGCCTCAGGAGCTATACCCCCGTCACCCTGCCGGAAAAAGACGAGGAGGAGCGCCTCACCGAGGAACTCCGCCGCGCCGTGGCCGAGCACGAGGCGGAACGGCGCGACCGCCCCGACCTCCCCATGCAGGGACCGCGGGAGCTGACCATTCGGCAACGCCTGGAAGAAATCAAAACCATCAAGTCCGGCGGCATCGCCCTCCTCCCCTTCGAGGAACTGCTGGTCAAAGGGTCCATCCAACTGAAAAACGCCGCCTGGACCGCCGCCCCCCTGCCTAAGGGCTTCAGCACCACCAAGGAAGACCCGGGCGGGGAATTGTTCCCAAGGATGGCCTGGACTTTCGCCTTGGACATGAAATTCAAGAAATGAACGGGTAGGTTCTGTTGCCTAAGGAGCGCCTGTGGCCAAGAAAAAATTCAACACCATATTGATATTGCTGGGCGTCCTGATTCTCGCCAGCCTGGTCTACCTGTACATGCTTATCTCCGAGGCGGGCGACCGTTGGCCGGCCTACCGCGAGCCCGGCACCCTGACCCAGCGTCTGGAGGCGCTCGACAACGAAGTGCGCCAGCTCCAGCAGCAGGTCGCGCAGATTCCGGTGCGGCGGGAGATTCTGGAGAAATTGAAGGTCGAGTACGAGCTCGCCTCGCGGGTTCTTCCCCGCGAAAGCGCGCCGGACCAGCTTTTGAACGCCATCCGCACCAAGGCCCAGCAGGCCGGGGTTTTCCCCAACCGGCTTACTCCGAGCGTGGTCGCCTCGGCGGCGCCCCGGGCCACCCCGGGAGCCCGGGGAGCAAGGCCGGCGGCGGGCGGCACCTTCGAGACGTGGCGCTTCAGCCTGACCCTGGACGGGAACTACGACCAAATCGCCACTTTCGTCAACAAGATGGAAGAGTTCGACAGTCCCGACGCCGCCCGCACCGGCAGCGAAAAACGCTTTTTCGAGGTCAAGGAAATCTCCATCACCGGCCAGGAAAGCGGCCTCGCGAACCTCGGCCCGCAGGCGGCGGACAATCCCATTCAGCACAAGTGCAACCTGGTGATGCAGACTTATCGGTACACAGGGCAATGAGTTTTCGGAAATGTGAAACGGGAGAAGTCCATGCAGCGTTATCTCGCCCCGGCTGTCGTTACGGTTCTGCTTTGCCTGGTTTCCGGCGTCGCCCACCCGGGGCAGCCCGCGCGCCGGCCCGCTCCGGCGAAAGCCCCGGAGAAGGCCAATGCTGACGGGAAAAAAGAAGTCGATGAAATGTCCGTCGAGGAACTCCGCGCCTACCAGAGCTATTTTTACGCCAGCGGCGGCCGCGACCCCATGCTGATGCGCCTGCCGACGGACAGGGAAAAGGGCTTGTCCAAAAAGAGCGGCCCGCGGAAAGCCCCCACCCTGGAGGAACAGGAGGCAAAACTGGAGGAATGGCTGCAGGCGATCAAGAAAGACATCGCCAAACAGGACTACGACGGCGCCATCAATGTCGCGAACGAGGCCATGAACGTCATAGACAACGAATGGCCTCCCATTAAGCCGGAACACAAGAAGCTGATCCGCATGAACGAGGACATCCGTTCCTTCGGCCGGATGGCCTTCCGCCTCAAGTCGCAGCAGGACATCGGCAAGGAATTCGTCAGCATGCGCCTGCGGCTGGACGGGGTGATCTGGTCCCCCACCGACGCGAAGGCGATAGTGAACGGAAAGCTATTATCGGCCGGCGAAGCGCTCTTGCAGGAACGTCCGCTGGGGGATCTAAGGGTCGAGATGATTGACGAACAGGGGGTGGTGTTCAATTTCAAGGGCATGCGTTATCGGCTGCCGGTGGAACTGCAGGCGCCGACGGGCGCGACCGAGGTGGAGGGCATGGACCCGACCGGGCCTGGAACGGCCGGGCCTGGAACGGCCGGGGCGGCGGAGCCGGGGCGGCGCCGCTGAACCCGGCAGGCATGGTCACAAAACGTCTACCTTTGTCCCATCTTGCAACCGTTCCCCGCATGGGGAACGGTTTTTTATACCGGTATCGGCTTGAAATGGTGATTTGGTAATTCGTACCTGTCCCCAAAATACAAAATCACCATTTCCAAAAAAGGGCATTTTTAATGCTGCCGGAAGGTTTATTTGAAAGGAATAAACCGGCTGGCGGCAATTATTTCACGAAAGGTTTTTTGCTGCCGCCGCCATACGGCGGTACAAATTGTGGAGAAGGAAGTAAGGGAGGCGCTGGCATGAAAGCATCGAGTCGGGTTGGACGAGAAATCGCCGCTTTGTCCCCGGTGGTGGGGATGTGGTCGCTGTTGATATTGCTGATGTATTTGGCGGTGTCGGCAGGTTCGGCTATGGGCGAGGATGCGGTGGATCTCCTGCGTGAACGTGACGGCGCGCGGGGCAACAACGTAAGCATCAACTACCGGCAGATTATGTTCCGGCGGGTCCTCTCCGACATGGAGAAGAAAAACCCGGGCGTCAATCTGAAGGTCAAGGCGCCCACCTTCGCCGAGATGCATGAAATCGAGGACATGCCCGTCACTCTCGGTCCCCTTTCCGGCGTGAGCTGGGACACCGCCCTCAAGTATATCGCCGACAACATGCGGCTGGTCATCGACCGTTCGCAGATTTCCGACGGGGTCATCTACCTGGAAAAGGTCGCCCGTTTCACCGACACCTTCGACGGGGTGCGTCTCGGGGAAGCGGTGCGGGAAATCGCCAAGCGCGGCAACGCCAACATCATCTTCAGCCCCCGCGTCGGCACCGACGCCCCGGTCTTCCTGTCCTTCACGGACGTCCCCTGGAAGGAAGCGCTGGAAAGCGTCCTGCGGGCCCACGCCTGCACGGTCCTGTACGACTCGGCAGGCAACATCATGCGCATCTCCACCATGGCGGAGGCGGACGTCCAATTCGAAACCCGCTCCCGGCCGCTCCGGTTCGTTCAGCCCGAGGGCTCGCACTTCCAGCCGGAAATCGTCAAGACCAACCACCAGGACTTCGTCGGCCGCAAGGGGGTGATGAGCCTGGAAGTGGGTAAATCCCTCATCAACGTGCTGGAGCAGGTGAAGTCGGAAAAAGGCAACGTCACCTACGAAAGCCGCACCAACACCCTGGTCATCCGCGACACCCCCATCAAGATTCAGGAGATGCTGAAGCTGGTCGACGAAATCGATGTTCCGCCACAGCAGGTTTTGGTCGAGACGCGGCTGGTGTCGGTGACGGAACACCCGTTGACCAAGTTGGGGGTGACCTGGGGCGTGAACAGTTCCACCGGCGAATACGACGGGGTGTCGGGGGGAGTGACCAGCGGTCCCACCTGGGCGGCGGCCTGGCCTTGGGCGCCAAGCAGCAACTGGGGGAACCTCGGGAACATCTTCCGTCCCGCCCATGCCGAAGGCCCTTATCCCGCGCCGGGCGGCGGCGAAGGCTCGGGCGGCGCCTACGAATTGGGCACGATGTCCTTGTCGAGTCTGCGGTTCATGCTGCAGGCGGCCCAGTACGACGATTCGGTCAAGGTGACCCAGGCGCCGCAGATTTTGGTCCTGGACAACGAGGAGGCTTCGGTTTTCATTGGCGACGTCCGCACCTATGTTCTGGCGGAGGAATCGGTCGACGAGGGGGTGAGGTCGTATTCGTACCGTCAGTACCAGTTGTTGGTGGGCGTGCAGTTGCTGGTGATTCCGCATGTCTGCCGGGGGACGGACCAGATTATCCTGGAAATTATTCCCAAGCAAACCGACAATCCGGTTTTCAACGAAGTCAGCACCGGCGGTCCCAACCGCGCCTACATCCCCACCGAAATGGCGGTGAAGACGGTACACACCAAGATGATGCTGCATTCGACGGAGACCGGGGTCATTGCCGGTCTGTTCCGGGACGAATCGACGGAGCAGGAGCGATCGATTCCGGGTCTTTCGAAAATTCCGGTCTTGGGGAAGGCGTTCCAGCACAAGTCGAAAATGGCGACCAAGGTGAACTGCATGATTATGGTGACCCCGACCATCATTCCGCCCAAGCATGCGGAGGAATTCGACCGGGATGTCGAGGCGCTCAGGGAATCGTTGGCGACGTCCCTCCAGTGCGGCAAGAAATAAGCGCCCGCGACCAATTATAAAACCGCATCGCCGGGCGGCGGTGCGGTTCTTTTTTGTTAAGGGGAACTTGACCCGGCCTGGCGGTCAATCCAGATATTTGGCCATTTTCGCCAACAGGACCTGCACATCCAGCGGTTTTTTGATAAAATCGTTGCCGCCGGCTTTCCGCGACTTGACCACGTTCTCGACCGTGACGGAGCCGGTCAGGAATACGGCCGGGGTGGCTTCGTAGGCTTTGATTTTGCGGATGATTCCCAAGAGGGTGAAGCCGTCCATGTCGGGCATTTCGATGTCGAGGAGGATGAGGTCGGCGGAATTGTTGGTCAGGAATTTCAGGGCGGCCATGTGGTTGGTCACGCCGTAGACGATGTATTTGTCCTTGAGGACGGAACGCACGGTGTTGAGGATGTCGGGGACGTCGTCGATGGCGAGAATTTTCTTTTTGCTCGCCTCCGGTTCGGCGTCGGGTTTGGCGCTGGCGGCGAGTTCGACCAGCTTAACCGCCAACACCGCCGCGTGGTCGTGATCGAAGCCCTCCATGGCGGTCTTGATGGCCTTGATCGTGTCGTCGATGGCGCGGGTGTAAGTCGCTTCGGAAAGCTTGTTGACCAAGTTGGCGGCTTCGTCCGTTTCGAAGCGGTCGATTAGGTCGCGGATGCGGCCGAATTCCTCCTGGTTGGGTTCGGCCTTGGGTTTGACCACGGTTTTATGGGGCGTGGCTTCGGCGGTGACGTTTCTGGTGTTGCCGGAGTCGTCCGCGGAGCCGGAGTCGGCCGTTTCGGTTTGGGCGACCCGGGCTTCTTCGAGTTTGTTGCGGATGAGGGTGACTTTGGCGGCCAGGCTGTGGATGCGTTCGGCGGCGACGCGTTTTTCGCCGCGGCGCAAGGAATCGGCGGCCTTTTCCGCTTCGAAGAGGAGGGAAGAGGCGCCGATGGCGAGAAGATGTTTTTGCAGCTCCAGAATGCCTTTTTGAAACGCGTCGGGGTCCCTCGCCACGGCGGGTGAGGCGAAGCCGTCGAGGATGGTGGGGAAGTTCGCGTAAAAGTCTTCCAGAATATCGAAATAGGCGCTTTTACTGCCGGCGTTTCTCTGTGCGGCGGAGGCGTCCATTTCGTTTATTTGCATCACCCGATTCATTCGATATATGGCTTTTTGTTCCGCCATCCGCCCTACCTCCCATGGTGAGGATATGCTGCCGCCGGTTCAGTTGTGATACTCGCCGCGTATATGCTGGTTCACATACCTTAACCGCGCGACCACGGCGAGTCAAGGATGGTAGCTTGGTATAAAAAACAATATATATTACGGCAATGCGGATTTAGGGGTTTATTTTTTTTCTCGCGACCTGGATTTGCGGATTGGAGGCGCCAGTGGCCAATTGGTCCGATCTTTTTGCGAAACATATCGTATCTACCCTACTCCCCTTGCCAAAGGAGGAAATTCTCGCGCGTTATGGTTGGGTGCAGGATTATGTGGATAAGGCCCGGGCGATTCTTTCGGCAAAAAACCTGGCGGAGATGCCGGCCCAGGAGATTTACGCCGCCCTTGACCGGCTCAAGGTTCCCCTGTGCCAGATTCGCATGACCAATCTCGGCCGGGTTAACCAGGCCGAGGAAGTGATCGACGGGATTAAACGACTCCTCCGGGAACCGGGCGATTTCGCGGTCAAGTACCGGGCGGGGAAAATTCCCCAGGCGGGGGTGGTGACCTTGTCGCAGATTCTCTCTCTGGTGCAGCCCCAGCGTTTTGCCATCAGGAACACCCCCTTTACCCGGGCTTTGGCGAAGCAGATCCCCTTTTATACCGCCAAGGCGCTGGATGAACTGGATTACGAAGCGTATCTCGACCTGTGCCGCGAATTGGCGCGGGTGGCGGAGGAGGGCCTGAAGCCGGCCGGACTGAAGGAATGGGGGGAAAGGCACCGTTTTCTTTTTCTCTATGCGCTTTTGGCGGTGAAATAGGGGACGGGGCGAAATGGCGCTGAAATAAGGGTAAACCTTTGCGAAGCGATGATTTAAAATAATTTTTTACCACAGAGAACACAGAGAACACAGAGAACCACTCTTAACTGCGGAATGACGTATAGCCCCGGGATTTATTTCCATTTTTACCCTAGTGCCCCGTAAAGCCTAAATTTTCGGATAGATTTGCGTTTTCGCGCCCTTGGGCAAGGCGGAGCTTCGCAGGCAATATTGAAT
>JAVBTZ010000054.1:0-26435 GCA_031555915.1 Planctomycetota bacterium
GATTGACAATGACGGCGGTACTACTTCCTTATCGCGACGACTTGGTGGTTCTACCGCCGTCATTGTCAATCCCCCTGGATTCCGGCGAAACCGCCCGTTAGGGGTGCAGCACCCGTTTATACCGCCGGAATGACGTGTGGGGAGGGGTGCGGCGTTACAGGGCAAGGAGTTGCGTTCCTTCGCGTGTGGGGGGGGGGGGGGTGCGGCGTAACAGGGTACGGAGCCGCGTTCCTCCGCGCGTGAGGGGGGGAATGCGGCGTAACAAAGTTGCGATGCGCCCGTCTGCAGGCCAGCCTATTGGGGAGTGGCACGTAACAAGCAACCGGGGCCCGACCCATGTCGGACCCCGGCAAATAATTCCCCTTGCGGCTTGGCCTTGCGGCTTTGCCTTGCGGCTTGGCCTTGCGGCTTGGTGGCGGCTTATAACTGTCCCTTAAGCATATCCCAGCGCCAGCTCGCGCTCATCCAACCCCTACAGAAAATCAGGTTCAGTATCTTCTTATGCCAGTTACGCTGCATTTTCTTCCTCCTCGATGCCGGCCAATTCCTCGTCGTCCGAGTTGCTTTCGCCTGCGGCTTCGTCCAGGCGCGTCTTTTCCGCTTCGGTGGCTGCGCGAAGTTCCTCGACCGTGTCGTAGTATAAAACTTTCCCATTGTCCAAAGTGAAGTAAAGCCCCGCTTCGTCCTCGCCCGCGCCGGTGACGATGCCGCCGAGTTCGTCGCCGTTTTCGTCGAGGCCGTTGACCCACATCCCCTTGAGGTTCTTGCCGAGTTCATCCGCCGTCGGGGGCCGGGGGTCGCCAGAGAGGGTGTCGATGTTCAATTTCGTGCCGTCGAAGAGGGTCAGGATAACGTTGGTGCCGACCAGGTTCGCTTCCGATACCAATCCGGCGACCGCTTTACCCTTGTCGTCCTTGCCTTCGACCATTTGCCCAATCATCTTCTGGGCCTTTTCCACTTTCTCGCGAATTTCGTCGGGGAGGGTGTACCAGAGTTCATCCTCGGTGGCGGGGCGGAGTTCGGTGACCTGGTCCCAGGTGACTTTCTTGCCGCCGTAGAGGTTGAGTTGCACCGTCCCGTTCTCCACGGTAATCTTTTCGACAATCCCGTGCACCGGTTGGGAACTGGCGTCGTAGCCCGCTTCCACCCACATCCCGATGACGTTGGAGGAGCCGGCCATGTCGTTGTACATGCTGGTGGCGTCGTCCCAGATGTTCGTGACGTCGGCGACCATGATTTGCTGCTTGTTGGCGAGTTCGACGAAAACCCCGTCGGCGTTCTGCTGCACCCGGGTGACCTGGCCGGTCACCGCGGTGCCGGTGGTGTCGGTGCCGGTGACGAACTTGCCAATCATGTTGGTGCCGGACTGGAGTTGGGCGTCGGTGCGCATGGCGGTCATGCTTTTGTTCATTTCGATTTGTTCATCCAGGGCTTGGAGTTGCGCCAACTGGCCGGTGAAGTCGATGTCTTCCATCGGCGATAGGGGGTCCTGGTTGCACAGCTGCGTCGTAAGCAGTTTCAAAAACGACTCGTGCGTCACCTTGCCCGAAGCCGCTTCGGCCTTTTCCGCCTGCTGCCTCTGATAAACGGTCGAGTTGTTGATTCCATTGGATACGGCGGCTGACATGATGGGCTCCTATCGTTGACAGATACGGTTTTTTTCACTGCTTTATTCACCACAGAGACGCAGAGGACACAGAGAACCGCAACCGCGAACCGCGAACCGCGAACCGCTTTATTTACCACAGAGACACAGAGGACACAGAGAACCGCAACCGCGAACCGCATTTTATTTATTACTCAGTTTTTGTGGTTGTAGTTCTCAGTTTTTGTGGTTGTAGTTCTCTGTGTCCTCTGTGTCTCTGTGGTGAATATAGCGGTTCGTGGTTCAAGCCAGGAAGTTCAGGGCTCCGTCGGCGGTTCGCAGGCTGGTTGGGGAAATGCTTTCCCGGCTCGTTTCCTTGCCGCCTTTGCCGCTGGTTGGGCGCTCGCCCCGCCGCTGGTGGTAATCCCGGTTTTGCCGCTGGCCGGAGAAGTCGCCGAGGGCTTCGTTTTGCCCGCGCTGTTGAATGTCGACGGTCGCGAGTTCGATGCCTTGGGCTTTAAGGTTTTCGCGTAGTGTTGCCAGGTCGTGCTGCAGTTGCGCCGCCGCTTCGGGTTTTTCCACTCTGAGGTAAGCGGAGACCACGCCGTCCTTCGCTTCGACCCTGAGCATCACCTTGCCGAGTTCCGCCGGGGAGAGTTCCAGGGTCAGGTTCTTAATCCCGTTCCGGCTGGACATCTTCATGGCTTCGGTCAGGCGCTCGATGTTTTCGATTTGGTCGAGCATGGAACTCAGGTTGGCGCCGGCGTTGGCGGCGGCGGCCGGACTCTTACCGATAAGCTGGTCCTGCATATGGGGGGAGAGGCCGTGGTGTTGGTTGGCCGGGTGGTGCAACTCCCCTTCGTTAAGCTGCAAGTTTTTGGCGCCGCTAATCGCGGCTGCGAGGCGCCGGCCGTTTTCGTTTTGGACTGCGGTCAGGCTGATTGGGGCCGTGTTTTCGCTGGCGCCTTTACTCGTATTATTGATATGCAAACCGCTTTCCAGACGGGCGATAATATCCTGGAAGTTTTTAGGGGACGCCGAACCGGTTGCCGCGGCATTCCCTTCTCCCGCGCGGCGGAGTCCCGCCGCCAGCGCTTCGGCGAGCTTGGTTAGGTTGGCCGATAAATCTTTGGCATTGTTTACCTTACCTGATTCCTGCAACCACTTCGCAAACTCGGGCGCCAACGCTTCCAATTCATCCGAGGTCAGGGAACTAAGCACTTTTTCGGCGCTGACGCTGTCGATTTCCCCCGGGTTTTCCTGAGTATTATCGGCGGAAGCGGCAAAATAATCTTTGAGAAAACTTTCCCAGTCCTGCATCAACTCGGCCGAACCGTCATTTTCGCCGGCAATATTTTCCCCTGCCGGTAAATTCTGGGCCTTGCCGCCCGACAGTAACGCCAACAAGTCCCGCCCCCCCACTTCGTTCACGGAAACCACTTCTGTATCCAAAGCCGCCGCGATTTTCTCGAAGAGTTCCTTCCCCGACCCGCTTTCCCAGTCCGGCTGGGTCTCAGCCAGCGCTTCTTCGAGATGGTTGCGGGGCATGCCGTCCAAGAGTTCAGCCAAATTCGCCAGAACCCCGGCGATATTCATTTCGGCGCTGGCGTTCGAGGTCGCCACCGCATCCTGCATAGCTTCCGTTCCTAACGCGCTTTGGCTGTTAAGAGGGAGGGAAGAACCAGCCGCCGGCAAGGCGTTTTCCGCTTGCTCCATACCTTCTGGAACGAGGGAGGCGGGGGAGTTGAGGCTGTCCCAAGGCAAAGCCGAGGCGCTTTCTTCTGTCCCGTCTGTTCCTAACAGGCTCTCCCAGCCGGCCGGCAAACCTTCCCCGCCTTCGCCATAAGCCGCCGCGTAGCCGCCTTCCAAACCCGCGCCGTAAAGGAGGTCCCAGATAAGCTGCGCCGCTTCCCGCGCCGCCGCCTTGACCGCTTCCTCTTCCCCTTCCGCCGCTTCCGCCGCCGCCGCCGCTTCCGCCGCGCTGTCCTGGTTGGCGACCGTCTTGTCGATGCTGTTTTTCAAGGACTGTCTGTCCGCCGCCGACATGCCGCCCAACCCTTTACCGGAGTGGTTGTTATGGGGATTAAAGGCAGACTTGGCGCTTTTTCCCGCGCCTTTGCCGGTTTTACTCTTGCCGGAGGTTCCGGCGCTTTTGCCCGTGCCGTCGTTAGCGAGAAAACTATTCAAGAAACCGGAAAAACCGGCCTTGCGGGAGGTGGTTTGGTTGACGCTGTTCTTGAGGCGGTTTTGTTTGGAGGAGGTCGTACCGGTTGCCGAGGCGTTGCCGCCGTCGCGGTTGGCCGAACCCACCATCGAGACCAGTGACGCCAAACTGTTGTCGCTTAGACTGTTGGCCACGATAGCTCCTTTCGTTTTATAACGTGTCGCTGTGGTTAAATGCGGTTTCTCACTTTTCGCAATTACGTTTCGTGGTCAGTATCTTACGGCGCTTCCGGTTCGTCTCCCATGGACGGTTCGGGTTGCCGGGCCAGCCGTTCGGTTTCGAAGGAGAAGGGCAGCCGGGTTTTTATACCTGCAATATCTTTGCCAGTTAGAGTGTTTTCCCCCGCCGAGCCCACCAGCCTCTCCGCTTCAAGCTTGAACGGCACCCCGTTCAAACCGCCTCTGACCGCCCGCCCCCACGCCTCGCCTGACAGCAAAGCCGCCCGCCATTGGCCCCCTTCCACCAAACAGGCGTCTCCCCGCTTGACCAGAATCTCCGTTCCCGACAGACCCGCCAGGACCGCTTCCGGCCGGTCCGTGTTCAAACGCACCTGTATCCGCATTTCGCCGCTTAACAGGGTCAAGTCCAGCCGTAACGAGGGGTTGCCGACGTTGTCGCTGAAGGTTCTGAGCCCATTCAAACGCACCCGCGAATTCATTCCCAAGGTTACCACGATATTGTTGCCGCTGGTCCATTCCAGCCGGCCGTTCGCCTGGGTCTCCAGAATGTCGCCGCTATGAATCCGGTCGGCCAAGCCCAGGTGGAGCGCTTTTTCCTCTTGGGTTTGGAACGAGCGCTTGATGCTTACCCCGCCGTTGATGAACGACACCACGCCGCAATCGTTGGTGGTGCCGATACCGGGATTATTGGCCGGGCTCCAAAAATCGGCCGCTCCGGCATAACGGGCAGAAAATGCCCCTTCCGGTAAAATCCCGGCGGCAAAAATTGCGGCCGTCAGCAGGAAAACCGGCGTTATCCTTAGTCTTTTCATCGCCAAACCCCCCAGGGAAACAGACTTGAACCTCAAACCCGCTTCCCTCCCATGCAAACCGCCTGCCAGGGCGAACCGTAAAACATTGCGCCTGTCCGCCCGAACTGACGATATATGATAGAGGCTCCCCCCATTCGGGACTGGGCGTAAACCGTGTTTCCATTATTTCAGGGAAAACCCATGCTAAAATATATCCTTCCCCGTTTCCTGTTGGGTTGCATCATCGCCGTCATCTACGCCCTCATGACCGGTGCCTTCGCCGCGGACTGCTGCCCGCCCGAGGAACTCACCTGTCTCCCGGTAAACGGCTTCATCAATCTCCCCGGCATCCTCTACGAAGACCTCACCCCGCTGGCCCGGGATAAATTCAACGGGAACGCCGCCGCCGTCACGAACGCCCTCTACGCCCTTCCCATGGAGCAGCGGGACGACTTCACCCTCCTCTACCTGCAACCCAAGGCCCGCGAACGCCACCGCGCCTTCTTTGTCCGTTGCCGCGAGGTGGCGGCCCGCCGCGAGCGGGGTTCCCGCATCGGTTCGGACGACGTCATCCCGCCGCAGCTCCGCGACGAACTGCTGGAAAAGGAACGCGTTCGCCTTGCCCTCCACGACGGCGCCATTCCCTTTCGGGTCGGGGATTACCTGGTTTACATCCCCATCCCCCCAGGTTACGCCTCCGACGACGTCGCCGTCTCCGCCGTTTGCGCCGACCCCTCGCTTCTTGGCTGCGGTCCGGTCACCGCCCTGACCGCCAGTCCCGACTGTCCCCCTCCCGCCACCCCTTCGACTTGCGTCGACGCCGCGGCTCCCGCCAAGCCGCAAGAGCGGGACCTCGCCTCCTCCCTGGCCGTCTTCCGTAAAATCGACCTCTCCGCCCCCGGTCAGGAACCCATCCTCCGCCGGCGGGTCCTCGCAAGTATCCGCCACGTCCGTAAAGCCGCCGACAACCTGAAAACCCTCCTCTCCGCCTACCAAATCATGGTCGACCCCTGCTGGCGTCTAGTCAGCGTCTATCCCCCCGAAGCCGCGCCCGGCACGGCCGATTCGGTGGAATACAAGTGGAACCTGGCCCCTTTCTCCATCAAGGAAAACTCCTTCTGCTACGGCCAATTCGAGAAAACGGTCGACTTCCACGGGGTCGAGGAAATCCGTTACCGCGCCACCGCGATTCTGACCATTCCCGGGTCGTACATCCAGGTCTCGATTACCCACCCGGCCAATACCTCGCTGGAACTGGTCAACGAAATCAACACCGATTTGACCCGCTGGCGGGACGCGATTCTGATGGCGAATTACAACTGAAGGGGGCGGGCAAAAACAAATAAGGGAGGCAGACGGCGGTCCCGTCTGCCTCCCCTTGTTTTTGGCTAATAACCCGTTTTCACCCGTCCTTCTTCATCTCCGCCACCAATTCCGCGATAACCTTGTCCGCGTCGTCATACGGCACTTGGCAGGTTCCCACCTGTGGGTGGCCGCCGCCGCCGTATTTCAGCATCAGGGCGCCGACGTTGGTTTTCGAGGAGCGGTTGAGGATGGAGTGGCCGCAGGCGATGGGGCAGTTTTGTTTGGCCCGGCCGTCGACTATCCACAGCGAAATGTTTTGTTCGGGGAACATGCTGTAAACCATGAAGCGGTTCCCGGTATAAATCGGGTCGACGCCCCTCAGGTCGGAGATGATAACGTTCGCGTCGGTGCGGGTGACTTTCTTAAGCATTTCGACGAAGAGGGCGGACTGCTCCCGGTATTTTTCGATACGTTCCTTGACGTCGGGGTTTTCCAGAATTTCCTCGACGCTTTGGGTGCGGCAGGCGTCGATGAGGACTTCCATCAGCTGATAGTTGGAGATGCGGAAGTTGCGGAAACGCCCGAGGCCGGTGCGGGGGTCCATGATGAAGCCGAGGAGTATCCAGCCTTTGGGGTTTTGAATTTCATCGACCGTCAGTTTGGCGGCGTCGACCTTGTCGACGTATTTGACCATTTCCTTGAAGTGGGGGAGGCGCTGGTCGCCGCCGTAGTATTCATAGATGACCCGGGCGGCGGAGTCGGCGGGATGGCTGGCGCCTTCGAACTTGATTTCCCCCAGGCGCTGGTGTTCCGAGACGTGGTGGTCGAACCACAATTTGCAGCGGGGGTCGTAGGGGACGTTGGCCAGGACGTCGTTGGGGGTGACTTCCTCCTTGCCGTCCTGCATGTCTTTGGGGTGGACAAATTTCCAGGAATCGATGACGCCGAGCTCTTTCAAAAGGGCGCCGCAGGCCAGACCGTCGAAATCAGCTCGGGTGAGTAGACGCATATTATTCTCCTACAGGATTGAAAAACGAGTAGATAGGAATGATTTCAATACGCGACGAGTATAATTGCCGACAAAGCAACCCGATCGCTTGCGTCTATTGTAATTCACTTATGAAATATTGAAACCTTTTTTCGGCTGGTTTTGCTTTGGTTGCGGCCTCTTACGCTTCGACATTGATATGATGATAGGTTGGCGCGGGATTGTCCTGTCCTTCGCTGCCGGCCGCTTCCATTTCCGACCGCATGATTTCCGCTTCTTCCGAGGCGACCGAACTCGCCGTGCTGCCGGAGGAACCGGTAATGTCGGAGGCGTCAAACAGCGCTGCCTCGTCTGCCAACTGGGCTTCGAGATAAGCTTCCTTTAATTCTTGCGCGCTGGGCTGTCCCGTAGGGGAAGGCGTGGGAGGGGGCGCTGGCGGCATGGCGCCGGAGGTTTCGGGACCGGTGTTGGAGGTGGCTAGGGCGGGGTTGTCGGCAGAGGGGTGGTCTGGGTTGGGGTTATTGAAGGCGGGGCCGTGGCCGAGGCCGAGGTTTATTTCGGCGTGGGCGGCGAGGCTGTCGGGCGTTTCGTCGAGATATTCGAGAAGTTCGGCCTCTTTCGCCAATTCCTGGGCGCTTTTGGGCCTGCTCTCGGCCGGGACGCCAGCGGCGGCGGCGCTTGCCTGGGCGGCGGCGGCAGGGGCGGCGTCGACGGAGCCGGCGGCAAGGGTTTGGTTCAGCTGGGCGGCGGCAATTTCCGTATTGTTTTCCAGGGCTCCGGCCGGTGCGGCTTGGACGGCTTGGTAGGCGTGAAGCGGGGGGGTGGCGATATGATGGGGTTCGGTTATGGCGAGGTAGTCGGAACTCATCGTTTCTCCTGTTTTGAGCGGCTTCTAAATTCCGGTCAGGATCAAGTAGCCGGTGTAGGCGGCGAAATAGGCCAATAGGCAGGCGCCTTCGTAGCGGACCAGGCTTCCCTTGCCGTTCCGGCCCCAACTGAAGATGTACAGAAGGAGCGTCCCCGCCACCACTACCGGCAGGTCCCGGTGGAGAAAATCGTGGTCGGCGTGCAGGGGGTGGATGAAGCCGGCCAGCCCGGTGACGACCAGGGTGTTGAAGGTGTTGGAGCCGATGACGTTGCCGATGGCCAGATCGTCTTGACCTTTAATGGAGGCGATAACGGAGGAGGCGAGTTCCGGCAGGCCGGTGCCGATGGAGACGATGGTAAGTCCGATGACCAGGTCGGAGACGCCGAAATGCCTGGCTATTTCCACCGCGCCCCAAACCAGGAGTTCGGAACTGGCCAGCATCACCGCCAGCCCCCCGATGATGTAGACTGCGGCTTTGCTGGGCGGGGTGATTCTTTTCTCTTCCTTCTTGGAAAACTCGTCGGCTTCGCGGGTCATTTCGGTGGCTACCGCGTCTTGGGCCGCCACTTCCTGCTTGGCGTTTTGGATGGTAAGGTAGAGTGAGCCGGCGAAGGCGGCGAGGCAAATCAGGGCGTCCCAGCGGGAGAGTTCGCCGTCCCGCAGGAGGAAGATGGCCAGGGCGGTGACAACGATGAGGATGGGGATTTCCCGGCTGATGACGGTGCGGGTGACGTTGATGGGGTTGATGAGGGTGCAGACGCCGAGGATGAGGCCGATGTTGACGATGTTGGAACCGAAGGCGTTACCCAGGGCGATGCCGACGGTGCCGTGATAGGCGGCGGTGGCGGAGACGATGAGTTCGGGCGTGGAGGTGCCGAAGCCGATGACCACGATTCCGATGAGGAGGGGCGGGAGGCCGAAGTGTTTGGCCAGGGCGGCGGCGCCGTCGACAAAGATGTTGGCGGCAAGGACCAGGAGAGCAATGCCGGCGACCATGGCGAGGATGGCGGTGAGCATGGTTGTTTTCCCTTACTTCGCAGCCCACGGCCTCAGGGTCGGGTTGATGAAGGCTTTCCCGTGCACGTCCTTGTAGGTGACAATGTTAATCGGCTTGCCGCCGGCGTAGGCCGCCACCGTCGCCACGAGGTAGGCCGCGGCGTCGGCGTCGGGACTGGGCATATGGCAAACGTAGATGCCCACTTTATGCGCGTATTCGGGATTGAAGCGGGAGAAATCGTTTGCACGGAGCACGACCAGCTTGACGCCGGCCGCGGCGAGGGCGTCCAGGGTGGCTTCGTCGGCGGCCTCGGTCTCGCCGACCGACACCGCTTTCGAACCGGAGATAAGCCCGGCGTTGTCGGCCGAGAGGGCGGCTTCGGTGAACTGGAATTCGAGTTCGGGGGAGGTATTGGCGGCGCCGACGGCGCTTGCGAGTTCGGGGGTGGCGGTGAATACGGTGGTTTGCATTAGCTTCCTTTCTGGCGAGGTTGGTTTGGTTAGCTTGGTGTCAAACCAAGAAGGTAGTGAAATCAAAGTTGTTTGTCGATAAAAATCGGGTGAGGGGAATGGGAATTGTAAAAAAAGCGTTTCGTGTTGGTGATTCTTGGCTATACTTGGCCCTCTCGAAAAAATGGCGGAGCGGCAACCTTATGAGTAAATACATTTTCATCACCGGCGGCGTGGTCAGTTCCCTGGGGAAGGGCGTGGTCTCCGCTTCCCTGGGGCTCCTCCTGCGCGCCTGCGGCCTGACGGTGTCGTTCCTGAAGTTCGACCCCTACCTCAACCGCGACGCCGGCACCATGAACCCCAATCAGCACGGCGAAGTCTTCGTCACCGAGGACGGCGCGGAAACGGACCTGGACCTTGGCCATTACGAACGCTTCGCCGACGTCACCCTGGCCCGGGTGAACAACGTCACCACCGGGCAAATCTACGGCAAAGTCATGGAGCGGGAGCGGCAGGGCTATTACGACGGCGACACCGTCCAGGTCATCCCCCACATCACCGGCGCCATCAAGGAAGCCCTGGCGGCCGTCGCCCGGAGTCGTCCCGAAGTGATTCTGGTGGAACTGGGCGGCACGATCGGGGACATCGAGGGGATGCCCTTCATCGAGGCCATCCGCCAGTTCATTTTGGAACAGGGCAAGGAAAACTGCGCCCTCCTGCATCTGGTGCTGCTGCCGGAAGTGCTGGCCGGGGGCGGGGACCTGAAGACGAAACCCGCCCAGCATTCGGCGCAAAAATTGCGTGAATGCGGCCTGCACATGGATTTCCTCCTCTGCCGCGGCAGCCGCCCCGTGTCCCCCGACGCCCGCGCCAAACTCGCCCTTTACACCAATCTCCGTTCCGAGCGGGTGGTGGAGGTTCCCGACGTCAAGGTCATTTACGACGTCCCCGAGCGTCTCCACGCCCAGGGCCTGGACCGGCTCCTGTGCGAGCGTCTCGGGCTTAAGCCCGGGGTGGTGGACCTGTCCCGCTGGCGGGCCTTCTGCCAGGGGGCGACCCGGCCGCCGGCGGTGAAAATCGCCGTGATTGGCAAATACAGCGGCTCGGCCGACTGTTATAAATCCCTCTCCGAAGCGCTCCTGCACGCGGCGGTGGCGCGGGGAACGGGGCTGGCGGTGGATTGGGTCGACGCCGAGGCGCTTGCGGGCGCCTCCCCGGCGGAACGGCTTAGGGACGCCGGCGGGATTATCGTGCCGGGCGGTTTCGGCGTCCGCGGGTCCAAGGGGAAGATGGCGGCCATTCGTTTCGCCCGGGAAAGCGGGACCCCCTTCCTTGGCCTCTGTTACGGTCTCCAATGCGCGGTGGTCGAGTTTGCCCGGCATGTCTGCGGCTACCAGGACGCGGTCAGCGCCGAATGGTCTGAAGCGGGACAGGACCCCGTCCCCGATTCCTCTTGGGTGACCCTGTTGGACAACCAGGGCAAAGCCACTCCCCGGGGCGGCACCATGCGGTTGGGGATTCAGGCCTGCCGGCTGGCGCCCGGCACGTTGGCCCGGGCCATTTACGGACGGGACATGATCGAGGAGCGGCACCGTCACCGTTACGAAGTGAATCCCGACAAGGTGCGGATATTGGAAAACCACGGCCTCAGGGTTTCCGGCCGGCATCCCGAGAACGGGCTGGTGGAAGTGGTGGAGCTGGCGAACGGGGCGGCGAAGCCGGGACAGTTTTTTCTGGCGACGCAGGCGCATCCGGAGTTCCGCAGCCGGCCGCTTAAGCCGCATCCGTTGTTTCTGGCCTTTGTCGACGCGGCGCGGGGATATTAGCTCTACAACGCGACATTTGCGGGAACCGCATCCGCAAATGCCGCATGAAGTTAGGGTTATCGGTAATACGAGAGGCGGTAGCAAAAAACGGCACGACACACCGTTCACCATACAACCTCTTGATCACACGACTGTTGTGGAGGCGGTTCCCACAACAGTCGCGTAGTAGAGTTAGGGTAAAACTCGGGTTGGGTAATTTTTCCGCCCCACCCCTATTTCTTGGCATTATCCCGGGAACCTGATAAAATATGCAAAAAGTTTACATTGCTTAAGTCCGTCTCGTGCAACTCCCCCGAGGCGGTTTCGTCACTCTTTCACAGCATTAAAAGGAGATGGTGGTGTTTCAGACCGTCGCGGTTCTCGATTATGGTTCGCAATACACCGGGCTCATCGTTCGTCGCCTGAGGGAACAGCGGGTGCACTCCCGCCTGTTCGCCGGCACCATCAGGGTGAAGGACCTGCAAGAGCAGAACATCTCCGCCATCGTCCTTTCCGGCGGGCCGAAAAGCGTCTACGATCAGACCGCGCCGCAGTGCGACCCGGCCATATTCCGAATGGGCGTGCCGATTCTCGGCATTTGTTACGGCGCGCAACTCATCGCCAAGACCTTGGGGGGCGAAGTCGGTCCTTCGGGCGTGCGCGAATACGGCCGCGCGACGGCGTCCGTCATCGGCAAAAACCCGCTCCTGAACGGCCTCCCCAAAACCTTCGACGTGTGGATGAGCCACGGCGACCGGGTGGTGGAACTGCCGCCGGACGCAGTGGATTTCCTCGCCACCGCCGACTGCCCCCACGCCGGGTTTTACCTCCCGGAGAAGAAATTCTACGGGATTCAATTCCACCCCGAAGTCCATCACACCCCGCTTGGCGGCGAGATTCTCGAGAATTTCCTCTACAACATCTGCGGCTGCAAGGGCGATTGGGTGATGTCCAATTTCTCCGATTCGGCCGTAGCCGCCGCGCGGGAGCAGGTCGGCGAGGCCAACGCCGTCATGGGGATTTCCGGCGGGGTCGATTCGACCGTGACAGCCGTCCTTCTCTCAGAGGCGCTCGGCGACAAACTGACCTGCATCTTTGTCGACAACGGGCTGCTGCGTAAAGGCGAGTTCGAGCGGGTGATGTCCCGTTACGGCAACCGTTTCAATATTGTCGGCGTGAAGGCGGGGGAGCGCTTCCTCTCCGCCCTTAAGGGGGTTACGGACCCGGAACAAAAACGGAAAACCATCGGCCGGGTCTTCATCGACATTTTCCAGGAAGAGGCGAAAAAGCTGCCCGGCGTGAGTTTCCTCGGCCAAGGCACCCTTTACCCCGACGTCATCGAATCCTCCGGCGCCTACGGTTCCGGCGGGGCGGCGGTGATTAAAAGCCACCACAATGTCGGCGGCCTTCCCGAAAAAATGGGCCTGAAGCTGATTGAACCCCTCCGCGAACTCTTCAAGGACGAAGTTCGCGAATTGGGGGTGACCCTGGGAATACCGGAGGATGAACTCCGGCGGCATCCCTTCCCCGGGCCCGGGCTGGCGGTGCGGATAATCGGCGAAGTCACGGCGGAGCGGGTGGCGATGTTGCAGGACATCGACGCGATTGTCCTGGAGGAAATCCATTCCGCCGGCTGGTATCGGAAATTATGGCAGGCGTTCGCCGTTTTGCTGCCGCAGGCTTCGGTCGGGGTCATGGGGGACCAACGTACCTACGAAGGGGTTACGGCTCTCCGGCTGGTCGAGTCGGAGGACGGCATGACGGCGGACTGGGCCGAGATTCCCTACGGGATTATCCGGCGGATTTCCCGGCGGATTACGAACGAAGTCAAGGGGGTGAACCGGGTGGTCTACGACGTCTCCTCGAAGCCGCCGGCAACCATCGAGTGGGAGTGAGGCGTTGGCTGGAAAGCGAACCGAACTGCGGTTCGCTTTCCAGCCAAGTTGTCGAGGTTTTACTTTTTTGTTATGGGAAATTCGCATGTTGAAACCGGTTGGTGATAATGGCGGCGCCCCAAAAGGGCCGGCGGTACGTCTGCCGCCGTGGCTGAAAAAAACCATTCCCCCTCAAGGCGGGGAAACGGCGGTGGAGGCGTGCCTGGAGGAACTGCGGGTCGACACGGTTTGCCGCGGGGCGCGTTGCCCGAACCGGCTCGAGTGCAAGAATCGGGGGCGGGCGGCGTTTCTTTTAATGGGACCGAATTGCACCCGCCGCTGCCGTTTTTGCGCCATGGAGGACGGTCCGCCGGCCCCGCTCGACCCGGAGGAACCGAACCGGGTGGCGGAGGCGGTGCGGCGTTTGGGGCTTAAACATGCGGTCGTCACCTCGGTTACCCGGGACGACCTCCCCGACGGCGGGGCGGAACACTTCGCCGCCACGGTGCGGGCGATGCGGCGGCTCACGCCGGAGACGACAGTGGAAATCCTGGTCCCGGACTTTTGGGGCGATGAAGCGGCCTGGGCGGTGGCGGTGGACGCCGGGGCGGATGTTTTCAATCACAACTTGGAGACGGTGGAGCGGCTTTATACGGAAGTCCGACCGAAGGCGGATTTCGATCAGAGCCTGGCGCTGTTGGATTACGCGAAGGAACGCCAGCCGGAAATGGCGACGAAGAGCGGGCTGATGCTGGGGCTGGGGGAGGACCTGGAGGAGATTCTCGAGACGGCGGAAATACTTAGGGAAGTGGGGGTGGACATCATCACGGTGGGGCAGTATTTGCGGCCGAAGTCGAGTCGGACGTTGGAGGTGGCGCGGTTTGTTCCGCCGGAGGAATTCGCCGAATTGGAGCGGGAGCTTGTGGGTTTGGGGTTCAAGGCGGTGGCGTGCGGGCCGTTTGTGCGGTCCAGTTACCAGGCGGAGGAGGATTTTCTCCGGGCGCGGGGCTGACGAAGGAAACCGGCATGGCATGGAGCCTGGCGGATGTATTAGGCCAAAACGCAACTCTCGCCCGCCTCAACCACGAAGCGGCCAGCGGGCGGATGGCCCATGCCTATCTTATCGAAGGACCGGCCGGCACCGGCAAACTCACCCTCGCCCGCGGCTTGGCGGCACGCCTATTCTGTCAAAATGTGCCGGCGAATGGCGCCGCCTGCGGAATTTGCCGCCCCTGCCACCTGCTGGCCCACGACAATCACCCCGATTATCTCGAACTCCCCCGTAATCCAGCCGAACTTCGCCTGGGCCGTTTTGTCGAGCGCCCGGCAGCGCCCGGGTCGGCCGACAGCATCGAGCATCCGCCCCTCCTGTCCTTTCTCCGGCTTAAACCCAGCGAAGGCGGCTGGCGGGTGGCGGTAATTCCCGATGCCGAACGTATGCGTCCCGAGAGCGCCAACGCCTTTCTGAAAACCTTGGAAGAACCGCCGCCCCAAACTCTCCTTATCCTGACCGCCACCGCCCGGGACCGCCTGCCGGCAACAATTTGCAGCCGTTGCCGAAGGGTTGGCATGCTGCCTTTGGACAGGGAAACGATAGCGGGTGAATTGGCGAAGCGCGGTTTGGCGGAAGGAGGCGCGGCCAGGGACCTGGCGGAAGCGTCGGAAGGGTCGCTTGGGGTGGCGATAGGGCTGTCGGGCGGGGGAACATTGGCATTATGGCGTTGGCTGGAGCGAGAGGCGTTCGCCCAGCCCGGTGCGGATGGGGCGCTACGGTTGGCGGCGGCGTGGCAGACGTTCGACGCGGGCCCGGCGGGGCCGGGGGAAACGGAAAGCGCGGGTAAACGCCGCCATGCCCTGAAAGCGTTGGATTTGACCGCTTTGGCCTTACGGCGGCTCTTGCGGCGGGGCGGGGCGGGTGAGGATGCGGTTGCCGGGGCCTTGAACGCCCTGTGGACCGGGGCGGAGCAAATTGTCCGCAATGTGCGTCCCGATTTGGTGTTGCTGTCGGCGGCGCTGGAGATTATGGCGGTCCTGAAGGCGCGTTCCTAGGGAAATGGGGAAGCCGGGGAAAGGCTTCCGAAAAGGATGAAATCAAGATGGGCATGAACATTCTGGAGCTATTCGGCCTCAAAAAGCGCGATATCATCAGTCTGGCCATTGACGAGGCGATAGCCTTGATGGGCGAGGAGTCTTACGATGAGGCGATTGCGGTGATTGAGAACAAGTGTCTCCGGCGGAATCCCCAGGACAAGCGTTCCCTTCTGCACCTCGGGGTGTGCCATATGTTGAAAAAGGATTATGACGAGGCGGAACGGATTTTAAAACCGCTTACCGGCCCGGGGAAAATGGATTCGGAGAAGGCGGCCGCGTCGATCGCCCTGGAGAAAATCGCCAGACACCGCCGGGACGAGACGAAAAATGGCTGAGACGGGCCCAAAGGCGGAAGCGGAACCGGACCGGAACGCCATTCCCGAGGAATTGCGTCAACGCCGGGATGAAATGCTGGAGCGTGACTTGCTGGACCGGGGGATAAGCGATCCGGCGGTCCTGAAGGCGATGGCCCGGGTGCGGCGGGACCGGTTTTTGCCGGCCAGCCTGCGGATTCACGCTTTTGACGATACGCCTTTGCGAATAGGCTGCGGCCAGACGATTTCGCAACCGTACATCGTGGCGTACATGACCGAGGCGCTCCTGGTGGAAGCGGGGATGAAGGTGCTGGAAATCGGCACCGGGAGCGGTTACCAGGCGGCGGTGTTGGCGGAAATGGGGGCGGAAGTTTTCACCATCGAACGGCATGAAGATTTGTCCTACGCGGCGGAAGCGGTATTGGATGAACTTGGTTACGGCGACCGGATCACTTTGCGGGTGGACGACGGGACCCTGGGCTGGCCGGAGGAAGCGCCGTTTCAACGGATAATCGTCACCGCGGCGGGCCCGAAGGTGCCGGCGGCCTTGAAGGACCAGTTGGGTAGGGGAGGTCGGCTGGTGATTCCGGTGGGGGAAGTGAGGGAGGAACAGCGGTTGTTGTTGGTGAAAAAGGATGCGAAGGGCGAAGTGGCGGAGGAAGAACTTTTGGAAGTCAGGTTCGTGCCGTTGGTGGGAAAGGAAGGGTTTTAACCGATATTTTCAGATAATAAGGTTGCATCTTTCAACCGCCTGCACAAAGTAACCCGCCATGAAAAATGAAATATTATCCCCCTTAAACGACTACGTATTCAAACGTTTGCTGGGCGATCAGGACCATATCGAACTGTTGTCCGATTTTCTCCAATCGGTCCTCGACCTTCCGGCCAGGGATTACCAGGGTCTGGAAATCGTCGACCCCAAAATGCCCGGCAAATACCCCCGTGACAAAAAAGGCATTCTCGACATCAAGGTCAATTCTCCAACCGGAAAAGTAATTGACATCGAAGTCCAGGTTGATTCGCAATCCTGGCTGTCGGAACGCATCCTTTTCTACACCGCCGGCATGGTGATGGACCAAATGGGGCAAGGCGATGGTTACGACAAAATCAAGCGGGCGATCAGCATTGTTGTCGCGGATCATCACTTTACCAAGAAGGTTGGCAAGCGCTACCATCATCGCTATATTTTGTACGATCCCGAAGCGGAACTTGAGAATCGCGAATACGCCCGTCTGTTCGAAATTCATATTCTGGAAATACCGAAGTTGCCCAAGACTTCCGATGGCAGTAAAATATGGGAGTGGTTGCGATTCTTTTCAACGCGAAAAGAAGGGGACTTCAAGATGATAAGTAAAAAAGATCCCATGTTGAAAAAAGCCTGGGGAAGGTTGAAGGAACTCAGCGCGGATGAAAATGAACGCCTCCTGGCCCAAGCCCGGGAAAAAGAACGGCGCGATCGGGATATAATGCGTATATCCGGCTTGACCGAAGGCATGGCCAAGGGCATGAGGAAAGGGAAGATGCAAGGGTTGAAACTGGGCCTGGAAAAGGGCATGGAAAAGGGCATGGAAAAGGGCCGCAAGGTGGGGATAAAGGAGATGGCCGTTAAGGCGTTGCGACAGGGTTTATCGGCCGAGGTGGTGGCCGGATTTACGGGTTTATCCAAGGCGGAAATTGAAAAGTTGGCGAAAACTTAATGCGAAAAGGCGCTCCATGAAATCCTACACCCAAGAAATCACCCTGAACGTACCGTCCCGCCGGGGCATCGTCTCCCTGCATCGGCAGGTGGCGGAAATGGTCAAGGACTCCGGCATTAAGGAAGGGTTCTGCCTGGTGAACGCCATGCATATCACCGCGTCGGTTTTCATCAACGACGACGAGTCCGGGCTACACCATGACTACGAACTCTGGCTGGAAAAACTCGCCCCGCACGAACCGGTCAATCAATATCGGCACAACGGCTCCGAAGACAACGCCGACGCCCATATGAAAAGACAAATCATGGGACGCGAAGTGGTAGTGGCGGTGACGGCCGGCCGGCTCCATCTTGGACCCTGGGAACACATCTTCTACTATGAATTCGACGGCCGCCGTCCCAAGCGTATTTTGGTAAAAATCATCGGGGAATAACCGGCCGGACGGGTTTTTTCCTTGACCGGACGGCATACAGGTTTAACCTAGGAGAGGTTTCTCAACCACCCCGCCCCTTTCCGTTTCCAAGCCTGTGGAGGAATACAATGGCGTTGCATGCTACTCTCGATCTCGATGAAAACCTGGTCAATGTCCTGATTAAGTGCACCAAAGACGGTCTGATGATGGCTGGACTTAAGCCGTCGGCAATTGGCTTGGCCAAACTGCTGCAATCGCGCGGCAACGTTTCCTCCATCATTGGCTTTGTGGGTCCGATGAGCGGGTCGATGATCATCAACACTTCGGACGCCTGCGCCAGATTCATGGCGGGACGGATGCTCGGCGAAACGCTTCCCACCCTGGACAACCAAACCCTGGACGGCCTCTGCGAAATCGCCAACATCATCGCCGGCCAGGCCAAAGCCGCCCTCTCCACAACCGATTACCGCTTCGATCGGATTAGCGTGCCTTCGGTCATCGTCGGCAACAGTTATTCGATATCGCACTATCGGGGGATGACCTCGGTGTCGGTGGAATTCGAACTGCCGGAGATGCCCATTACCCCGAATGAACGCGGCACCTTCACGGTCAATATTTCGATGATGAAGATTTGATGGATGGGTTGCTAATAGCTTGCCATGATGTGGTAAAACCGGGCGCTCCGCCAGAGCGCCCTTTTGTTTATACGCGGCGACTGGCTGCGGAATGTCAGGCCGGGCGGGGTAACAGGAAAATAAGGCATGGCTGAGAAAAAAGGCGCCTCGAAACGGCAATTGGCGGTGGCGCTACGCTATAATCAGGACAAAGACGCGGCTCCCCGGGTTCTTGCGCGCGGGGCCGGCAATGTGGCGCAGAAAATACTCGAATTGGCCAAGGAACACAAAATTCCCGTGCGGGAAGACCCGGATTTGGTCGAAGCGCTGGCGAAGTTGGATATCGGTTCATTTATTCCCAGCGAACTTTACCCGGCGGTGGCGGAGGTTCTGGCCTACGTGTACCGACAGAATCAGCGGAGATACTAAGATTTGCCAAGTATTAACATGCCAGGTCATAAAAAAAAAGAAAGACCTCCTCCCCAAATTAAGCAAAGCATGTATAATAACTATGTTCAGTTTTCATGGCGTTGTTTTTACCCCTTTCCCTATAGGAGTCTATGATGGATCTACTTCGCGACATTGCCGGCATGTTCGGCACCACCCAGCTCACCCCCGGCGCCCAAGGCAGCCCCTCCACGGATGTCAAAGGGGCACAAGGGCTGAACAAACTGCTTGGTCCCGCCGCCTTGGGCGGCATTGCCGGCGTGCTACTGGGGGGGAAGGGGATCGGCGGCTTGTTGAAAGGGGCCTTGGTCGGGGGCGGCGGCGCGTATTTGTGGGATCAATACAAAAAGCGTTTTCGTGAAGACAATTCGGCCAATCCCCAATTCCAGACCGGCACTATTTCCCCCGCCGGCGAACGGGCGGAAAGGGCGATTAGGGCGATGATTTACGCCGCCCGGGCCGACGGCAACATCGACAAGCAGGAACGCGACAGCATCATGCAAAAACTCACCGCCATGAACCTGGGCCGCGAAGGTCAACAGGTGGTGCAGGCGGCAATGAACGAAAATGTCGATCCGGCGGCGGTGGCGCGCGGGGTGATGGATGAGGAAGAGGCGTTGCAGCTGTTTACCCTGACTTGCACGGTGGTCAAATCGGATAATTTTATGGAGAAGCAGTATCTTGACGGTTTGGCCGAAGCGTTGCATATTCCGGCGGATGTGAAGGCGGATATCGAGTCCAAGGTTCATGGTGCTTGAGGGGTAGGGTCTAATCCGCGTTATTTTTCATCTTGTGGGCAAAAAAAAAGGTCTAACGTGAATAAGGGCGGCCGATTTTTATCGGCCGCCCTTATTTGTGGCTGTATTTACTGTAACATTCTGTTTGGTTGAGGGTTACAGGAATAATCGCAAAAAAATGCCAATTTTATCCGTATTAACTGGTTTGGCAATTTTCGTTAAGAAAATCAACGCTAGCCGGAAACTTTACAATATCGCGAAATTGTAACGAATGATTCTAGAATGGATAACACATACGATTGAAGTTAGATTAAATTTTCCGGCAACATTAACACTTGCAAAAAATAAATTCCCGGGTATAGTGTCTATTATAACGGTGTTGGTTAACGAAAAGAAAGAAATATTAACAAAAAAAGAACGGGAAAAGACGCCGAATATTACAGTGGAGTTTTAAAGAAAAGCAAAAAGCGGCTGATACGGTTTACTTTAAAAACTCCGGCAAAAGAATAATCACCTTGGTTGCCGACGGTAAAAGTCGCTATATCCGCTTCCATATAAATTATGGGCTAAACACGGGAATTGGAGTGGCAAAGCAAAATTAACCAATTCCGTAACATGTCCATCCCCGGGATGCCGGGCAAGGCCTTGCTCCGCCGCAATTTTCTCTCCCCCGCTTTTAGCCGTTGGCCCTGGCCTTAACCCTGGCATCAGCTAAAAACCGTGTGCACAATATACACATAGGAGATTCAACCATGTGTCGTCCCCTGCTCCGCTATTGGTTGCCGGTGCTTCTGGCCTTGCCGGCCTTGGCCTTGCCGGCCCTGGCCGTGGCTGGCACCGCCGCTGCCGCCGCCGCCACTTCCCCCCCTTTGGCGGCAAATACCGCAAGTTACGCTTATAACGACGGCAGCTTGCCCCAACGCCTCGACGCCCGCATGCAAGAAATCGAACAACAAAACCAGGACGTCTGGAACGAACTCGACGAAGAATATGCTTATATAACCAGAGAACGGGATGATAACGCCAGCAATATCGCCAAGGAAATCAAGGAGGCGGAGAAACTGCGGGACGTCACCCTGGCCCGAATCGAGCAGGAAAAAGCAACTCTGGAAGAGGCCCGGGTAAGCCAAAACCTGGCGGATACCGACCCCAAATACCAAGCCGGCCTGCAAAAAATCTCCGAAGACCTCACCGCCGCCAACAAAACCTACGACTTCGCCCTTGCCAACCTGCAACAGCTCTATCAACTCAATGGCCGCCGCTTCGACGAACTGATGAAGATCCATGACGAACGGGACGTCCTCGAAGACCGACGCATACTTGCGGAAAAGAATCTTGCCGCCATTGAACTTGCCCTGCAGGAGGACGCCGCCAACCCCAATCTTTCCCCCATCCAAAAAGAAAGATTCGCCTATTTCCAGAAAGCCCTGGATCATGCCAAGCAGGATGCGGAGAGCAGATACCGCTCCGGTTCGGAAACGCTGGATGAATACCGCAACCTGGTCATTAAACGCCAGTCTTTCCTCAAGGAAAACTTGGCGGATCAGGGCGGGGTGATGCAAAAACTTTCCGCCCCCAACCTCAGCGACTCGTCCCGCGACCAATACCTCAAGGAAATTGCCGTCCTGGCCTACAAGAAAGACGTTGAAGAACAGACCTACCAAAACGACGTCCGCTACCTGGAAGAGAAATTTTCCTTCGAACGCCTGCAGAACCATGAACTCGACAGCTTCGCCACCCAACGCCGGGACCTCGACGCCGTCTTGGCCGACATCAAGACCCAATATAAACAGGAAAGCGCCGAATTGAAAAGCCAAATGGCCGCCCAGAGTATCAGCGAAGGGGACAAGGCCGACCTGCAAGCCAAACTCGCTGCCATCACCCAAGCCGAGAAAGAACAAGAGGGCAATTACCGCGAGGCGGTCCGCAACCTTACCGAACGCCGGAACATCGTCAAAAAAGGACTGGAAGAACGACTCGCCTACTTGACGGAACGTAACGATCTCCGCCGGGAAATGCTTGCCGAACCGGTCACCAGCACCTCCTATAAAAAATTCCGCGACCGTATCGTCGACCTCGAAAACCGCCACATCGCCCAGGAAAACGCCCAGAGGGAACAGTTGGCCAAGCTGATTGATTTGGTTCCCCCCGCCTTCGCCTACTCGCCCTGGCAAAGAGGCGACATGGATATCCGGCTCGTTCGCCTACGCGACCGGGTCGACGGCGCCCGGAAGACGCTGAAAAACAACCTCGACGGGGATATCGCCAAATACAACAAGCAGGCCCAGGACTTAAAACTGAAGTTGGACAGCATTGACTTGGCCGACCGGCAGCGTAAACCCCTGGAAGAGAAATTGTCCGACCTCAAGAAGCAAATCGGCGACGTCAGCTACGACTACCAACGCGATCTAAAAGGGCTGGCCGAGCTGCAGGCCGCACATGAAGAAAAAATCATGAACCGGAGCCAGTACATCAGCCAACGTAACGAGGCCCTCAAGGATCTGACCCTGGCCGACTATATCGGCACCGATGCCGCCAGACAAATCCGCAAGCTGCAAAACCTGGACGCGGACTGGCGGAAACGCGAAAGTGAACCGAAGCAAAACAGTATGCCGTTCTCCGGCTTCTTCTCCATCAAGGACTACGAACTGCTTCTCCCCGACGACCTTTCGGCTGTCCGCTCGACTCCGGTGTCTTCCATTCCCACGAAACCGACCGCCCCCGGGAGACCCGCGCCGGAAAGGGTTCCGGTTCCGCCCAGAGTCCCGCCGGCCGGCGGCCAAAACAGCTACTCCGGCGAAGGCGCCGGGCTGTTGGGGGCTGCCAATCCGGGCCTCGCCCAGACCCGCTGAACCGGCATGATGGATGGATGCGCTATTTGCCTAGCCAGTACCAGGACCGCCTGAAGCTTCACCAAGATCAAATTACGGCAAGCAATTGAACCATGCGTAAAGGAAGGACGAGGGATTTTCGAGTCGGTCGCCTTTCCTTCCCTAATAGCCGCACCGCCCGCGTCAAAACCAAAGTCGGACGGAACGCCCTGCCGGAAACCTGTCGGCCGTCCGGGCGCGGCCCCAAACAAAGGCAACAGCTTGCCGATTAAATATACGAGGCGGCAATGCCAAAGCCGGGTTATTCCCTCCGGCCAAACGGCAACCCGCCACGCTACGAAAGTCATGGGCGGCAGGGCTTGTTTTCGCCGCCCAACCCTTAGGTCACCGCGATCCAACCTGGTTCCGCTTTTTCGGTTTTCTACTATTGAAGACGCTTTGCTCCAAGGCAGTTTTGCGCCGTCCGGCAAAGCGTCTTCATCCCAGGTTCATACCGAACCTGACTTATGCGCGTCGTCCTTCGATTTCGCCGCCCCGGCAATCGAGTCAGCATCGGGATGCACGCGCCTCTTGGCTAACCGACCCACCATATCCCAACAACCTTGCGGATAGGGTCAGGCAAAGGGGGACGCCCGCCTCGTAATAAATGCAACAAAAAACCAATCCAACAATCACACCCAATCTCCCACACACAACGTCCCCCACCGCCCGCCGCCCCCTTACATGGTGGCGGCGTTTTTTTTGCCTTGCGCCTCTTGTATATTCGCTTGCGGCGTGGACAATACTTCCAAACGAATTATAGGTGAGTTCAGGCGTATCCGGCGGATTTTTTTAAGAAGCAACCTGTAGGCAAATGGAGAAAAGGAAACAGCCATGCCACGCGCGAACCAAGGCGGCGGACAACGCGTCCTCCTCAGCAATCTCGAAATCGTACCCGGCCGGACCGTCCGCAAGCACCTGGGATTGGTGCAGGGGAGTTCGGTCAGGGCCAAGCATGTGGGACGGGATATGATGGCGTCTCTGAAGAATATTGTCGGAGGGGAATTGAAGGGTTATACCGAGCTCCTTAGGGAAAGCCGGGACGAGGCGATTCGCCGCATGGTCATGGAGGCGGAGAGCATTGGCGCGAACGCGGTCCTGAATATTCGCCTGGGCACGTCCACGATTACCGCCGGAGCGGCGGAGGTGATGGCGTATGGTACGGCGGTGCTGCTGGAGGAGGAGCCGGAAATAGTGGAGACCTCGACCGTGACGCTGGGCCATTCCTGAAAGGGCCGCCATGAACAAGCCGCATTTCGATCTGATTTTTGGGGTTGGGATTATACTGTTCCTGGTGGTTCTGGGTTTTGTGTCGGGGTCTTGGGTGGAGAGGCGGCATTACCGCTCCCTCCGCCGGCGCGAGAGGGAAATGGCGGATTTGCTGGTTTTCGCCATTCGCACGCCCCCGCGCGCCATGCTGGATTGCCGCAGCGAAATGGTGTGCGGCAGCGTGGTGTTGGGGATGGACTATTTCAAGACGACGTTGGCGGGACTGATGAATTTGATCGGAGGCAGGCTTGGCGCGTACGAAAGCGTGGTGGAAAGGGCGCGCCGGGAGGCGATTCTCCGCATGAAGGCGGAGGCGCGGGATCTCAACGCCGCCTGTATTCTCAATGTCAAATTTTCCACCGCCAACATCATGTCCGGCAACCGCGACAACAAGGGTTCGAGTTGCGTGGAGGTTATTGCCTATGGCACCGCACTCATACCCAACTGACCGCGAAGAACCGAGTTATGAAAACCGCCAGCCGGCCGAGGGGATAAACAGTCCCCGCGGGAGCGCGCTGTGGAGTTTTGCCAAAACCGCCTTTACGGTGGCGTTGGCGGTGGGAATGCTGCTGCTGGTCCTGAATGTGCTGGCGACTTATTTGACTCCGCTGATCCCTTTCCGCTGGGAGAAGGCGTTGGTGGGACAGAATTTTCTCCAGGCCAGGCTGGACGCGGCGGGACAGGCGAAGGAAAGGGAATTACGCCGATTGGCGGAACGGTTGGCGCCGGCCTTGGAAATGCCGCCGGACATGGCGGTGAAAATTTTTTATTATCCCGGGCCGACCGTGAACGCGTTTGCGACTTTTGGCGGCAACATCCTGTTTTTCCAGGGCATGCTGGATTTGCTGGAGAACGAGGATCAGGTGGCGATGGTGTTGGCGCATGAAATGTCCCATATCAAGCATCGGGATGCGGTAAAGGGATTGGTGCGGGGGTTTGGCTTGTTATTGTTGTCCTTGGGTTTGCAGGGCGGCGAGGGGATGGTGGGGAATTTGACCGATATGGGATTGGCTGGATATTCGCGGTCGCAGGAAGAGGCGGCGGATTTGCAGGCGGTGCGGGCGCTGGGGAAAGTTTACGGCAGTGCGGCCGGGGCGATGGGTTTTTTCCGGGTGTTGGCGGAAAAGGTGGAGAAACGGTCGGCGGAAGAAAACGGCGGAAACGAACTGCCGGCGATAATGGCGTCCCACCCCGACACCCTGCTGCGGCTCCGGCGAGCGGAGGAGGAAGCCAGACGCTGGGGAATACCGGTCGCGGGTTTGCCGACGCCGCTGCCGGAAGGCTTGGCGAATGAATGAGAGGGAGTGGAGCTGAGAAACCGACAAACCGCATTCAACCACAGGGACACAGAGGACACAGAGAACCGCAAATCGCTTTTTTATGGATTTATTCCTGTACGAGGTTCTTTAAAATGTTTTGCAGTTCTCTGTGTACTCTGTGGTGAAATGTGGTTTATCACGCCCCGCTGGCGAAGAGGCGGTCGGTCATGTTGGTCGCGGCGCCGACCACGCTGTGGTCGTCGGACAGGGAGGAATATTCGACCGTGGTGCGCTTGTCGACGCCGTGCATGCTTTGGGTGCGAATGCGTTCGTGCAGGACGTCCAGGTAATAGCTGCCCATGCGGCTGTAGTCCCCGTAGAGAACGATGCGTCCGGGATCGCAGATTTGCACAATATTATTTACCGCCACCGCGAAATGTCCGGCCGCTTCGTCCAAGAGGTGTCGGGCCAGGGGATCGCCCTGGTCGGCGATTTCGCCGATTTCACGAAAGCCCACCGTTCCCTTCTCGGCGCTGAACAATCCCGAATCGGGGAATATGGGCCGCCGTTCCTCGGCCAGGCGCATAATCCGCGCCGGCGACACCAACGCTTCCAAACAGCCGATGCCGCCGCATATGCAACGCACCCCGCTCGTGGGCGCCACAATCAGATGCCCGATTTCACCGGCAAAACCGGTCGCGCCCTGGCAGACCTGCCGGTGGTGCACCAGCCCCCCCGAGACATAATTGCCGGAATTGCCAATCAAGAAGAAACGGTTGCGGTTGCCGTTTTTGGCGTAATACATTTCGCCGTGGGCGAGGTGGCGCCACCAACTGTCCATGTGCACCGGAATGTTCCCTGGGAGTTGGCAGCCGATTTTATCCCGCAGGGGGATGTTGTGCCCCCAGCCGGGGTTATGGTAGGAAGTCAGGAGGACGCCGTTTTCCAGGTCAATGGCGCCGTTGGCGCCGACCACGGCGGCCAGGCAATTTTCGTGGGGTAGATTTTTTTCTGCCGACTGCTCCCGAAAAGCGGTGCCGATAAGATTGAGGAGCTCATCCAAACCGATGTTATCCAGGGGATAGGTTTTTTTGCCCACCACCATTTCGCCTTTGAGGTTGACGATGGAGGTCGAGAGATAGTCGCCGCCCAGCCTGACCGCGTAGATGAAGCGGGAATGGGCATTGAAGGCGAACAAATTGGGTTTTTTACCGCCTTCTTCGGTGGAGACGCCCTTGCCGGCATGCGAGATGACCCCTTCGGCAAGGTAGTGATCGATAATCTTGTGAACGGTCATTTTGCTAAGGCAAGTGGCGTGGGATATTTCATTTACGGAGACTGCCCCCGAGGCCCGCATAAAAGAGAGGACCAGTTTTCGATTTTTGAATTTAAGCGACTTCAGCGAGTTTTTGGTCTCTGCTTTTTTCATAATGCCAGCCCTCTTCGTACACTACATAAACGGAATTGTATTAGTATAGCCTGGAATAAAGTATAGGTCAAATGAGTAATTTCGCTGAGACAATTTTCAGACCTGTAGAGTTTGACTCCCAGATTTCTCGTCTTCACGGCAACGAGATTCAGCCACCCACTTCTTACTATGTCAACCTTGTCAATGTCAACCCTGTAAAGAAACGCCTTTTGTAGACACAATAAACTAAAG